>JBKJRW010000024.1:0-5835 GCA_046593165.1 Gemmatimonadaceae bacterium
ATCCAGGCGGCGTGGGACTCGGGCTCGCAATCGGCCGGAAGTTGGCTCAGCTGATGGGGGGTGATCTCACTGCGTCGAGCACGCCGGGCGAGGGCACGACGATGATAATGACAGTGCCAAGAGCCGCCGACTCGAACCATCTCGATTAGGGCACTCTCGCCTTTGGTTGTGGCGTGGCGACGCTGGCAATTGTACTTTGGAGGTGCCCGCCCTCTCGGTCCACCGCTTCCTTGACGGATCGATCGTTACCTCGTCAGGAAGGAGGATTAACATGAATGAATCCGCAGATTCGCATCCCCGCAGACACTTCCTGGGCCGCGCCGCCAGCGTCCTCGCCGCATTCGGCATCGGAATTCCATCCGTCGCACACGCCGACGCGATCCTCATCGGGGGAGCGGCCGACTCCGAGCATGATGCCTGGATGAAACCTCTCAAGGGCAAGCACCGGCAGATGTTTCACGCCACGGCAGCGGGGGACGGTGCGATGCTGATGGCCAACAACTTCCTCGACGCTTATGCTGGAGAATTCGCAGCGAAACCGGGTGAGGTAAACGCCGTTATCGGAATTCACGGTGGCGCGCTGTCGCTCGGGTTCAATGATGCGGCGTGGGCGAAATATTCGATGGGGAAGGGGTCCAGCGTCACTGACCCGGCGACCAAAGAGCCGGCATTGAAGAACATCTTTGCCGCGGGCGGACGCCTCGGCATCGCCGAGTCGCAAAAGCGGGGAATTATTTTCCTGATGTGCCACACCGCTCTCCGGCTTCGAGCGCGCGGACTTGCGGCCGAACGCGGTGAGACCTACGAGGCAGTCTACGAGGATCTCAAGGCGTCGCGGTTGCCGGGAATGATCCTCGTTCCAGCGATGGTCGTCGCCATCAACCGGGCTCAGGAAGCCGGCTTTACGTACTTGCGCGTCTGACCGCGCACCATAGTCTGCTATCGTGGTGCACATCTGAGCGAAACTACCTCAAGGAGGAGAATCGAATGACACTTTCCAGGAATTTGCTGGGCGCAGCAGTTACCGCCGTCGTGGGTCTTACAGCGCTTGCGTGCTCGGACGGGACATCGCCGAACAAGACATACTTCGGCCCCTCGATGGCGATGGGCAATGGAACGGCAAGAACTTACCTGGAGGTTACCTCGAACGGCGCACCGGTCAGCCTCGGTGTGAGCTTATCCGAAACGGCGCTCGCCGGCCTGCCCACTGCGGGCACTGAGTACGCGCTGGCGCTGCCGTCCGAGGCGACTGTCGCTCCGTTTACTCACGCCGTCGTGAACTGGAACCCCACCGGACATCCTCCTGCTGGTGTCTTCACCGTTCCCCACTTCGATGTCCATTTCTACACAATCACTCCAGCGGAACGCGCGGCGATTCTTCCTTCTGACCCCCAGTTCGTGACCAAAACGGGGCGCCTGCCGAGTGCGGAGTTCAGACCATCCGGATACGTGAATGACGCGTTTGCTATTCCGCGGATGGGTGTTCACTGGACGGATCCCAGCTCCCCGACCTTCAGTGGTCAAGCGTTCACAAAGGAATTCATCTACGGGTCATGGGATGGCGCACTCACCTTCTATGAGCCGATGGTGACCAAGGCGCTGCTCGAGTCGAAACCGGCGATGTCAATCACGACGATAAAACTGCCTGCCAGCTACGCAAAGCCCGGATCTTATCCCACTTCGTACTCTATTGGATATGACACAAACGCCAAAGAGTACCAGATTGCCATCACCGGTCTGAGATAACAACAGGGAACCCAGCTTGCCCGGGCAAGTCGACGTCCCCGGGCGAGCCACTTCGCAGCATGCGCCAGCTATCTTCCGCTTTGATCTTTGCGGATCTCTTCTTCGACTTCGTCCGAGTGCGCCGCGATCCGGTCGATCATATGTAAAGGCTCAACATCGCGTATCAGCTCCTGAATCTCCGGATCACGTGCTTCGGGAAGTCCCATCTTTTCGCTCATCGCGGCTACGAGGCGGAGAATGTGAGTCGTTTCATGCTCGTTCAGAAGACTCACCTGAACGTCCAGATGATTGCGGATCTCCTGCTGGGCCGCCATCCGGTTTGGTGCGATCAGCACATACGTTGCGACAAATATCGCTTCGATCGAGGCGATCGTTCCCAGCCTGCTGAACGACAGACCAACGTTGTGAAGGCCGGGAATCACGCCCAGCTCAGCCGCGCCCCACAATGCAAGCCCAATAACATGCAGGTAGACGAATGTCATCGAACCGACGAAGGATGAGATTGCCGCCGCCAACCGGTCGCCTGTGGATTTTGCCCGTTCCTGCTCGGCCGCATGCTCGACGAGAGCTCGAACATTGCGCTCTACAACGTTCAACGTCGTTGAAGATTTCGTACCGGAAGAATCCCCTGGGCCTGGGATTGAGGAAGGATGCGACATGGAGTTGCCGATTAGAAAGTTGATGCCAGAGTATCACCTGCTGCTGATCCTCGTTGGTTTGATGATGGTCACCAACGAGTTCGAACGTCTTTCGTCATACCTCCAGGGTTTCACGCCGGAGTTTCTGAAGCGCCGGCTGTAGCCTGTGCACCACGTCCATAGGTTCATGACTGACACTGGCTATCTCAGAAATGGACTGTACCGTATCTTCTCCAGCAAACCAGCCGCCCGGTTGAAATGGCCACGTTCGAAGAACAGATAAAGAACTCTCTTTCCCACGCCTACGTACAGTCCGTGATGAAGCAACTGGACGACCTGGCGCGCGCGCCAACGATTTATCGGCGCTGAGCCATCTCCAGGAAGCGGATCGTTCTCCTTGACCGGGGTTACAACTACGTGTCGGAAAACAGCTCTTGTAAGATCGAAAATCCCTCTTAGGTTGCGCCCACCCACCTCAAACGTCAGCAAATACAGTGACGGTCGGCCGTTTCTATGGCACACCCAGAGGATAGCTATGTATCACCCGAAGTTATGGCGGTCAAAGTCCGTGGGATTCGCGATGATCCCCGCAGCACTCCTATGCTTGATCGTGTCCGGGTGCGCCGATCAACAACCCACAGGCCCCAGGCTCCAACCCACAGGCCCCAGGCTCCCGGGTGTCGCCCGGACTGATAACGTCCCATTTAACAAGTTCTTTCTCGCGTGGTCGCAGAGCTACAGTTCCAGTCCGATCCAGACGCAAATGTTCGCAACCGACGTTCGCCAGGACCGCCAGTTTTCCGGCCTTTATCCCGATCAAAGCGTGCTGTCCTTCGCGCGTGCTAACCCCGGCCACCTCTATATCAACGGCGATGAGCCTGACCAGTACTGCTTCGATCCCTACGAATACGCGGGTATTTATCGCAACTTCGTTACGGCAGTGCGCGGCGCGGATCCCACAGCACGGGTCTCTCCCGCAGGATTTGCAGAGCCAAATGACCGATGTTGCCCGCCGGGAGACGAGGCCTGCCGTCAGAGCATGCACTCGATCGGCTACGCCGATCAGTTTTACAACGCGTATGTACGGCGTTACGGAGTGGCGCCACCTGTTGACGAATGGCGCTTCCACGATTTCGGGTTGGCGTTCGGTGCTGGAGATATGAACGGCTGGTGGTCGAGGGTAGACCGCGCAGCAGCGTGGTCCGTATCCCACGGCGCGAACATGGTACTCGGCGCGTGGGGATTTCTCGGGTGGCGTGAACCCGTGCCGGATTATCAGGAGCACTTGAAGCAGGCGATGGGTCGACTCATAAACGACAACAGAATTAATGGAGCCGTTTATTGGGCCTACCAGAGTTGGGCTGGCGAAGCTCGCTATCTGGCGAATGACGATGGGAGTCTAACGCCAGAAGGACAAACGTACGCGAACCCGCTGACGGACGTACCGACAGGCGTAAAAATCGCAAGTTCGGCGAACGGACATGCGCAGCTTCGCTGGAGTAACACGACCACAGCCTGGGCAGCTGAAGCGGAGTTCTGGGTGCAGGCTCCCGGGTCGAATTCCTTCGTATTTAAGGAAACGGAGCTGCTGGCCGGTCCTGGCGCTACGCAAACCCCTTTCGACGTTTTCAACATTGGCGACAGCGTAAAAGGGCGCGTCCGGTACTACAACGTCTACGGTCAGGCCGCCTGGTCATCCTTCAGTAACACTGTCTCGATGGCATCAAGCCAGCCAGAGGCAAACCAGGGGAACTCATCCCGGAAGAACCCACTCTTCTGCTTTTTGCAGTTGTGTCAATAATCAAGCGATGGCGGTTGATCCCCCTCTGCCTACCATCCGGGATGTTTGCTTCTGACTCTCAGGCGACCGTGTGAAAAAACTCCTTGTCCGTGCAGGAAAGTTTGGCCCCGCATTACTGCTGCTGATTTTCGTCAACTGCAACGGAGAGACAAAAGCGCCTACAGAGCCTCCAGTGGCTGCTGTCGCCACGACGATCATCGCTAACTCGGAAACGTCGATTTCCGGCGTCGCCAGCGGTGCGGTTTCCCCCGCTCCTTCAGTGATCGTGCGTGATCAGAATGGAAATCCATTCGGCGGCGCAACAGTGACATTCGCGTTAGTGAGCGGGGGCGGTTCGATAACCGGTCCGACCGCAACCACCGACGCCTCGGGAATCGCCACCGTCGGCGCGTGGACACTCGGCGCCACGGCAGGCGCCAATGTTCTCACCGCGTCTGTTGGCTCGCTCGCGGTCACGTTCAATGCAACCGGGGCCGCGGGTGCGGCTGCGTCGCTGACGAAATCAGCTGGTGACGGCCAGTTGGCAGCGGCGGGCAGTACCGTTCCAGTCGCTCCGTCGGTGATCGTCAAGGACGCGAACGGAAATGTGAAATCCGGTGTCGTCGTAACTTTCGCCGTCGGCGTTGGCGGCGGATCCGTCACCGGCGGAACGGCAACCTCGAACGCCTCAGGAGTCGTCACCGTTGGAAGCTGGACGCTCGGTACGAACCCAGGCTCGAACACTCTTGTTGCATCAGCGGCCGGGGTTCCGTCGGTCACGTTCAATGCGATTGCGATGTCCGCGGCATGCAGCGTCAGGACCAATCACACTTTTGGAACTACAAGCAGCGGAACGCTGTCCACGACTGATTGTCAGCTTTCTGATGGCGCGCTCGTCGATTTCTTCACCACCACAGTTCCGACTGCGGATGCTTACTTCTTCAAGCAGGGAGCAGCTTTCGATGCGTACCTGTTGCTGGCGTTTCCCGACGGGACAACGATAGCTGAGAATGACGACGAGACTGACACCGGAACGAACTCGGGCATCAAGGCTCTTCTTCCGGCAGGCTCATATCTCCTCGGCCCGGGATCATTGAATCCGGGCGTAACCGGCGAGTACGAAATCTCGACGAGCACAACCTCCACCAATGTTGGAAATTGCGAGGTCGTGTTCAGTGTGAAGGGCATCTCCACTAACCAGAACATCGAGGCGACGGACTGCCTCAGGACCACGCTTCCGGCAGCACCGATCTACGCCGATGCAGTTTTCATTTTCCTGAGAGCGGGCCAGTCCGTGACGCTCAACATGACGTCGTCCACAGTAGACTCGTATCTCGAGGTCATCCGCGTGGACGGACTAAGTGTCGCTCAGAACGACAACAAGGATGCGACGACGAAAGATGCGCAGATCACCTACACGGCCGTCCAGACGAACTACTACGCCATCTTCGCGCGTACTGCGGTAGCGTCGCAAACGGGCGGGTACACACTCACCATTCAATAGAGAGCGCCATGACCATGCGATTTGCTTTCATCGGCGCGGCGACGTTCGTTCTTTCGGCATCGTCAGCGGCCTCGCAGGGGCAGCCGCAGCAAGTCGTCGTTTCTGACGCTGTCTTGAAAGCGATGGTTGCCAACAAGCCGAAATCAAAGACTCCGCTCACCGCCCGA
>JBKJRW010000174.1:0-3461 GCA_046593165.1 Gemmatimonadaceae bacterium
CCGCGTGAGCTGGCTGCTCTGGCTCCAGTGGTTTTCAATGCGGCCGTTGCGGGCGACGTGCGCGCGAACTCGCTCGTCGGATTCGCCGTGGAGGAGTTGGTTCTGCACATCCGCGCGTTAGCCATCCGGCTTTTCATGGACGAACGGGCCGCCGTGCCGGTGGCATTTTCTGGAGGACTGCTAGGCAAGGGTTCGCTATTGAGAAAGCGCCTCGAGCAGCGGCTGAAGTCCGCCGTGCCCGGCGCTCAGATTCGTCCCGGTGAAATCATCGCGGCCCGCGGTGCCGTCAGGTCAGCGCTTGCCCTTGCCGGTATGGACGCCGCCAGCCTTTAACCGGCGTCATGCGGCCAGCGACGAAGAAACAGGCTCAGCTACCGGAGCAAACTCGCCTTCCCATTTCGCCATCACGACAGTCGCCAGACAATTTCCTACCAGGTTGATCGTCGTGCGCGCCATGTCCATCAGTTCATCTACGCCCAGTATGAGAGCTACTGCCTCCAGCGGAAGCCCGAAGCTCGCGAGCGTTCCCGACAGAATCACGAGCGATGCACGGGGAACGGCCGCCACTCCCTTGCTCGTCAGCATCAGCGTCAGCATCATGATGAGTTGCTGGCCAAGGGTCATGTCGACCCCGGCTGCCTGCGCGGCGAATACTGAAGCGACAGCGAGATAAAGAGTCGTACCATCGAGATTGAACGAGTATCCCGTCGGCATGACGAACGCCACGATGCGGCGCGGCACTCCGATGGATTCCATCGCCTGCATCGCGCGCGGAAGCGCTGCTTCCGAAGACGTCGTCGAGAACGCGATGAGCGCAGGCTCCTTTACCACTCGCAAAAACTGTTTTATTGGGACCTTGAACACGAGAGCTACCGGCAGTAGCACGAACAGCACGAGCACGGCCAGGGCGCCGTACAGCGTGAGGATAAGCTGCCCGAGGTTGACCAGAACACCGAGGCCGCTGTGTCCAACCGTCACAGCCATCGCCGCGCCGATCCCTATCGGCGCGAACTTCATCACTATGCCGGTAAATTTGAACATCACCTCCGCCAGTCCTTCGCAGCCAGTGATGATGATCTCTTTTGGCTTGCCCCTGACCTGCGACAGCGCGACGGCGAACAGGATCGACCAGAAAACAATCTGCAGCACCTCGTTTTTCGACGCGGCTTCGAAGAAGCTGGTCGGCACCACATGCTCCAGGAACGCGGATGCCGTAGGCCGCGTGGCAGCAAGGGCCCTGCCCTGATCAGCCGTCGCCGATGGAGGAAGAACAACGCCGTCGCCCGGACGCGTGAGGTTCGCTGCGGCAAGTCCGATGAACAGGGCCAGCGTCGTGACAACCTCGAAGTAAACGATCGATTTGAACGCCAGACGCCCCACGCGCTTCATGTCGTCGCCATGCCCCGCGATGCCGACGACGAGCGTACCGAAGATTATCGGCACGATGATCGACTTGATCATCCGCAGAAAAATGTTCGAGAAGACCTTCAGGTTCGCTGAGAACTCCGGCGCCGCAACCCCGATAATCACGCCGATCACCATTGCGATGAGAATCCACTTGGTCAGCGAGATCTTCTTCAATAATTTCCACATCACAGGCCAGGGGCTAAAGGAGTAGAGTGTACTACTTGGACTCGATTCGCATTCCGTAAAACGAGCGATGGACGAAGAACATCGAGACAAGCAGGAAGACCGCGGCAAGCACGTGTCCCAGCACCGGGCCACGCTGCGCGGTGAGCGATACGGCAAGCTCCACGGCAAGAAGCCCGAAAAGAGTCGTGAACTTGATGATCGGGTTGAGAGCGACCGACGACGTATCCTTGAACGGATCGCCGACAGTGTCACCCACTACCGTCGCCGCATGCAGATCGGTTCCCTTCTGCTTCAGCTCGACCTCGACGATCTTCTTGGCGTTGTCCCACGCGCCGCCGGCATTGGCCATGAAAATTGCCTGGTAGAGACCGAACAGTGCTATCGACACGAGATAGCCGATGAAGAAGTACGGCTCAACGAATGCAAATGCCAGCGTCGAGAAGAACACAGTCAGGAAGATGTTGAACATCCCCTTCTGTGCATACTTGGTGCAGATCTCCACGACCTTCTTGCTGTCCGCAACTGATGCTCTCGCCGTGCTCTCGAGGTTCATGTTGGCCTTGATGAACTCCACGGCCCTGTAGGCGCCAGTGGTGACCGCCTGCGTCGAGGCACCAACAAACCAGTGGATCACTGCACCACCGGTAATGAGGCCAAGCAGGAACGGTGGGTGCATCAACGACAGGTTGGTGAGAAGCTCTGGCTGCAGTCCATGCGTCAGCGACATGATGATCGAGAAAATCAGCGTCGTGGCTCCAACTACCGCTGTTCCAATGAGGACCGGCTTCGCCGTCGCCTTGAACGTGTTCCCCGCTCCGTCGTTCTCCTCGAGCAGATGCTTGGCGCGCTCGAAGTTCGGAGTGAACCCGTAGTCCTTCTGTATCTCCTGCGCGATGCCCGGCATCTGCTCGATAGTGGAGAGCTCGAATACCGACTGCGCGTTGTCCGTCACCGGGCCGTACGAGTCCACCGCGATCGTCACTGGGCCCATACCAAGGAATCCAAACGCCACGAGGCCGAACGCGAACACAGCCGGCGCCAACATCAGAGTACCCATGCCGAGCGTACTCACGCCGTAGGCGATCGACATGAGCAGCATGATCACGATGCCAAGCCAGTAGGCGCTGAAGTTACCTGCGACGAGCCCGGAAAGAATGTTGAGCGATGCCCCGCCCTCGCGCGACGATGTCACCACCTCACGCACGTGCGTGGATTCGGTTGACGTAAATATCTTGACCAGCTCGGGAATGATCGCGCCTGCGAGTGTGCCACAGCTGATTACGGTTGAGAGCTTCCACCAGAGCGATCCGTCGCCGATGTCGGGAATGAGGAGCCAGGAGACGACGTAGGTGAGCGCCACCGAAACAATCGAAGTCAGCCACACCAGTGATGTGAGAGGCGCCTCGTAGTTCATGTTGTCGGCGTCGATGTAACGGCGCCTGGCGATCGCCTCGTTGATGAGGTACGACGCACCGCTCGCGATGATCATCATGATGCGCATCGCGAAGATCCACACCAGGAGTTGCACCTGCACCGCAGGCTCGGTCACGGCAAGCAGAATGAATGAGATGAGCGCAACACCGGTCACGCCGTACGTCTCGAAACCATCGGCACTCGGCCCGACTGAATCGCCGGCGTTGTCACCTGTGCAATCGGCAATTACGCCAGGGTTGCGAGCGTCGTCTTCCTTCACATTGAACACAATCTTCATAAGATCGGCGCCGATGTCGGCAATCTTGGTGAAGATTCCACCGGCGATTCTCAACGCCGCAGCGCCAAGGGATTCACCGATCGCGAAGCCGATGAAGCATGCTCCGGCGTAGTCTCCCGGAATGAAGAGAAGAATGCAGAGCATGAGAAGCAGCTCG
>JBKJRW010000140.1:0-16193 GCA_046593165.1 Gemmatimonadaceae bacterium
ACGAAGTGGTACTGGTAAATGACGATCAGATCCGGGAAGCGATGCGATTGCTTTTTCGGTCGGCGAAACTCGCTGTCGAACCGGCCGGCGCAGCGGCCCTCGCCGCACTGGTGCATCCACTGCGCGCACGACTGGAGGGGAAGAGTGTTGGCGTGGTGGTTTGTGGCGCAAACATCGATGCCGAATCATTTGCCAGGCAAATCCTGGCCTGACCACGCTGTGAGTCGCCAAGGGGTCCGGGATTCACAACGCCGGAGCCGGCAGCACTCGCTGCACGAGAAACTGCGCTCGCGCACGCCCTGCATGGCTCGAGTGCTCGACCCGGCGTCCAGGAGTCTACCGGCGATCGTGACTCCGCATGACAAGAACCATCTGCGGGCTACATTCAAGCTCGTGTTGGTGCGCAACTGGCTGGCGGCGTTGCAAAAAGGGGAGAAATCGTGAGCGGTGGTGACGCGATATCGCAGGCGCACCTCTCGCAGATTGATCGTGTGAATCACGGGGTGAACGCCATCGTGACACTTGCTGCGGACCGGGCGATGGCCAGTGCTGCGGCAGCAGACGAAGCGATTGCTCGCGGTCGTCCCCTCGGCCCGCTCCATGGACTGCCGGTGGCTCACAAGGATCTGGTGGACACAGCCGGTATTCGCACTACACGGGGGTCGCCGTTTTATCGCGACAATGTTCCCACGAAGGATGCGTTGATCGTGCGACGGATCCGCGGCGCTGGCGCGCTGACGCTGGGGAAAACGAACACTCCCGAGTTCGGTGCGGGATCGCAAACCTTTAATCCCGTCTTTGGCGCGACGCGAAATCCATATGACGTGTCGAAGACGTGTGGTGGCAGCAGCGGCGGAGCAGCCGTAGCACTGGCATGCGGAATGGTGCCCATCGCCGACGGCAGTGATACGGGCGGATCGCTCCGGAATCCCGCTGCGTTCTGCAACGTGGTCGGCTTGCGTCCATCGCCAGGACGCGTGCCGACCGATGCGCACACCTGGTCGCCTCTTACGGTGGCAGGTCCGATGGCGCGCAACGTCGCAGACGTGGCCCTCTTCCTCAGCGCGATCGCGGGCCCAGAAGCGCACACTCCGCTCTCCATCGATGAAGACCCTTCGCGATTTGCGAAACCACTGGGGCGTAACTTCAAGGGAGTACGAGTGGCGTGGTGGAAAGGACTCGGCGGTATTCCCTTCGAGCCCGAGACCCGGCGAATTATCGACGATAACCGGAAGGTATTCGAGTCACTCGGCTGCGTAGTCGAAGAGGCTGAGCCGGATTTCACCGGCGTGGATAGCGCCTTTCCGACGCTGCGGCACCTCTCCTATCACGTTGGATACGCGGCGCTCGCCAGACAACACCCTGACCTGGTGAAGGACACCGTCAAGTGGGAGATCGCGGAAGCCGAGCGGCAGACTGCGGCCGATGTCGCGAAGGCAAGTGCGCGACAGTCTCTGATGTTCGATCAGGCAGCGACTTTGTTCAAGCAGTTTGAGTACTTCGTTCTGCCTGTCACACAGGTCGCGCCGTTCGATGTGGGCATCGAATACCCACGGGACATCGCCGGGACCTCGATGACGACGTACATCGACTGGATGCGCTCGTGCTGGTACGTGACCTTCATGTCGAATCCTGCGATTTCCGTCCCCGCTGGCTTTACGAGTGGCGGGCTTCCCGTGGGAATTCAGATCGTGGGGCGGGCGCGGGGAGACTGGAGCGTGCTGCAATTGGCACACGCGTTCGAGCAGTCGACGCGACATGGGGAGCGGCGTCCCGCGCTTGTCGGCTAGCCTGGCGTCTGATTCGTTTTCGGGTGCTCACGAGCGTCGCGCTGGACCGTCTGAGGCGGAAGAGCGCGGCCCCTGGGCTACTGTAATGACATATGTATTGACAAAAATTGGCCGGTACGCCACTATCAGCCAATGGTGATCCGGAGCCAGAACATTCAGGTGCGCGTTACCCCCGAGCAGAAAGCGGCACTCCGGCGGCTGGCCAAGCGCGCGGATCAGGACCTGTCGAGCTACATCCTGTCGCGCTCCCTTCCCGCGGACGGTGCGCGATTCGATACCCTCGTGAGCAATCTCCGCGACGATCCAAACCCGCGGTTTGTGCTGGCGGCGCTCAACGATTTCCTCGGCGAACTCGTGGCCGTCCAGCTCGCTGAAGCGGTACGGCACGCCGACCTTTCCGGGCTCTCGCAATTCCTTCAGAACTACCTGGCTGCGATGGTAGAGCAGGCCTGCGCTCTGAAGCGAGCCGCTCCACCGCCATGGGTTCGCGACGTCTCGCCACTGGTCGAGCCGTACTTCGCCGGCGACCTGAAGGCACTTCGGCCTCATCTTCTGAGGGTCTCTCCGGTGGCCTTCAAGCGGCGGAATCTGTTCGTGGATTCGAGCATCGGCGCCCGCGTGTGATGACCGGCGATTCGACCCGGCTCACCCGGGCGGACATTCACCGGCTCTTCGAGATGCTCAACCGCGAGCTTGCCGCTAAGGCCGTGGAGGGAGAGCTCTTCCTTGTGGGTGGCGCGGTCATGTGTCTCGCTCTGAACGCCCGTGATGCCACGCGGGATGTGGATGCGCTGTTCCGGCCGGCGAGAGAAGTGCGCGAAGCGGCGGCGCGGGTGGCGCTGACGGCGAACGTTCCGGCTTCATGGCTCAATGATTCAGTGAAGGCTTACCTCAGCCCGCGGGGAGAGTTCGACGCATTCCTCGAGCTCTCGCATCTGTGCGTTTTCGTTGCCCGGCCCGAATACCTTCTCGCGATGAAGTGCGCCGCAATGCGACTCGGCGCGGAATTCCACGATTTGGACGACGTGCGCTATCTCCTCAGGTATCTGAACGTCGCGACGAGCGAGCAGGCAATGACCATCGTGGCGCGGTACTTCGACGAAACTCAGCTTCTGCCCAAAACCCGACTGGCGCTGGAGGAACTCCTGCCCGGGCGCGATCCAACTCTCGTTCCAGCTCCCGATCCGGCGCGCGATCACAATTGACGGCGAGTCGCATCGCTTTCGGGCCTATTCGGCGGCATGCCCTACCCTGATCTCCACTCACCGCACCGCGTCGTCGTAATCGGCGCAGGTGCAGCCGGATCGATGGCTGCAATCTTCGCCGCAACCAACGGCGCAGAGACTACACTGCTCGAGCGCACCCGGGATGGTGGCAGAAAAATTCTCATCAGTGGTGGCGGTCGATGCAATGTGCTGCCAATGCGCGTCGATGAATCACGCTTCGTCACTGACTCATCGCCGCGTTCGCTGCGCAAGATTCTGCGCTCGTGGCCGCTTGTTGAGCAAATCGCGTTTTTCCAGAACGACCTGCAAATTCCTCTCGCTGAGGAGCCGGAATCTCAAAAACTCTTCCCCGTGTCGAACAAGGCTCGCGATGTGCGAGATGGTCTGCTCGCTCATGCGAGGCGCGCAGGCGCGACGGTCCGCAACGAAACTATCGTGACAGGCTTCACACCGCGGGACGGTGGGTGGCAAGTCGAGTGTGAAGGTCAACCCTCGATCGATTGCGATGCTGTCATCGTGGCCGCCGGCGGCCTCTCCGTACCGAATACCGGAAGTGACGGGCTTGGCCTCCGAGAGCTGATGCGCCTCGGTCACACAATGAATCCGGTTTACGCGGCGCTCACGCCGCTTACCGCAACCGACTCACCGTTCGCCGACCTCAGTGGAGTGTCCCTCCGCGTAACGATTACTGCGAAGGACGACATCACTCTGCGCTCAGCAACCGCAACCGGTGGATTCCTCTTCACTCACCAGGGCTACAGCGGCCCTGCTGTTCTCGATATTTCTCACGTTGCGGTGCGATCGCGCAGCGAGTCGAACGGGTCGGCGCGCGTGACGGTGCAGTGGACCGAACTTGACGCTCGTGCGTGGGAAGCGGCACTTCAGCCTCACGGAAATCGCACCGTAGCCGGCGCAGTTCGGGCCCACATGCCCGATCGTCTCGCTGCCGTACTCCTGAAGCTGGCTGATTGCGATCCGGCTCGCTTGCTCGCCGAACTCCGCCGCGATGAACGAATCCGCGTCATCAAGGCGTTGGTCGCATGCGAGTTGCCGTGGAACGGAGACGAGGGCTACCGGAAAGCAGAGGTAACCGGTGGTGGGGTCAGCCTCGCAGAAGTGGATCCGGGTTCAATGGAGAGCCGCCGCCATCCCGGACTCTACATTTGCGGCGAAGTGCTCGATGCCTTTGGTCCTGTCGGCGGCTATAACTTCCTGTGGGCGTGGGCGACTGGGCGGCTGGCGGGAAAGAGTGCGGCACTTGCCGGGGGCCGGCGAGACTCCGGAGCGACCTGACGACTACCGCGCCGGCCAATGGTTATCGCGCGGCGTGTCGGAAGCGGCAATGCCGCAATTGTTGTACTGTTTCTGCAGCTTGCCCTGCCCTCTTGCGACGCCATGGGCAGCCGTAAGTTCGTCGTGATCCACTTTTTTTCCCGGAGCTTCGATGCCACAGTACCTGATTGAGCGAAACATCCCTGGCGCAGGTGCGCTTTCACCCGCAGACCTCAAGGCCATCTCCGAGAAGTCATGCAGCGTGCTCAACGAACTCGGTCCGCAAATCCAGTGGGTCCACAGCTACGTCACCGGCGATCAGATTTATTGCGTATACCGCGCGCCGAACGAGGAGTTGGTTCGCGAGCACGCACGCCTGGGTGGGTTTCCGGCAAACCGCGTGTCAGAGATCAAGACAATAATCGACCCGTCAACGGCAGAGTAGCAAATCACCCCTTCACACGGAGTCACAATGGCGCAACGCATTCGACGGTTCGGCGTGGGACAGACAGCGAAAGTTCTCGGTGTGCTGTACACGCTGATAGGGGTCGTGCTGATCCCGTTCTTCGTGCTTGCCAGCATGTTCGTTCCGAACCAGTCAGGCTTCGGCATCGGCGTTGCAATAGCGCTGCCCGTGATTTATGGCATCGCGGGATTCGTCTTCACGGCCATTGCCTGTCTCATCTACAACGTGGTTGCGGGTTGGGTGGGGGGTATCGAAATCGAGATCGACGAGACTGCTGTGTGAACGGGAATTCGAGCGTCTTCAACAACTGCGTGAAAAGTTTGGCGAAAATGAAATCCATCACCGGCGCAGTTGCGACCCTCGCTCTCCTTGCCACCACTGGCAGCGCGCAGGTCATCTCGATTCCGCACCGTAACCCTGCGGTGATGACGGCGCTGGCGGCGATCAAGGCCGATAACGCGTGGACCCTCGACCAGCAGAAATCCATCTGCGAGATTCCCGCGCCTCCATTCAAGGAGGCCGTTCGAGCCGCAGAGTATAAGCGCAGGTTCGAAATGCTTGGCTACCGGAATGTCCGCATCGACAGCGAAGGCAACGTGATTGCGGAACGACCCGGGACAGGAAATGGACCGACGGTTCTCATCATGGCACATCTGGACACGGTGTTCCCTGAAGGAACGGACGTGAGTGTCAGCCGAGCGGGTACCGTCATGAAAGGGCCCGGAATCGGCGACGATTGCCGCGGGCTCGCGGTCCTGCTGCAGGTTGCAAAAGCTCTCGATGCCGCGCGGGTTCGAACTGAGGGCACGATCTATTTCGTCGGCAACGTCGGCGAGGAAGGCGAAGGCAATCTTCGCGGCACGCGCCACCTTCTTCTCAAGGAGTTCCCGGGAAAGATCGACTACTTCATTTCTGTCGATGGTACCGGTTTGGGCATCACGAGCCGGGCGGTAGGAAGCCACAGATACCGCGTGACATACAAAGGCCCGGGCGGGCACAGCTACGGCGCGTTCGGCATGCCCAATCCCATTCACGCGCTTGGACGGGCGATCGCGGCCATCGCCGACATTCAGGTCTCGACTAATCCGAAAGTCACGTTCAACGTGGGAGTCGTTTCTGGCGGAACGTCGGTGAACAGCATTTCACCCGAAGGCGTGATGGATGTGGACATGCGATCGGAATCGGCAGCCGGGTTAAATCGAATAGACTCTGTTTTCCAGCGGGCGGTGCGGTCCGCCCTCGCGAGCGAAAACGCGCGGTGGGTTAATGGTCATCCGAAAATCACGATGAAGATCGATACCATGGGGATACGGCCAACCGGCGCGCAGTCCGATTCCGCGCCTATCGTGCAGGTTGCCATCGCCGCAGGCAAGGCGCTCGGCTTCGGCGAGCCCACAGGAGCGAGCAGCACCGACGCCAACCTTCCGATCAGTCTCGGCATTCCCGCCATCACGATCGATGGCGGTGGAAGAGGAACGGGTTCCCACTCGACGACCGAGTCGTACGATGACACCGATAAAGGCTATCTGGGGCCTCAGTGGGCCGCGTTGATCATCACCGCGCTCGCAAAGGTGCGTTAGACTTAGGTTCCTCGGCGATAAGAGTCGGCCTGTCCGGCGGCAACCCAAGGCTGTATCTATCTGTATGGATCTTTATCTCGTGACGCTCGCTACCGGTGCCATAGGTCTTGGCGCGATGGCGGTCGGTGGCCTCTCGCATGGCAGCCATGGCCATGGTCACGGCAGCGGACACGGCGGGGATACGGGCGGTGGAGGGCACGGGCACGGCCCGTCCCACGCGCCCGATCTACATGCAGGTCACGGTCATGCGCCGAGTCATGCTTCACATGGTGGCCACCACGACCTGGCGGCGCACGGCTTCAATTGGTCATCGCTTCTCTCACCACGCCTCCTCTTCGCCCTCATGGTTGGGTTCGGTGCCGGCGGACTGCTCGCCGCTCCACTCGGCGGGCCGTGGCAACTGGGCGCAGCGATTCTAGGTGCCGCAGCATTCGAGCTGGGACTCGTCGGCCCGCTGTGGCGGTTTCTGTTTCGTTTCGAATCAAACCCCGCGGTGACACTCGAAAGTGCGATTGAAGATGAGGGGCGTGCGGTGACAGGATTTGATGCCAACGGATGCGGGCTCGTCGCAATAGACGTTGACGGCCAGGTCGTTCAGCTTCTGGCGACCCTGTCGCAGGAGGAACGCTCGCGCGGTGTCCGCATCCGCTCGGGCGACACAGTACGAATTGCCGAAGTGAACGCCGCCCGTGGGCGGTGTATCGTGACACTTCCGATCGCCTGAATTTCACTTTCAAGTAATCAGCCAATGGAACTCGTTATCACTGCCGTCGCCGTCCTCGTTGGTGTCCTCGTCGTCATACCGGTCATTGTCGCGTCGTTTCTCCGCAATGTCGATGCGGGAACAATTCGTCTCGTGAGCTGGCTCAACGGTGGCAGCGTCATCTACCGCGGTCCGGGAAAGTCGAAAGAGATACCTCTACTCACGATTGGAACAACGATCTCGAGCAAGGTGATCAACGTGGACCTCGACATCACCGATCAAACCGCCGACCTCGACAACGAAGGAACGCCCCAGCCGATCAAGGTGCAGGTTCTCGCCAGTGCCATCGTATCTGTGGGCGACACGGACCAGATGATCAAGACCGCGGCAAACAGGTTCTTCGCCAAGCCCGAGGCGGATCAAGTCAACACGCTTACTGACCTTCTATCGAGCTCCGCCCGGCGCGCGATCAACCTGCTCACGCATGACCAGCTTTTCTCCGCCCGCTCGTCGCGAGCGCTTCCGGCGGTGATCCCTGCGTCGATCGCTGTCGTCCCCGTCGCGCGACCGCTCTCCATGACGACCAGCGAACGGCAGCAACTCGACTCAACCGAGGACGACGACGATCCGCTCGCCGTGATCATCCGCAAGGCCTGCTCGCGCGAGCTCACGGATCTCGGTCTCATCTTCAACTCGCTCAACATCAAGCTCGTGCAGAGCGAGGTCGCCGACGCGCGGCGTCGTATGTCTGCGGCTGAGGCAAAGGCTACTGCTGATATCGTGCAGGCGCAGCAGGCCCGGCGCGCGAAGGAAGCGACCATCGAAGCGGAACGCACCATCTCGGACCGACAGCGTGAACTCGATCAGACGAAAGCATCGAACGCCGCGCTTGTCGCACAGGCCGAGGCGAAGCTTCAGGAGGCGATGGGAATTCAGCGTGTTGCCGAGCTCGACGCAACGCAGATAGCACAGGCTCGCGCCGATGCCTCGCGGGTCACCATTCAAGCGCAGGCGTCATCCGAAGCGGAAGCTATCCGCATCAGGATCGTCGCGACTGCGCAGGCCGAAGCGATCGAAAAGGTTAACAAGGCAATTGCGGCGGGAGGGGAGAGCTACTTCAGGTATCGCCAGATCGAGATGATCCCGATCATCGCGCCGGAGATCGCGGCCGCGCTCGGCGAGGCGAGGCTCATCACCATCTCCGGCGGCATGGATGGCGGTGCCGCAAACTCGACAACGAATCAGATAGCGAGCGTGATTCAGACTGTGCTCGCCGCCCAGCTTGTCTCCAAGGGTGGGATGCTCGGCGAAACCGGTGAGTCGAAAGACAGGTCGCCTGAGAAGAAATAGGGGGGCGGGAGGAATAATGCAGGGCTTTCCGATGTATCACGAGGGAGCGCGGGAGCTTCAGGACAAATTCGACACACGCAAGCTTGCAGACCGCCTGGCAGAGATGCTGGCGCATGACAGCTTTACGGATGCCGATCGCGCGTTCATAGAAAGCCGCCCGCTGTTTTTTCTATCGACTGCCGATGCAGCAGGCCACCCCGAATGCTCGTACAAGGGAGGCATGCCCGGTTTCGTACGTATCCTCGACCCGGAGACGCTCGCGTTTCCGAGCTATGATGGCAACGGGATGTTCAAGAGCCTCGGCAATATTCTGGTGAACCCGTTTGTCGGGATTCTGTTCATCGACTTCGAAAATCCCAAACGGCTGCGGGTGAGCGGTCGCGCGACGCTGCATGAGGATGATCCTCTGCTTGCGGAGTTTGTGGGCGCGCAGTTGATAGTACGTGTGAAGCCGGAGGCGATTTTTCCGAATTGCCCGCGGTACGTTCACAAGATGGAGATCGTCGAGCAGTCGGTGTATGCGCCCCGCGAGGGTCATACACCTCCAGTGCCCGGATGGAAGCAGCGGCCGGAGTTTCGGGAAGTTCTGCCTGGTTCCGACTCAGGCAACAACCGTTGACGAACCGATTCGAACGCGCGTCAACCGCGCAAGTCCGACACGGTCTGACGATCAGAGCGGATTACTTATGAAAGCGCGTCAGACGGCGTTTGTGCTGGGTGCAGCAATGTTCGTCGCATGCTCACCATCGCCGGAGCAGGAATCCGGGCCGAACCAGATCACAGTTCCGCTGGTCATCGAAGGGAATCGTCCCTTTGTCGAGGTCACGTTCCGCAAACCCGACAGCTCGACGCGCGTCGCACGCTTTCTCATCGATACGGGCGGCGGCGGATTTATCATCGCCGAGCCGCTCGCGCGCGACCTCGGTCTCACGTGGGGCGAGACAAGCAAGGAAGAGGGAAGAGAATTCGCAGCCGCGAAGGTTCCGCCCAGGGCCTACGTGGGCGCATTTCCACTTGAACTGAATCCGGACCGAGTTGCCATCTTGATCGGTGGTGCCAACATTCTGCCGAAGGTGGCGCCGGGCAGCGCGGAAGGAATGATTCCTGGTCATCTACTAGCCCGCTATCATGTCGTGTTCGACTATCCCAATAGTGCGTTCACTCTTGCGCGCCCGGGTGTATTGACGCCGAAGGGAGACGCGCTCCCGATGCCCGTTTCCAGCAAGCAGGGATTTCCGCGAACCGAGATCATTGTTGACGGAGTGACGCACGGATTTCTGATCGACACTGGCGCTTCATTTACAATGGTGTCCGAAACTTTGCTCAAGGCGTGGGGAAGCGCGCACTCGGACTGGCCGCGTCACGCCGGCGCTTTTGGAGAAGCCGCGACCCTCGGCGGGATGACGCTCGAGACGATGTTCGTGCCGGGCGCCAAATGGGGATTGCGAACTCTGGATGAGCTGGGCGTTGTCTCGCAACGGGAAGGAACGTTCGAGCGTTATATGAGCTCGATGATGGCGGCGCCGATTGTGGGCTCTCTCGCCGGAAATGTTCTCAAGCATTTCCGCGTGGAACTCGACTACGCCAATGAGACGCTGTATCTCTCGGCGCCATAGTCTCGCCAGTATCCCGGGAACATGAGCAAGACAACATGATCGCGACTGTTTTCGGCGCCACCGGGAAAGCGGGCAGCCGTGTGCTTGGACATGCGGTTGCTCGCAAATGGGCGTGTCGCGTGCTGGTGCGTGATCGCACGAGGCTCGCGCGCCCGGACGGACTAGTGGTTGTGGAAGGAGATGCGCGATCCCCGGCGAAAGTCGCCGAGACTCTCAGGGGTGCGGACGTTGTGTTCTGCTGCCTGGGATTGGCCGATATTTCCAGGCCGTCTACCGATTTCTCGGACAGCGTAAAGACAATCATCCAGGCGATGCTCGCTGAGGACGTCCAGAGAATCGTGGCAATCGCTGCCGCGGGTGTACTCGATCATCCCACTGGCGGTTATCGCAACAAGGAAGGCCTCCCTGAGTCTTTCAGGTACATCGCCGCTGAACACGTCAGGAACTACGAATCGTTACTCGATTCGGGGCTTCTATGGACGCTGATGTGCCCGGTCACCCTGGTCGAGGATATTGCACCGGGGCACGCGCGATACGCATACGAAGATTTGCCAGGCGGTAGCAACGAGACAGGATACGATGACCTCGCCGAGACGATGGTGAAGCTGGTTGACAATCCCGCGTCGTTTGGAAAGCGGGTTGGCATTGTGAGCGTTCGTCCAGGGCAAGGCATTACGCCTCGCTGACGCCCCCAGGCGTCGTGGATTTCCGTCATCCGGCTCCACCTCACGCCCCACATCCAGTATTTTAAGTGAAATCTTTCACATGGGAGAACACGGAGTGAAGATCGCCGTGTGCATCAAGCGCGTACCCGACATGGACGTGCGATTCAAGATCGCCGCTGATGGAGCCTCGGTCGACGAGACCGGGGTCAAGTTCGACCTCAATGATTTCGACGCGTGGGCCGTCGAGGCCGCGCTGCAACTAAAGGAGAAAGCCGGCACTGGAGAGGTTGTGGTTCTCTCCCTCGGCCCCAATGCAGTACAGGAGACACTTCGGAAGGCACTCAGCATGGGCGCCGACCGAGCCGTGCATCTCCAGGCCGAGAGAATTCCGTTCGACAGCTTTGCGATCGCCAGCGCCCTTGCCGCAGAGCTCAGGGAAGGTGCCTACGACCTGATTCTCTTCGGCAAGCTGTCGCCCGACTCCTCGAACAGCGCGACAGGGCCGATGGTCGCCGAGTTGCTCGACGTCGCGTGCGTCACGTCGATATCGAGACTTGATATCGCTGACGGGAAGGGCACCGCCAAACGGGAACTCGAGGGCGCGCAGGAGATCGTGGAATTCTCACTCCCGGCGGTTCTCACCGTTGACGAAGGCCTCAACACGGCCCGCTATCCATCCCTCAAGGGAATCATGGCCGCCAGGAAGAAGCCGCTCGAATCAAAGCCGGCCCAGCTTGGAGAGCCGAAGGTGAAAGTCGAGAAGCTCGAACTTCCACCCGAACGCGCGGCGGGAAAAATCGTCGGCGAAGGCGCGGGCGCAGTGCCCGAACTCGTTCGACTACTCCAGACAGAAGCGAAGGTTCTCTGATGGCAAATATTCTTGCATTCGCTGAAGCGCGAAACGGTGAGCTCAGGAAGGTGGCGCTCGAAACCGTCACTGCCGCGCGCAAACTCGCGGACGCGACGGGCGGAGAGGTTCACGCTCTCCTCGTCGGCGCCCCCGGAATCGCCGCGAAAGCTGCACAACTCGCCCAGCACGGCGCCGATGTCGTAGTGGTCTGCGAGCACGAAGGCTTTACGCAATACAACGCCGAAGCCACCGCATCGCTAGCCGCAGAAAGAATCAAGGCGGGCGGATACCGCGCTGCGCTGTTCGCGACCTCGGCGTTGGGACGCGACCTTGCCCCGCGAGTCGCCGGAAAACTGGCGGCCGGTATTGTCACCGACGTGACGTCGGTCGAACTCACCGGCGACACGCTCACCGTCAAGCACCCGATCAACATCGGAAAGGTCGTCGCGACTGTTTCGATCGCGGGCACGCCGGCCGTAGTCTCGCTGCGTCCCAACACGTACGCTCCAGTCGCGAGCGCAAAGGCTGGACGTCTCGAGAACGTCTCTCCCGTGGGCGACCCATCTGCGTCGCGCGTTCGCGTGAAAGAGACGTTGACGGGATCTGCCGGCAAGCTCGACCTCGCCGACGCGCCCGTAATCATTGCGGGAGGTCGCGGACTCAAGGCGGCCGAGAATTTCAAGCTGGTCGAAGATCTCGCCGACGCTTTTGGTAACGCAGCGGTTGGCGCTACACGCGCGGTCACCGACGACGGCTGGCGCCCCCATACCGATCAGATCGGCCAGACAGGCCGTCTCGTAAGTCCCGAGCTTTACATCGCCGTCGGCATCTCGGGCGCAGTGCAGCACCTCGCCGGAATGCGCACGTCGAAAACGATTGTCGCGATCAACAAGGACAAGGAAGCGCCGATCTTCAAGGTCGCGGACTATGGAATCGTCGGCGATGTGTTCGAGATTGTCCCGGCGCTCACCGCCGCCGTCCGCGAAGCGAAGAAGGGTCACTAGCATGGCCCATGGCCGTCGCCTCGACGTGATAGTTCCCGCGGAGTATCAGCCGGAGCTTCCGCCCGACCTGATTCTCCGCGAGCCACTCGATGCCGAGGCCGTCCCGATGGACGTGGTGTTCGTCGGTGGCGGGCCTGCAGGCCTTGCCGGCGCGATCGAGCTGGCAAAACTCGTAAAGGCCGACAACGAGGCTGGCGGAACGCTCGGCGACATCCAGATCGGAGTTCTCGAAAAAGCATCAGGACTGGGCGAACACTCGCTCTCCGGCGCGGTGGTCAATCCGCGCGCGTTCAAGGAGCTGTTCCCCGATCTATCCGATTCCGACTTCCCGTTTCGCGCTCCGGTTACCAACGAGCGTGTGTACTTCATGACGGGGATGCGAGCGCAGCGCATTCCGACGCCGCCGACGATGCAGAACCACGGACACTACATCGCCTCTCTTTCGGAAATGGTACGGTGGCTCGGCGAAAAAGCAGAGGGACTGGGAGTCAACATCTTCACCGGCTTTCCCGCCGCGTCGCTGATGATGGAGGGAGACAAGGTTGTCGGCGTTCGCACCACACCCACGGGCGTATTGCGTGACGGGACGCCGGGTTCGGGGTTCGCTCCTCCCACCGATATTTCGGCGCGGGTCACGGTTCTTTCTGAAGGAACGCGCGGATCGCTGGCTCAGGCATGGATGACCCAGGCGGGCAACACATCCGAAAATCCGCAGATATACGCGCTTGGTGTAAAAGAAATCTGGGAAACGAAAAAGCCTCTCGACGCGATCGTCCACACGCTGGGCTGGCCACTTCCAAACGACGCGTTCGGCGGCAGCTTCATGTATCCATTGACCCCGAATCTTGTCGCTGTGGGCATCGTGGTCGGTATGGACTACCGGCAGACGACTCTCGATGTGCACGAACTACTGCAGAAGCTCAAGACGGCTCCGCTCTTCAAGGAATATCTCGAAGGCGGTGAGATGGTCGAGTGGGGTGCGAAAACGATTCCTGAAGGTGGGTACTACGCTCTTCCAAAAAAGAGGTTCGGCGACGGCGTGCTTGTTGTGGGAGACTCGGCCGGTCTCGTCGAGGTGGCATCGCTGAAGGGCATCCACTACGCGATGCAGTCCGGCATGTATGCGGCGCGCACGATCTTCGACGCACTGAAGAAAAACGATGTGTGCGACAACACGATGGCGCGCTACGACGCTCTCGTGAGAGAGAGCTACATCACGTCAGACTTGAAGGAGCGGCGCAACATGCGCCTCGCTTTCCAGAAGGGCGGGCTGTACATCGGAGGTATGAAGGCAACGCTGATGACGCTCACGAGAGGTGCGTTTCCGGGCGGCAGGATCGAGTCGCACACCGATGCCGAGGTGTCGCGCACTGTCACGCCGGAAGTGCCGTTTGTACCCGATGGAAAGCTCACCTTCAGCAAGCTCGACGCGAATTTCAAGTCGGGAAACGCCACCCGCGACACGATCCCGTCGCACCTGACCGTGGGCACCGACATTCCGCCGGAAGTTGCGCAACTCTACGCGCATATGTGCCCCGCCGGAGTTTACGAGCTGAACGAAGGGCGTCTGGTGGTGAACCAGGCCAACTGTATCGACTGCAAGGCAACGGATGTAATCGGTCCGAGGTGGACACCGAGGGAAGGGGAGAGCGGGCCGAAGTATCGGTTGATGTAGAACGGCCTAGCTGGCCCTGTCGGCAATCTCGTAGATGTCTATTTTCTGTCTGATCTCGCCCACCTCGAATGGATGAGTCACTTTCGAGCGGATCACGAGTCCGGCGACCTTGCACTCTTCCTTGAACTCGGGAACTCCGATGCGTCCAGGATCGGCGAGAATGACCATCCCGCCCGGAGCGAGCGCGCGTTTGAAGATTCCCGGCAGGAGCAGCGCGTACTCTTTCTCGTACAGAACGTCAGACGCGAGTATCAGGTCGAATCCGCGAGCTTCTGAAGGGAAGGAACGCCAGTCGATCATTCTTGCTTCGGGCGTCCTGCCCGTGGCGCGCCATGCGTTGGCTCGCGTGAAAGCGAGCGCATCCGTGTAATAATCTGTCGCCGTCATATCGTAACCCGCGATCATCGCGGCCATGGTCACGACTCCAACGCCGCAGCCGAGTTCGAGGCCTTTCCCCGCCGCCCGGCCGCGACGTTTGTCGGCAAGCTTCAGCAGATGCTCCGCAAGGATCGTGGATGAAGGCCAGATGTCCGCCCAGTACGGAAGCCTCTCATCCTTCACGAAATCTTCTTCGCGAATGAGATCGTCCGAGTTGCGGGGCCGAAGGATCAAGAAGTCCCGTCCGCCGATTTCCACATCGCCGGTGAGAGTATCGAATCGCTTCTCCAGTTCTTCCACGAGCTCTGCACCCTCCAGTTCGGCCAGATCGGTTACTACTGGCGTCACGACAGTACCAGCGTGTGGCCCGTTTCCAGTGCGTCGCCCAGTGGCAGCGCGCGGAAGGTTTCTCCCGCTGCGAGCTCGAGCCTGTCGCCCGGCAATATCAGTAACGCGTTGGCGCGCGCCATCGCCGTCAGGACTGACGAACTCTGCGATCCAGCCGGCTCTGCCACGTATTCCCCATTTGTGTTGCGAGTGACCACGACTCGAAGGAAGTGCATGAGCGATGCCGCGAGCGTCACGGGCTTGCCCAGTTTGACCGCAATCGTTTCGCGAAAAAGGGAAGTGAAGCCGAGCATCTTTCGTATGGCAGGCCTTACAAAGATCTCGAAGGTCACCATGGCCGAGACGGGATTCCCCGACAACCCGATCCACGGCACGCCATCGAGAGTGCCGAAGGCGAGCGGCGCACCGGGCCGCATTTTCACCTTCCAGAAGTCGATCTCCCCACCGAGTGCGGTAAATGCGGTTCGAACGTGATCGTGGTCGCCTACCGAGATACCCGCAGTCGTGATGATCAGGTCGAAACCGCGCGCTGCGTGGAATTTGTCCTTGACCGATTCGCTATTGTCACGCGCAATGCCGAGATCGGCAGGATCGGCTCCGGCACCGCGGACGAGGGCCATGAGAGTCACGCTGTTCGACGAGACGATGCGTTGCGCCGCCAGGTCGGGAGTGAAATCGCGCAACTCGATCAGCTCGTCTCCTGAGTTGATCAATGCTACTCGGGGGCGACGGTGCACTTCGACCGACTTGATGCCCGCGGAGGCAAGCACGCCGGCATGGGCGACACCGAGCGGCTCTCCTTCCTGAAACAGCACGTGGCCGGCGCGAAAATCCTCTCCTGCCCGGCGCACGTTTCGCTTAGAATCGCGCAGGTTGAGAATCGTGACGAGATCGAGCCCGTTATTGGTGTCCTCGTGCCTGATTACAGCGTCCGCCCCTTCAGGTACGGGCGCGCCGGTCATGACCCGCATCGCTTCGCCGGTGCGTATGGCTCGCGAGGGAAATGCACCGGCCGCCACCGTCTCGATCACTCTGAGCACCGGTTGACCGGGAACCGCCAGGTCCTCGCTTCCGAGGGCATAGCCATCCATCGACGCGTTGTCCCACGGTGGCGAAGTGATCGGCGCCACAATACTCGTCGCGAGCACCCGACCGACGGTATTCTCAGTCGCGACAGTCTCCGCCGGGAGCGTGTGGATCCGCTCGAGAATCCTCGCGCTCGCCTCGGAGACCGAGATCAACGGACCCGACCGCTCCTGTAGTTCGCGAG
>JBKJRW010000126.1:0-3443 GCA_046593165.1 Gemmatimonadaceae bacterium
ACCTCATCGAGGTGCGCAACGTCCTGTACGAACTGGAGCGTCGCGGCCGAACCTGGTTCGAGCGCACGATACGCATCGGCAACGCGAACTTCCTTCGCAACAAGGACGCTGTAGAGAATCGCTTCCGCGCCGAGGTCGTTCAGGATACGCCTCAGCAGATCGAGGCGGTGGTTCATCGGATGGTTGATTGGACGGTGCAAAGGAATCTCAAGCTATGGCGCACCGTTTTCGTCGAGCTCGATGCGCATACCGCGCGCTTGCGAGAGTCGGGCGCGCTCGCCGCACACGGCGATACCGAATTTCAATACAACAGAGAAGAGTTGTTCTCGCGATTGCGCGAGCCGATTGAGAAGCGCCTGAACGAGTTCGACACGGAAAATGAGGCGCGACAGATTACAGATGGCGTGAAAGCCGCCGTAACCCAGGCCTTCGGCGTGAATGTGCTGGCGATCGGACTCGGCGCCCTGTTCCTGACCGCCTTCACCACTGCAGCGCTCGATGTCACCGGGGTTCTGACAGCAACGATATTCGCCATCGCCGGCTGGCTCATCATTCCCGCGCGACGGCGCCAGTTGCTCAAGGACTTCGAGAACAAGATTACGAAGCTGAACGAAGACATTGCGGTGCTGCTGCGCGCGAAGTTCGAAGAGCAGCTCACTCGGTACGAGCACCAGCTTCTCGAAGTGATCGCTCCTTACGAGCGCTTTCTACAGACGGAGACGCTAAAACTCGAAGGCGGCCTCACCGAGCTTCGATCAGCCGATGCCGAGGTTACGAAACTTGAAACGCGAGTGCTCGAGACATTCCCCGAGCAATAAAAAATGACGCGCTCCGATAAAGGAAGATTCGGATCTCGACTCATTGCGCGAAATGCCGAGTTTTAGGCAGATTCTCGCGGGAATGTAGAGCCAATCAATTCATGAACCGCACAATGACAACGCTTCAGCAGCGACTAGCCGAAGGCTTGCAGGGACGCTACACCATTCTCCAGCAACTCGGCGAAGGAGGCATGGCGATCGTCTATCTCGCCCGGGATCTCCGCCACGACCGGAGTGTTGCGGTAAAGGCGCTCCGCCCCGAGATCGGGGCAGAGATAGGCGAGGATCGCTTCCTGAGGGAAATCAAGCTCGCCGCCGGGTTGACACACCCTCACATTTTACCGGTTCACGACTCGGGAAGCGCGGACGGAGTGCTGTTCTATGTGATGCCGAACATGGAGGGTGCGGCACTCAGAGACCGCCTCGATCGTGAACGCCAGCTGCCATTGGATGACGCACTCAGGCTAACGCGTGAAGTTGCTTCAGCTCTCGACTACGCGCACCGCCACAATGTTGTCCATCGGGATATCAAGCCCGAGAACATACTGCTGCACGAGGGTGCGGCGATGGTAGCCGACTTCGGAATCGGGAAGGCCTTGACCGGGGGCCGCACGATCACGCGTACAGGCATTTCCATCGGTACTCCTGCGTACATGAGCCCCGAGCAGGCCTCGGGCGAGGTTGACATCGACGGCCGCAGCGATCTCTACAGCCTCGGCTGCGTGCTCTACGAAATGCTCACCGGAGAAGCGTTGTTCACCGGCCCCACCGCGCAGGCAATCCTTGTGAAGCGGTTCGTATCTCCGATCCCGAAAGTGCAGTCCGCACGCGACGTTCCGCCTGGAGTCGATGACCTTTTGGGCAGGATCCTCTCTCGCAGCCCGGTGGACAGGATGGCGTCAGGTGCGCAACTCATCGAGGCCATCGACCGCATTGGGCGCCCGCGTCACGGCCCGCCGGGCAGAACCGAGCCAGATCGCAACGTCCGATCCCAGAAATCAATCGCCGTCCTTCCACTGACTAATCTCAGCGCCGATCCGGAAAACGAATACTTCAGCGACGGCATGACCGAGGAGATCATCAACGCGCTGGCGAAGGTGCCGGGCCTGCAGGTGGGATCGCGCAGTTCCTCGTTCGCGTTCAAGGGGAAGCAGGTGGATGCTCGCGAGGTCGGCGAAAAGCTTGGGGTAGCCACGGTTCTGGAGGGAAGCGTCAGAAAGGTTGGCACTCGCATACGCATCGCGGCGCAGCTCGTGAATGTCGAGAACGGCTATCAGCTCTGGTCCGAGACATACGACCGCCAGCTGGAGGACGTTTTCGCAATTCAGGACGAGATTTCCCGGGCTATCGTAGACGCGCTCAAGCTCCGGCTTGTTGACTCGTCCGAACAACTGGTCGTGCCCGCCAAGAATCTCGAAGCGTATAATCTCTATCTCAAAGGCCGGTTCTTCTTCAACAAATTCACCGAGCCCGGGCTGAGAAAGAGCCTGGATTTCTACCAGCATGTGTTGCTCCAGGATCCAGGCTTTGCCAGAGCCTATGCCGGAATAGCGGACTGCTGGTGCCAATTGGCGGACGACTGGATTGCGCCTGAAGAGGCGTATCCCCGCTCGAAGGCCGCGTCGAAGAGAGCACTCGAGTACGACCCGCAGCTGGCGGAGGCGATGACCTCGCTGGGTAAGGTACTGTGCTGGTACGAGTGGGACTTCGGCGCCGCCGAACACCAATTGAGACGGGCTGTCTCTCTCAACCCGAATGATGCAGAGGCGGCCTGGTCCTTCGGCAGCGCCCTGCCAACGGTCGGAAAGCTCGGAGAAGCTATCGCCGAAATGAGGCGCTCGGTCGCACTCGATCCGATCTTCCCGAAATCAAGCCGCTGGCTGAGTCGCTTCCTGTTGTATGCGGGTGACTACTCCGAAGCGATCTCGCAAAGCCAGAAAACCCTCGAGCTCGATCACGAGTATTTCCAATCCTACCTCGATGCGGGATCTGCGACGCTCGCGCAGGGCGATCCGGAGAAAGCGCTCGATTGGTACCGCCGCGGCCAGGCGCTGGAAAACAGTGTTCGATCTTACGACGCGTTGATCGTCAGGGCCCTTGCTCCGCTCGATCGTCGTGAGGAAGGCCAGGAAATCCTGAGCCGGTTGGAAGAAGAGGCGCGCAGGCATTACGTGCGCGAGGAAATCCTGGCCATGGGATACGCGGCCATGGGCAACTTCGATTCTGCGTTTGCGTGTCTGGACCGCGCGGTGCAAGCCCGGTCCGCAGGCGTGATCTATCTCCATCTCGATCCCGGTTATGCGCCGCTGCGTGATGATCCGCGATTCGACGCTCTGGTAAAGCGCATCGGATTGACCTGATGAGAAGAATCTGGCCGGGGCGGAACCTCGCGCTACGATGGGTCTTGATGGCTGTGTCGCTCTGGGTGCTCGTTCATTCGATTCTGTTCGCCGCGTCTGGTGAAGTGTTTGTCTTCTCGTCAGCGAATGCATTGCTCATCGCGCTTGGCGCCGCTGCCACCGTTGGATTTGTCGATATGCGGCGTAAGCGCGAATCGGCCCTGCTGCGGAACCTGGGGGTGGTGGCTTTCGCCGCGCCGGCGTTCTGGGTTGCAACCTTCGTCGC
>JBKJRW010000060.1:0-7322 GCA_046593165.1 Gemmatimonadaceae bacterium
ACTTGCCGTGATCGATGTGAGCGACGATGCAGAAATTGCGGATGTGGTCGAGATTCAAGGCGATTCCGGTGTTCAGGCCCCGGCAGAATCGCGGGACAGCCTTGAAATATAACGAAACGCCCTCTGGCTCCCTCTCTGAATGGCCCTTTTTCGAGTGATATGACTTGCGAGGCCGGCGAGGCCAATGAGTTCGCTGCGCTCGTGCTTTACATCGTCGTCATGCTCGTTGCGTCATTCGCGGTCGCGTGGCTGAGCTGGCACCTGTACGAGAAGCGATTTTTGGCTCTCAAGCGGTACTTCACGTACGAGAGCGGCACATCAACGTAGAGATACACAGGTGAGAGAGGCGAGAGGGCATAGTTTCAAGTTGCGAGGATTTGCGCCTCGAAACTGTGAACTATGCCCTCTGACCTCTCGCACCTGTGTATCTCTACGTTGATGTTGCGGTTTTTGGGGAACGGTCGCGCTTACTGCTGATTCTCCTTCTGCACGGGCACCGGTGGCGGGGCAGGCGCCCGTTCGACCCTCGGTTCGTTGCGAGGAGCGGCCCGAACTGGCTCCACATGGCGCGGCTCGATCTGCCGGGGCTCGATCTGCCGGGGCTCGATCTGCCGGGGCTCAGCCCGCCGCGGTTCGACGTAACGAGGCTCCGAATACCGAGGCTCAGCTGCGCCGCCGCTCTTGATCTCTGTCCGCGGCGAGACGCTGCGAAGCATCCGCTCACGCCTCGCAACAGCGGCCGCTTCACCCGGTGTGTTCACCGGAAAGCGCCCTTGCATCGCTTGAGGCTCGGTCGGATACGCGGGTAACATCGGATCGGGAACGAGGGGTTTCACACGCGGATCAGGAGCCGAATTCGGCGTAGCGGGGGCTGGCGACCGCGGCCTCGCTACAACGAACTGCCCGTAGTACCCGTTGTAGTTGCCGCAGTATTGAGAATACCCCGAGTAGCGGGAGTATCCGTAGCCGAACGCGGACATGCACCGGTCGAAGTAGTCATCGTACGAATCGTACACGTACCTCGACGCGTACCGGCTGCGACTGCCGCGCGATTGAACCTCGTAGGCGACGTAATCCATCGAGAACTCCGATCTGTCACCCAGCGTCTGGTCGACGAACACACGGACAATCTCGAACGGATCGCCGTAGCGACCGCTGTTCGCGAGGCGCGCAATGCTCCACTCGCCTGCGGTCGTGTAGTAGCTGTAGTCGAACCTCTCGTTGGACGCGATTGCAAACACGAATCCGGTGCCGCCAGACTCGTAAGTGCTGAACGCCGGTTCATCCGAGTACGGCACGCGGCTGTCAGCGCGGCGTCCAGATACGTGCTGCTTCTGAAGTGACGGCCGTCGCGGGTACATCACGCGCAGTTCGCCATCCGTCGTCACCCGGACGATGGTCACGTATGCACCGGGTTCAGTGGTGAAGTACGGACGGAAGCGCTGGCCATATGTATACGTAATCTGATCGAGCCACACATCTACCGGCGGCGCATAGTCAGACCGCTCGGAGGGAGTGAATACACGCGGTCTGGCTGTCTGCGCCGGCGCGATGGATGCCGCAGCCGTTAACAGCGTTGCGGACAAGACTGCGATCCTGATGACTCTCATTATGGCCTCCCTGGCCTCCCCGATTTCGGCTACCCCGGGGATAACAAGTACGATAGCTTGCGCGCAGTGTCATTGCCAGCACTTCTCGAAGCCATCGAGGCGGTGCCCGAGTTCGGGCGGCTCGTCTCGGCGCTTCCGCCTCTCAATACCCGGCTACACGCATCCGGCCTGCCAGGTTCCAGCGACGCCGTCGTTGTAGCCGCGCTCGCGCACGCCAGCCCCGGACGATTCTTCGTTGTAATCTCGGAAAGTGTGGCAGGCGCTGAGCGATGGCTCGCCGACCTCGAGTCACTCGGCGACTCCAGCCTCGTGGCGTTCTATCCACCGCGCGAGGGCTTCGGCGAGGCCGAGCCGCACGCGGAGGTCGCGGGTGAGCGTGTAGAAACTCTCGAGCGACTCGGCCGTGGGGACGTTCGCGTCCTCCTCACCACCGCGCGAGCGCTTCTCGAGAAGACTCAGCTTCCGCGAGCACTCGCTCAGACGCGGCTCGAGCTGCGCAAGGGCGATACGCGGCGGCCGGAGCAACTCGCGTCGCACCTCGAATCGATCGGGTTCGAGCGGGTTCCCATGGTGGACGATGTTGCGCAGTTCAGCATGCGGGGCGGAATCTTCGACATCTACAGCTTCGGCATGGCCGAGCCGGTGAGGCTGGAGTTCTGGGGTGACCAAATTGAGGAGCTGCGGCACTTCGACCTCGCCAGCCAGCGCTCGACGCGCGATGCAGCGCTCGCTCTGATCCTTCCTGTGGACGGACAGCTCAGCGCGGAAGGTGCAGAGGTCGAGCGCGTTTCGATCACGACGCTTTTCACACCAGATACGATCGTTGTGATTCCCGAAGACAGTCGGGTCTCACCCGAGCTCACACGCACCTGGGACGAGGCCCAGCACCATATCGACCTCGCTCGAAGGCGAGGCGAAGACACGCCTGGACGGAGTGAGCTGTATGCGACTCCGGCGGAAACGCTGGCTGCCATCGCATCACATGGCATTCTCGAGGTGTTCGCAGGATCGGTGGTGGATTCTCATTCCGAGTTCGCCGTCCCTGGTGAGGTACCGGCGCAATTCCATTTTCCAATTGTCGAGCCCGAGCCAATCCATCGCGACATGAAGCGGCTGCGCGAAGTAGTGTCGGATGGAATTCCGACGATAATCCTTTGCGACAACGCGGGACAGGCGGAGCGTCTCGAAGAGCTGCTCGGAGAAGGGAGCGGTCGAGGCCGGTCGGTACTGGCGATCGGCGTGCTTCACGGCGGCTTCATCATTCCTCCGTGGGGAATGTCGGCCGAAGGGCTTCGAGTTCTCACCGATCACGAGATCTTTCGTCGCGAACGGCGCATTCGGCGCGCACGTCGCTATACGACCGGGACGTCCATCGAGTCGCTCAGCGCGCTGACTCCAGGTGATTATGTCGTCCATCTCGAGCACGGCGTCGGTATCTATCGCGGGATCGAGAAAGTGTTCGTGCGAGAGAGTACGGTCGAGGTTGCGGTGGTGGAATACGAGGGTGGATCGCGCCTCAACGTTCCGCTTTACCGTATCGATCAGATCGAGCGCTTCAGGTCAGCTTCCGACATCTCGGCCGACAACCCACCGCCCCGGCTTCATACGCTGGGTGGAAAGCGGTGGTCGCAGCAGCGCGATCGCACGAAGGCCGCGATCCAGGACATGACGGTCGAGCTTCTCGAACTCTACGCTCGTCGCCGCGTGGCGACACGGCCGCCACATGTGCCCGATACTCCCTGGCAGCGCCAGCTCGAGTCGTCGTTCCTGTTCGAGGACACGCCCGACCAGCGCACAGCGACATCGGACGTGAAAGGCGACATGGAAAAATCACGTCCAATGGATCGCCTGCTCGTCGGCGACGTCGGTTACGGTAAGACCGAGATTGCAGTGCGCGCGGCGTTCAAGGCCGTCCAGTCTGGCCGTCAGGTAGCGGTGCCCGTTCCGACGACGATTCTCGCCGAGCAGCACGCGCGGACATTCGGCGACCGGCTGGCGGATTTTCCGGTGATCATTCAGACGTTGAGTCGCTTCGAGACCCCGAAGCAGCAGTTGCAGGTTATCGCGGACCTGGCCGACGGCAAGATCGACATCGTGATCGGCACGCACCGTTTGTTGAGCCCCGATGTGAAGTTCAGGAATCTCGGGATCATCATCGTCGATGAGGAGCATCGCTTCGGGGTAAAGCACAAGGAGCGGCTCAAGCATCTCAAGCTCGACACGGACGTCCTGACCCTTACCGCTACTCCCATTCCGCGCACACTGCACCTGTCGCTCGCCGGCCTTCGCGACATGACGCTGATGCAGACGCCGCCCCGCGACCGGTCTCCGGTGCTCACGTTTGTCGAGCCCTGGGATTCGGGTTTAATCGAAGAGGGAATCGGTCGCGAGCTCGATCGCGGTGGCCAGGTCTTCTTCGTTCACAATCGAGTTGAAACCATCGACGCAATGGCCGAGCGTGTTGGGCGCCTTGTGCCGCGCGCTCGCGTTGGCGTGGGGCACGGTCAGATGCGTGAGCGCGACCTCGAGGATGTGATGCGAAAGTTTGTCGGGGGCGAGACCGATGTTCTCGTATCGACGATGATCGTCGAGTCCGGGCTCGACGTGCCTAATGCGAATACTATGTTCGTCGATCGTGCGGACCACTTTGGCCTTGCGCAGCTCTATCAGCTTCGTGGGCGGGTGGGGCGCTCGCACCGGCGGGCGAACTGTTACCTGCTCGTGCCGGACGGCGATATCGATGAAGATGCCAATCGTCGGCTCAAGATACTCGAGCACCACACAGAGCTTGGCGCCGGATATCGTATTGCGCTCAAGGATCTCGAACTGCGCGGAGCGGGAAATCTGCTGGGGCCTGAGCAGTCGGGCTTCGTCACCGCCGTCGGGTTCGACATGTACCTTCGGATGCTGGACGAGACGGTGAAGCGTGTGATGCGGGGAGATACCGCGCCGCGCCTTCAGCCGGCCGATGTGTCGGTGGATCTGCCGTCCTATCTGCCCGACGACTATGTCACCAGTCAGGACGCCAAGCTCGACATCTATCGGCGGCTGACGCACATGGTGGATCCGGCAGAAATAGATGGGCTCAAGTCGGAGGTGCGCGACCGGTTCGGGCCGCTCCCCGGGCCGGCGGAAACCTTTTTTGCGGTTGCCATGCTCAGAGTGTTGGGGGGTGTCGTGCAGATCGAGTCGATGCTCCTGCGTGGCAACGAGGCTCGTATTACCTTTCGGGAGCACGCCGTGCCCCGAATGAAAGGGATCTCGGCCGCTTTTCACGAAGTACAGTTCCAGGCGGAAGTTCGGCGCGCGCATCCGCTTTCGCTCAAATTGACCAGGCTCGGCGGGGCAGAACTGCTCGGCGGCCTGGTTCGCGCACTCGCGACACTGCGCGCCTGAGCATCCGCTCGGGCTCACACTGAATCACACAAACATGAAAAAATTCGCTATTGCCGCCTTCGGCGCGGCCCTCGTCCTGACTGGCTGCGACTCTATCAAGGAAGCCATGTCCGCGCACACGGATGTCGTGGCCAAAGCCGCCGATCAGGAGCTTTCGGTTACGCGCCTTGCAGGCCTCATGGGCAACTCCAAGGCTCCGCTTCGGAAGGACGTCGCGATCGCGATAACCGACGCATGGGTGAACTACCATCTCGCGGGCGAGGCAGCAGTCGCCAACGATTCGCTCAGCGATACGAAGAAGATCGACGACGCGATGTGGGCAATGCTCGCGAACGTGAAGGCCAAGAAGTGGTACGACCAGGTCTCCAGGAGCTGGAAGGGACCAGACAGCGCGCAGGCCGAGGCCAGCTATACCGGCAACTCCATGCTCGCGGCTAGCCACATCCTTCTACTCACTCCCGACACCACGCCGGCCGCGAAGGCCGCAGTGAAGAAGAAGGCTGACGCGCTTCGCGCTCAGGTGACTTCGGCCAATTTCGCCGAGATGGCCCGCAAGAACAGTCAGGATCCCCAGTCGGCGGTTCAGGGCGGATCGCTCGGCGTGTTCCCGCGCGGTGCGATGGTGAAGGAGTTCGACCAGGCCACGGCGGCACTGAAGCCCGGCGAGATCTCGCCAGTGATCCAGACGCAGTTCGGTTACCACATCATCCGCCGTCCCACGTTTGCGGAAGTGAAGGGGCCGTTCGTTCAGGCAATGCAACAGGGCGGCGCGCAGGCTGCGGAGAGCACCTACCTGGCTGGGCTCGAGACATCCTCGAAGCTGGAAGTGAAGCCGGGCACAGCTGCAGTAATCAGGTCGGTTGTCGAATCACCCGGTACACACGGCAGCGACAAGACTGTCCTTGCGACGTCGACCCTGGGCAAGTTCACCGCCGCCGATCTTGCGCGCTGGATGGAAACTTTCCCGCCGCAGGCACAGGTAGCGGAGCGCGTGAAGTCCGCGCCGGATTCGATGCTGCCGGTATTCGTGAAGAACTTCGTTCGCAACGAGCTGGTACTTCACTCGGCCGACAGTGCCAAGCTTGGTCCGGACGCCACGCAGCTGGCTGAGGTGCGAAAGCTTTTCACGACTTCGCTGACGAATGCGTGGACCGCGCTGAATCTCGATCCGAAGAACCTGCAGGCTGCAGGCAAGTCCAGGGGCGACCGCACCAAGGTCGCCGCGCAGCGTGTCGAGGAGTACATCACGAAACTGCTTGCACAGCAGGCGCAGTACGTGGATGTGACGCAGCCAGTGCAGAACGTTCTTCGCGACAAGTACGACAACACGATCAATCCGGAGACTCTCGACCAGGTTCTGATCGAGGCAGCGAAGGTCCGTCTTGCGACCGACTCGACCACAAAGATTGGGCAACCGGGGTCCGTAGTACCGGTGCCCAATAAGGACGCCGCGACGAAGAAGTAGAACAACGGCCTCCCCCGAGGGTAAAGAAAGAATGCGTACAGTATTGCTGCTTTCTGTTATTGTGGCGCTGCCCGTCGTGACGACGGCGCAGACGCCGAGCCCCTCGGGGACGCGGGTGGCCTCCGCTGTTGCACCGGCTTCGCTTCCAGTGGATCGCGTGGTGGCCGTCGTCGGCGATCAGGTGATCCTTTGGAGCGATGTCATGAATTCGATCAACCAGCAGCGGGCGGCGGGGCTTCAGCTTCCCTCCGACTCGGCGGGGCAGGCCGCGCTGGCGAAAGAAGCGTTGAATGCGCTTGTAGACGAGGAAATTCTCGTTCAGAAGGCGCGTCTTCTCAAGATCGATGTGACACCTGACGAAGTGAATCGGAGTGTCGATGATCAGATCAAGCGCATCCGCCAGCAGTTCACCGAAGACGACGCATTCCGAAACGAACTGAAGTCGGCCGGCTTCGGAACGCCGGAGGAATACCGCAGGACGCTATACGAGCAGTTCTATCGAAGGGCATTGCAGCAGCGCGCTTTCGAGGAGCTTCGGAAGACCGCCGTCGGAAGAAATGTGGGCGACGCGGAGATTCAGGAGGCATTCGATCGCACCAGGACCCAGCTTCAGGCTTCGCCTGCAACTGTCACGTTCCGGCAGGTGGTTGTCGCACCCAAGGCCACGGCCGAAGCGAAGGCAAGGGCGAAGGCGAAGGCCGATTCGCTCCTTGTCGAGATCAGGAAGGGCGGGGATTTCGAGCAGATCGCGAAGCGTGAGTCGATGGATCCTGGGTCAAAGCCGCAGGGTGGAGATCTGGGCTGGAATCGACGCGGCGCCATGGTCCCCGAGTTCGAGCGGGTGATGTTCG
>JBKJRW010000211.1:0-13398 GCA_046593165.1 Gemmatimonadaceae bacterium
CGATCAGCCGATATCTCCCTGATCCCACCGCGACTGAGATCCCCAGTTTTACAAACGTGTTTGCCAGGATGCCGATCGCAATCGCGCGCGCCGCAATGGCCGGAAGAACATCGGTCGATGGCGTGCTCATCGACACAGTGAGAGCATCCACGTCCGTGAGGCCGAGGACGACGGCAGTACCGTAGAGGCCGGTTACGGTCCAGGCGTCACGAACATACGTGATCGCCATGATCGCGACCTGGAAGATTATCGCGAGCCGGATTGCGACCCAGAGCCGGAGCGGGTTTTTCTCGTCCGATGCAAGCCACGAGACCGGTGCCGCGACCTCCGTGCCGGTTTCCCAGTTTTTCCCGAACCGCCACGCGAGCACGACGATCACCGCTCCTATGAGGCCCGCCGGAACCAAAAATGGAAGAAGCTCAGCGGCAACTGTGGGGCTGAGGATGGAGCTGATGATGAGCACGCGCGGAACAAGAACAGTGCAGGCACCGATCACTCCGAAAGCCAGTGCCGCGCCGACGGCGGGATGCTGTCGGCTGTGTCGCGCGAATCCGAACGTCACGGCAGTTGATGATATGACCCCGCCAAAGAGGCCGGTGAGGAGATAGCCGCGGCCTTCGCCGGCGCTCTTCCGCGCGAGAAAGCCCGCGAAGTTGAGCGCGCAGAACAGGAGAACAATCATCCACAGCGAACGCGGCCGGATTGCGGCCCAACCCAGGAACGGACCTTCCGGCAAAAATGGAAGGACTGCAAGCGCGAGGACGGCGAACTGAAGCGCCGCCCGTAACTCTTCCGGATGGACGCGCTGTATTGCGCCATGGAGGCGCTTTTTTTCGTTGAGGGCGAGCACGACAACCGATCCCGCAGCGGCGGCGATGAGCCACGATCCAGCGCCAGCAAGAACGCCGAGCGCGATCACCAAAATCGCGGCCGCCTCAGTGGTTCCATCGGGATCGGCGTCTGGCTGGCGGAGAACCACGAGGTAGGCGGAGATAGACAGCGCGGCGCCTCCGGCCGCGAGCACTGCTGCGAGAATCTGCTGGCCTTCCTGCGCGAGAAGTCCAGCGACACCACCCAACATTCCGAGAAGAAGAAACGTGCGCAGACCTGCGAACCGCGCATGTGGCCCAGTAGCGTGTCCCGACCACTGACGTTCGAGGCCGACACCGAGTCCAATAAGCGCGGCGATACCGAGGTGCAGCGCAGACGCCGCCTGGGCGTCGCTGATGCCGATGCCAATATCCATCAACCTGATCCTACAATGTGAAGGTCAGGGGCGCCATTGGGATATGATGATTGCTGCCAGGCCAGGGGATGCCGATCGCTAGACGGAGCGATGGATCAACTCGCCGGCGCAGAAGACGGCTTGAGTGGTCTGTACAAAAAAACTCTGCACGGGTTTTCCCGTGCAGAGCTGAGGCGCGAGACTCCGGATGACTCAAAGACTCACTACCATCCGGTCGTCCACCCCTTTCACGCCTGGAGCTGCCCACGCCGCGTTTTCTGCATCGCGGCGCTCTGCCCAGGAGCGGACTTTCCCTGTGAGAACCACCATGCCATCGATCGACTCTACCTTGATACGGCTCGAGTCAACCTCTGCACTGCGCTTGAAAGCCTCCGTTATCTTCTTGCTTACGTTGAACGTCGAGACCTTTCGCGGCTCGACCGTGATGAGGCTTGTTACGCCCTTCACTCCGGCGAGATACCGAACGGCACGCTCGGCAGCGAGACGCTGGTATTGAAAGTCGACCTTGCCTTCAAAGAGGATCCGTCCGTCTTCGACTCGAAGCTTGATCTTGTCATCAGGCACCTCAACGTCCCACTTGAGTGCCTGAAGAGCTGCATGCGCTATCTCGGTGTCCGAATGAACAAACGAGTGCGGAAGTTTGACGTTGAGGTCGACGGCCACGGCCTTCGCTCCGTGAACGCTTTCGGCCGCGCGCTCCGCTTCGAACTTCCTGGCGTATGTCGTCACCTCGCCGCTCAGCGTAACCACACCACCCTTGACTGCCACTCCGATCTCTTCGTCGCGGAGTGCCGGCTGCCAATTGAGCTCGGCGACAACGTCGCGGTGGAGCTCCTGATCGGTTCGCATATTCCCCTCCCATTAGGGTTGAATGCAATGTGTACGGGAGTCGTCACTATATCTGTCGTCAATCGGATGAAGATGTGTAGGTATTACCCTCAATTCATCGAACTTCATTCAGGGAAAACCCTACGATGGAGTGTGGTCTCGCTGATCCATTCAGTCGGTGTCGGCGCGTAGTGTCAATGAGGTCCAATTCATCAGGAGATCAAGCAATGTCGGATCCGACTGCTCAGCGTGACGCCAACACCGCCGGAAGCTGGTATCCTCCCGCGAAGCCGGCACCGTCCGGCCCACTTCTGGTTGCAACCGATGGCACGGCCGCGGGTGAGACTGCCTTTCGGGCGGCTTCGGCAATCGCCGCGAAAGTGACAGCAGGTGTCGAAGTAATTGTGGTCGTTGAGCCATTGCCGCTGTTAATGCCCGACCCGTCCATCGTCCTACAGCCCCTCGTAGCATCACCGGCTCTGCTCGACGCCGTGCGCGACAGGGTCGTTGCGCAGTTGCGAGAGCTTGCTCCGGTTGGGCTGGGCTGGCGCGTCGAAGTCGAATACGGTCGGCCCAGCGCAGAGATTGCAGGCAAGGCGCGCGATCGCAGCGCGCAGCTTGTGGTCATTGGACTGGTACATCATGGGATTATAGACCGGATCCTGGACGGGGATACGGCGCTGGAAGTCGTGCGACAGTCTCATATGCCCGTATTGCTGGCTGCGCCGAGTTGGAAAGCGCTCCCGAGGCGCGCGGTGTTCGCCGTCGATTTCAGCGCTCAAAGCATGGATGCAGCGCGCGTGGGCCTCCGCCTGCTGGACGATGGGTCAACAATTGTCCTGGCGCACGTAGGACCCATGGCCACTGTTTTCGATGGGATTGGAATGCTGGAAGAGGAATACGAGACCGCGGCGGCGAAAGAACTCGGAAACTTTGCGGAGGCGTTGAGGGCACCGGCGGGAATGCACGTCGAAAAAGTGACGCTGCGGGGCAGGGCGTCGGGAGCGCTTATGAACCTTGCCGACAGGACTGAAGCGGACCTGATCGTTGCCGGCACGCGTGGCGCTGGATTGATGGAGCGTCTCTTTGTAGGAAGCGTGGCCACCCGGTTGATGCGTCATTCCACGCGCTCGCTGTTGATCGTGCCCGATAGCGAGGATTAGGGCGACCGGGACATGACTGGTATCAGGCCGGGCGCCTGGTCGAGCTCGATCTGCCGGTGCGCGAATCGATGTGGACGGCAAAGACCTCAGTTCTGAACGGGACTGGGTCGCGGTCCGTGAGCGTTTCGGGAGTTAGCTCGCGAAGCGACCGCACTGCCCGCTCGTATAGGCTGTGATCGTGGTCAACTCCTTCGCTATCGAGACGATAGAACGTGCCGTGCACCACGACGCTCATCCAGTCGAACATTCCGCTCACTTCATCGATCTCGAATGCTACCCACTGGTTGTGCCGTAGCGTGATGAGCTTGTCGCTGCGGGACGTACGGCCGTAGAGCCAGCCGTCGTGATACACGTAATGGATCGGGCGGATATCCACTGAGTTGTGGAACGAGAATGCGATGCGCCCAACGTGATTTCGCGATAGGAGCGCTTCGATCTCCCGGTCGGTGAGATCCCTGAAAACGGGCGATAGGACTGGTCCTTGAGGCATTCGGCTCTCTGCGTTGGCGCTTTCATACTCGCCTCGCCCTGGGGGGTGAAGCAATAGGCTTTTCGACGAGCATTTGTGGGGTTAATACCTACGTCCTGACGCAACAATCCTACAGAGAATCCGGCATCGGCTGACTTCATTGAGCATTGCCGCTGACCAGATTGACCCATGACTTCGGAGGCAATCGCCGGCCGTTACTTCCCTCCAGGATTTTCGAGGCTGCCATGAACCAGACAGACACTCTCCCCGGTTCACAAACTCATCAGATCTGGGAATACGAACGATTGATTCCCGGCGGAATCGTAGCAGGAGTCGACGGATCAAGTGAATCACTTGCCGCGCTCGCGACTGCGGCGGCGCTTGCGCGGTCGCGCCACTGCCCGCTGCACGTGGTGACCGCTATCCCGCCGTTCCCATCGTATCATTTGATTCCGATTGTCGACGATGACAGCGACAGTGTCGCAGAGCTCCGCATAGGGCTCAAGAATTCCGAGCTGCGCGAGATCATGAACGAAATGAGCCCCGAAGACGATTGGACATCGGAGGTCGCGGTCGGTCGTCCCGCGCGCGTGCTTACGACTATAGCGGAACACCGGGGTGCGGACCTGATCGTACTCGGTCGCCGGGAGCATGGGGTCATGGACAAGGTTCTCGGTGGAGAGACGACGCTTCAAGTGATGCGTATGGCGGCGATTCCGGTTCTTGCTGTGTCTTCCGCTCTCGAAGGTCCGCGCACTGTGGTAGTGGCAATGGACTTTTCGGTGGCGGGCATCAAGGCCGCAAGAGTCGCGCGCGAATTTCTGGGAGCGTCGGGAACATTGTACCTTGTGTACGTCGAGCCCCCCGCGGATCTTCTGCCAGGAGGATTCACGCTTCCGGGAGAAACCCGTTTCCCCGGTGACGTTGTAGTCTGGTTCCGCCGACTGACGGCAGAGCTCGATCCTCAGGCCGGACTTCTCATCGAGCCCGTCGTCCTCAACGGCAAGCCGGTTGGTAGCATCACAGAATTTGCCGAGCGCGTGGGTGCGGACATGATCGCTGCGGGCTCACATGGACATACGAGAATGGAGCGATTCCTTCTCGGGAGCGTTTCCACCGGGCTAGTGAGAAATGCGCATTGCCCGGTACTCGTAGTACCCCACAGCGATTGACGCATCTCAACTGGCGCCGAGCGGGCGCAACGTGATGCAGACCCCGCCTGGTGCCGACAGTATCGGACAGAAGTTCCTGAGATCACAGCCGGGGCGTTACCGCATCCCCCTGGCTGCGTTTCTGTTCATCGTTGCAGGTGGCCTGGCTACCCTCCTTCCTGACGGTGCATTCTGGCGCCATCGCGTCTGGATGGTTGGGCTTGTACTCACATCCGCGCCAATACTGTGGGGCACCGCGCGCGGAATCCTGCGCGGGAAATTTGCCGCGGATCTCGTTGCGGCCCTCGCTGTGATCGCAGCCTTCCTTCTTGGCCAGCCTGTGGTGGGTCTCGTGATAGTGCTGATGCAGTCAGGAGGTGAAGCTCTCGAGCGGCTTGCCGAAGGCCGCGCAACCGACGCTCTCCGCGCACTCGAAGACGCGGCGCCCAGAATACTGCACCGGATGCGTGGCGAAGCAGTAGAAGACGTAGATGTCGATCTCGTGAACAAAGGAGATTCCATTCTTGTTCGCCCGGGAGAGATGGTGCCCTGTGACGGAGAGGTTGCAAAGGGTACATCTCATCTCGACACATCGAGTCTTACTGGCGAGCCGATGCCCGAGAAAGTGTCGCCGGGGTCACAGGTGATGAGTGGCAGCGTCAATCAGGAAGGGCCGCTCGTGATCGTGGCGCTCGTAATAGCCAGCGAAAGCCAATACGCAAAAATCGTCGCGCTCGTGCGCGAGGCGCAGGCGAGCAAGGCGCCGTTGCAGCGAATCGCAGACAGGTACGCCGTGCTGTTCACTCCCCTCACGCTGGCAGTATGCGCAATCGCATATGCAGTGTCGGGAGAATGGGACAGAGTGCTCGCCGTGCTCGCCATAGCGACACCATGTCCTCTCATTCTTGCGACCCCGGTCGCGATGCTGGGTGGAATGAATCAATCCGCACGCCGGCAGATCCTGATACGCAACGGCGGTGCTCTGGAGGCGCTCGGCTCAACGACTGCAGTGGTGTTCGACAAGACAGGCACCATCACTGTCGGCCAACCACGCGTCTCCCGAGTTGTCGCCGTGGACTCGGTGAGCGAGACAGAAATTCTTCGTCTTGCAGCCGCGATCGAGCAGGGATCGGGGCACCTTCTCGCCCGGACACTGGTGAGTGAGGCAGAGCGCATGGGTCAGGGCGGGACGACGGCCACATCGATTGTCGAGAGTCCGGGTCGTGGTGTGGAAGGCGACGTCGAAGGCTTTCGTGTAGCCATCGGCGCCAGGTCTTTCATCGCCGAGCGGCACCCCGGAGCGCAGGTAGCGATCGACAAGGCAGACGGAGCAGATGGAAATGGAGCGTCGTTGCGCGCGTATGTAGCCATCGACGGATCGCTCGCTGGATTGATCGAGTACGCAGACATGATCCGCCCTGGCATGGCCGAGCTGGTGGGCCAACTTTGCTCGGCGGGTGTGAAGCGTGTGATTCTCCTTTCCGGCGACCGATCGGAGAATGCGAAGGCCATTGCCACCGCCGTCGGGATAGAAGAAGCGAGAGGCGACATGCTTCCGCAGGACAAGGTCGAGGTGGTCAAGCAGTTGATCGACGAAGGCGAATCCGTGGTCATGATGGGCGATGGCACAAACGACGCGCCAGCGCTGAGCACCGCCACCGTAGGTATTGCGCTCGCTTCGCACGGTCGGGGCATTGCGACGGAGGCAGCGGACGTCATCCTGTTAGCGGACGATCCGACGCGGCTGATGGATGGAATCGAAATCAGCCGTCGCACTATGCGCATCGCGCGGCAGTCCATCTGGGCCGGTCTTGGAATCAGCACTGCGGGAATGATGTTCGCGGCAGCGGGCTACATCACTCCGCTCGGTGGTGCTGCAATACAGGAAGTGGTCGATCTTGCAGTGATTTTCAACGCGCTCCGGGCCAGCAGAGGTGGGTACGGGAAACGCTGAGTAAATCTCCTCCCGTCCCTGACAGACCGCAGCTCAAGGTGGTCGTAGTCTGAATCAGCGCCCGTGTTCCGACCAAAGGCGTGTGGCTACAAACTCAGGGAGGTATGCAATGACTGCCGTCGAAATGATCACCCGGGAGACTGACGAAACTACCAAGTATGCTCCCCGGTCCAAAACCAGGTCGATCGTCGTCGCAACCGACGGCTCCGACTCAGCTCTTGCCGCGTTCAAAGCGGCCGACCTCATCCGCGCAAGAACCGGCGCTGGAGTTCACGTCATTACGGTGCTCGAGCGCATTCTTCTGCCGATCATGTTCCCTTCGGCCGAAGCAATGGTACTGCCCCCCGATCTGGATAGATCGCGCGAAGAAGCGCAGCAGGGAGTGGTACGGAAGCAGATCGACCGGTTCGACCCAACGGGAGATTGGTCGATGGAGTTGAGGTTTGGCCGTGCGGCGGAGGTAATCGTCAGCGTCGCGCACGAGCAGAAGGCGGGCCTCATCATTGTTGGCGCGAACAAGCATGGAATGCTGGGACGTATTCTGGGCGAGGAGACAGCGATGGAGATCGCGCGTCTGAGCGACATTCCGCTGCTGGTGGCATCGCCGGAAATGAAGCGCCTGCCGAAGCGCGTCGTCGTCGCGATGGATTTAAACTCTGACGGCCTGCAGCTCGCTCCGCAGGCTCTGGAGTCGATTCTGGATTCGCCCACTGTTTCGAGTGTTCATGTCAAACCCCGCTCCGAATTCATGGGCATCGATTGGGCGGAGTTCGACAGCGAGTACGAGATGGTGATGAAAAACCGGTTCCAGGCGTTGGAGGAGGCGCTGAGCGCGGTGCAGATTAAGTCCGACCTGATCGTCCTGCATGGTGAGCCTGCACACGAACTTGCGGACTACGCGAATTTTGCGAAGGCGGAACTGATTGTGGTAGGTGTCAAGAGGCGTCAGGGACGGTCACGTGCGGTTGGTGGAAGGATGGCCGGCCGTGTAGTCCGTCAAGCGACCTGCAGCGTTCTGATCGTACCCAATCTGGTTCGGAACAAGTCTGCGGTACCCATGCATGGTGGAACAACAGAGGTGATCCGGGATTCGAAGTTGTGGAGCGCAGCGCTGCGTGAGTTCACCGCGCGGAACGCCGGCCGGATTGTGAATCTCGAAGTGGACGATCCGGAGTTCGGCGCTCTGATCGAAGCAACGCGCTATCCGTTGCTCGGTGTGGACTACGATCACAAGGATGGCCGCCTGACCATTTCCCTTGGCGAAACGCGCGGACTCGACCGGCATCTGACGCGGTCAATTGTGCGACCCGAGGCGGTTTCAGTGCTCAGCATTGATGGGCGAGACAACGCGCTTTCCGTGACGCACGGCGGCGGCCAGACGCTGCTGACGTTCTGAGATCGGCGATAGCACCAATGCAAAGAGGCACCGCATACCGGCGGTGCCTCTTTGTCGTAGGGAAGTAGCTCAGTTGGTGATCCAGACCGGGGGCTCGCCGCGGCAGAGCCTGATCTTTAACGCGTCGTCGTCCGAGGATGTGCCCCTGTCGCTCACTGCGCGGGCGATATCCAGGGCTGAAACGATTCCCACGAGGGTTTTGCCTTCCATCACAAGGACGCGGTGTATGCCTCTGTCGCGCATCATGGTGGCGGCCGTTCTCACCGAAGCGTCGGGCGGTACGCTGAAGACCTCTTCAGTCATCGCCTCCCTGACGGTGCGCTGGTCGAGCAGTTTGTCGCCCTCAGGCGTCGCGTCATCGACACGAGCTCCACTGCCGCGCATCCATTCGTCCCAGACTTCTTCGGACATTTCGGCGGCCGGGGCTCCATCGTCATCGGGCTCGGCATCGTTTCCTTCCCAGGATTCGTCGATCGACCCGTCTCGCTCGGCTGGCTCAGGCTCCGGTCCCGCAACGATTAATCCGATGATGTCTGTGATCGAGATAACACCGATGACGTGATCTCCCGCAACGACGGGTGCTCCTCCAAGGTGGTTGGTGGAGAGCGTTTCCATCGCTTCGCGAATTGTCGCGTCAGGGGTGAGCCTGATTACTTCCCGGGTCATGATGTCGCGAACGCGAAGCATAGTTGACTCCTCAGTGAGCAGTGGTTGCGAAGAGAGAATACGTTGGCGTTATGGCTGCGTCGGTCAGGAAAGAGAGGAAATCGCCTGCGGGGAATGACTACACGGATTAGGCAGATTGACGACTTATGCCACGTTTGTGGCGAGTGATCTTGCTGGTTTCAATCACGCCAGAGAGCAAGAGGCCACAATGTCTTTCACGCACCTGCATCTGCTGTCGAGTCATTTTCCGGTTATCGGAGCTTTCCTGGGAATTGCGCTGCTTGGTTTTGCTGTACTCCGAAAGAGCGACGAGCTGGGCAAGACTTCGCTGTGGCTCTTCGCTGGACTCGGTGCGATATCCGTGGCCGTTTATTTCACGGGGGAACCGGCTGAGGAAGCGATCGAGAAACTGCCCGGCTTCTCGGAAGCAATTACGGAGCGTCACGAAGAGTTCGCTCAGTTCGCCACGATTGTGTTCGCCTCGTTCAGCGCGATTGCGCTTGGAGCGCTGGCAATCTTTCGCAAGAAACCGCTTCCGCGGTGGCTGATGCTGGGGGCCTTTGCACTGTCCCTGGTCGCCGGCGGAATGATGGGCTACACGGCAATGCTCGGCGGCCAGGTGGGGCACACCGAGATCCGCAGCGGAGCGATCCTCGGCGAATCCGAGAGTCAGGAAAACCCTGACTGAAGTTCGGCAAAAGTCCGATTTATAGCGGACTCTCAAATGTTGACCTTCGAAGCTACTCACCGTCCGTCGCTGGAGCGACCGGAAGTTTGCTGCGCAACCAACTTTAATCCCGAGGTATAGATGACATTTTCACTCCGCAGGGTGTTTACAGGAACAGCCTGCATCGGAGCCGCTGCGCTTCTGACTATTGGCTGTTCACAGCCGACGAACGACAAAAAGAGTGTTCTCTCCGGGGATGCCGCGTCGCGAGTATACGTGGCGCCCGGGTCCTATGACGAGTTCTACTCGTTCCTGTCCGGCGGGTTCAGCGGGCAGATGGCGGTGTACGGCTTGCCGTCGGGCCGCCTCCTCAAGGTAATTCCTGTATTCTCGCAGAACGCAGAGAACGGCTGGGGTTACAATGAAGAGACGAAGCCCATGCTGCAGACGACGTTCGGATTCATCCCGTGGGATGATACGCACCATGCCGAGCTCTCCATGACCGACGGCGTGCCGGATGGACGCTGGATATTCATCAACGGCAACAACACACCGCGCATCGCTCGAATCGATCTCACCAGATTTGAGACCGACGAGATCCTCCAGATACCGAATGCCGCGGGCGGGCATGCGTCGCCGTTCACGACGCCAAACACGAAGTACGTCGTTTCGGCCACGCGCTTCAGCGTTCCGGTTCCCAACACGGATGTGCCGATAGAATCCTACAAGCAGAATTTCAAGGGAACACTCTCGTTTGTAACGGCTGACAAACCTGGCAAGATGGACATCGCGTTCCAGATCCTGATGCCTGGCTACAACTACGACCTCGGCCACGCCGGCAAGGGTCCGTCGGACGGATGGTTCTTCTTCACGTCGTACAATTCGGAGCAGGCGAACACCAACCTCGAAACGAACGCTTCGCAGAACGACAAGGACTACATCGCAGCCGTCAATTACGTGCAGGCCGAGCAGTGCGTTGCGCAGGGGAAAGCGAAGACGTTTCCAGCGCAGTACATGCACAACTGGATGGACGAGGCCACTCGATCGGCTCGCAGCGAAACGAAGACGAGTGTGAAGATGCTTGATCCGCGCGACTGCCCGGGCATTGTCTACTTCCTTCCGACCCCCAAATCGCCGCACGGAGTCGATATCGACCCCACGGGCGAGTACATCGTCGCGGGCGGAAAGCTGGCGAGCATGATTCCAGTCCACTCGTTCACGAAGCTCCAAAAAGCGATCGCGGCCAAGGCGTTCGATGGTGAGAGCGCAGGCATTCCGATTCTGAAGTATGACGCGGTGCTGGCGGGTGAAGTCCAGAAGCCCGGGCTCGGACCGCTGCACACCGAGTTCGATGGGAAGGGATACGCCTACACCTCGATGTTCATCTCGTCAGAAGTGGTGAAGTGGAAGCTCGGTACGTGGGAGGTGGTCGATAGAATTCCTACCTACTACTCGATCGGTCACCTGATGATTCCTGGCGGCGACTCGAAGAAACCGTGGGGCAAGTATCTGGTGGCGATGAACAAGATCACGAAGGATCGCTATCTGCCGACCGGGCCAGAGATGTTCCAGAGCGCTCAGCTCATCGATATCAGCGGGGAGAAGATGAAGCTGTTGCTGGATTTCCCGACGATCGGCGAGCCGCATTATGCGCAGGCGTTGCCGGCATCCATGATCAAGGACAAACAGGTCAAGTTCTTCTCGCTCGCCAAGAATGCGCATCCGTATGTTGCGAAGGCTGAAAGCGAAGGCGGAATCACGAGAAAGGGCAAAACCGTTCATGTAAAGATGATCGCGATTCGCAGTCACTTCGCGCCCGATAACCTCGAAGGTGTGATGGTCGGCGACACAGTCTACTTCCACCTCACCAACATTGAGCAGGACTGGGACATCCTGCACGGATTCGCGGTACTGGGAGCGGAGAATTCCGAGCTCATTCTGATTCCGGGTGAGACCCGCACCATGAAGTGGGTGCCGAAGACGCCCGGTGTGTATCCGTTCTACTGCACCGACTTCTGCTCGGCGCTGCACCAGGAGATGCAGGGATACATTCGCGTGTCGGCGGCGGGATCGAACGTGCCGCTTAGCGCGAACACCAGTCCGAAGTCGAAGGCGCAGGTAAGCCGGCTTCAGTCAGGTGCTGGACCATCTTCTCAGCGTTGAGGCTGTGAAGCAAGTGAAAATGGCGAGCGGGGGCGGCAGCGCGAGGCTGACGAAGGTGTCGCGACTGATGATAGCGTTGTCCGCAGCGCTGCTCGCCGTGTCGTTCGTGGTGCCGGTGTGGCGCATCGATCTTGTTGCGCCGCAGTATCCTGAAGGATTGGGGATGCTGATCAGGGTGAACACGATCACCGGCGTGAAGCCTGCCGATCTCAACAACATCAACGGCCTCAATCATTACATAGGAATGAAGGAGATAGTGCCTGAAGCGATACCGGTGCTGGACGTGATGCCGGTGGCGCTTGCGGTGCTCGTAGTGCTCGGTCTGGGCGTCGCTCTGTTCGGCAGGAGATGGGCGGCGTGGACATGGGTCGGGCTCGTCGCGGCCGGTGGCACTGCGGCCCTCGTCGAGTTCTGGAGGTGGTCGTGGGACTACGGTCACAACCTGGCGTCCGACGCGATCATCAAGGTACCGGGGATGACATACCAGCCTCCGCTGATCGGAACGAAGCAATTGCTCAACTTCACGGCGGCGTCGTGGCCGGCGGCGGGTGGAATTGCGGCTGGTGCTGCATTCGTCATCGCAGTCGCTGCGCTTGTTCTGTCCCGACGGAAAAAGATTGAGGTCGCGAGCCAGACACTTGACCGTGTCGCCGTGGCAGCGAGCGTGGCGGTGATTCTCGGCACGTTCGCGGTTTTGGTGCCGCGCAGCATCGCGGCACAGAGCGATTCAGTTACCGTGTCGATTCGGGGACCCGTGCGGACCCTTACGGCGGCACTCGGTATGGTGAGGACGGGCGGCACGATTGTAGTGATGCCCGGTCACTATGTTGAGCATGGAATCGTAGTAGATCGGTCAGTGACGATAGTGGGCCGCGGGCTGCCGACTATCGATGGTCGCAACCAGGGCGAGATACTGCGGATTGACGCGGACGATGTGACGGTGACCGGACTTCGATTCGCCCATGTGGGAGCGAGTTATACGAAGGACTGGGCGGCGATTCGTGTGGCCGGCGTGAGGAACTGCCGGCTTTCGAACAACACGATCGAGGGTGGGTTTTTCGGGATATATCTGGCAAAAGTCACGGTCTGTCGTATTGAGGGGAACACGCTACGCGCATCAGGGCGCACTGAGGCGACTTCCGGAAACGGCATTCACCTGTGGTCGTCGCGCGAGATCACGATTGCAGACAACTCGGTGTCAGGGTTCCGCGACGGAATCTATTTCGAGTTCGTTCATGATACCGAGGTTCGGCGGAACGTGAGCGAGGGAAATCTGCGCTACGGCCTGCATTTCATGTACTCGGATGACTGCCTCTACGTCGGCAATATCTTCCGCCAGAACGGATCGGGCGTCGCCGTGATGTACACAAAGCGGGTTCATATGACCGCGAATCGATTCGAGCACAATTGGGGAAGCGCGGCCTATGGACTGCTGCTGAAGGAAATCTCCGACAGCCGTCTCGATCGTAACCTGTTCCTGGAGAACACGACCGGGCTGTTTGCCGACGGTGCCGACAGGGTGCAGGCGATCGGGAACAGCTTTGTCCGCAATGGCTGGGCAGTAAGGGTCGGCGGGAGCACACAGGACGGCTTTTTCTCCGCGAATAACTTCATCGACAACACGTTCGATGTCGCGACCAACAGTCGACAGCCGTCCACGAAGTTCGAAGGCAATTTCTGGGATGCGTACAACGG
>JBKJRW010000028.1:0-3786 GCA_046593165.1 Gemmatimonadaceae bacterium
ACATCAACGCTTCCCAGTCCCTGATCGTTACGCCACGGCCATTCCACGGCATGCGACTTCTCACTACATACACATGCGCATCGTCAAGCGCCCGGGCAACGCTACAGAAATACGCAAAGAAGATATGCCGGGCGATCAACCTGTCGGCCGCGGCGTTCCCCGTAGACGGCTCCATCTGCCTCAGCGCAACCCGCGTTGCATCGAGCAACGCACGCGCACCTCGGCGGCGCATCACCCCCAGCATCGCTCCAGCGCCGTCTCTCTCGGGCCCCGCCGCAAGATGAAACGCCGCCTCATGCGTCGCTCCCGGCTCGAGCGATACCTGCCGCGCAAGCGACCACGATGGCGCCGCACCCTCGTTCACAACCAGGTCGAACTCACCCTCTCCACCAAATGCCATCGCGACTGGACTCTCTGCGCTCCGCCCCTCCAGCACAACAGACTGACCCGTCCCCTCGCCTGCCGAATGCCCGTCGCCGAACTCGCGCGCTGTCCGCACCCTGAGTTGCCGATGCCCCAGCGTTCCCTCAAGGCCCACCGAAAGCTGCACCACATCCGGGCCGCGATTCTCAACGGCAAGGAGAATCACCGCGCCGGACACATCGGCATTCCTGCCATGCGGCGCGCAAATGGTTCCCTTCACCGCCAGCGGGCCGACACGACAGTTGAAACTCGGCAACCAGCCGAGCTCGCGCTCCCACGCAATGCCTTCGCTTCCCAGTTGCCGCCTCTCGCCGTTCACCGAAATCACAACGCGCGCAAGCGCCGCACCCTGCCCTGCTAGAAAACCTGCGTCTCCCGCAAACTCAACCGCCGCACGCGACTGCGCGTGAATCACACCCGCGAGATGAATAGACGCATCCGCCGGATGAATGCACGGCAACGTGAGCCAGTGATTACCCGTGACCTGCCATGGAACCGCCGGCAGAGGAAGAATCACGCCGACGCCGCGCTCTCGAGAAGCTCCTTCGCGTGCGCCCTGCTCACCTTGCTCTCAGGATCGCCACCTAGCATCCGCGCAATCTCCACCACCCGCGTCGCACCCTCGAGAACAGTCACATCTGCCGTCGTCACGCCACCCTTCGCCGCCTTCGCCACTACTATATGGTTGTGGGCCCGCGCCGCTATCTGCGGCAGATGCGAAATCGCAAATACCTGATGATGCTCGGCCACACGTCTCAACGTGTCACCCACCTGGAGTCCCACTTTGCCGCCAATTCCGGCATCGACTTCGTCAAACACGAGCGTCGGCACCTGGTCGGCGCGGGCGAGAATGGTTTTCAACGCGAGCATCACCCGCGACAACTCTCCTCCGGACGCAACCCGAGCCAGTGGCCTGGCATCGTGGCCAACGTTGAGCGCAACACGAAACTCCACGGCCTCAGCGCCATTCTCGTCCGGAGCATCCATGGGCTCCAGCAGCACGGTAAACTTTCCACCCGCCATTCCAAGGTCGGGAAGCACACCCTCCACGGCTTTTGCAAGCTTCTTCGACGCGGCTGCACGCAAAGCCGAAAGCCTGGCAGCCGCAGTCACCAACGCCGCCAACGAAGCAGTCTCACGCATCTTAAGCTGATCGAGATCGAACGATCCCGAATCCACGAGATCGAGTTCCGAACGCGACTTGCGTCCTGTTTCGATCACATCTTCGAGTGCGGGTCCATATTTCTTGACCAGGGAGTAGATCAGCTCTCTCCTCCGCCGCACAACCTCGAGCCGTTCCGGATCGAGTTCCACCGACGCCGCATATTCATCGACCGCCCGAGCCAGCTCATCGAGCGCGTAAAAACCGGCGTCAAACAATTCCTGGAGTCGCGTACCTGAGGGATCTACGCGCTGGATCCCCGACAACGACCGGTTAACCGACGCAAGGCGCGCAAGAATTCCCTCATCCTCGCCCGACAGGAGAACACTCATCCCCTCAGCGAGTCCGCGCAGCTCGTCGGCGTTCTCGAGAACCCTCGCCTCATCCTCGAGGCCCTTGTCCTCACCCGCGACAAGTTTCGCGTCTTCAATCTCGCGCGCCACATGACGCAGATAATCCGCGCGTTTCCCGGCGTCGGCTCGTCTCGCACTGAGGGTTGCCATCTCCCTCCTGACCCTCGACAGTTCGGCGTACGCATCCGCCACCGCCGATGCCTGCGAAGTCCCGCCACCGAAGGCATCGAGTATCCGCCGCTGCGACTCGCCATCGAGCAACGTCTGCGCTTCATGCTGTCCATGAAGATTCACCAGCGCGCGACCGATCTCTCCAAGCACGGTCGCGGTCACCGGCGATCCGTTTGCCCAGGCGCGCCCTCGACCACCCGACGAAATCTCCCGCTTCAATACGACGGTACCTTCGTCTGCCTCGATTCCACGCTCATCAATCATTGCTGCAATCGAGCCGGACTCACCGATGTCGAACACTCCCTCCACGGTCGCCTTGTCGGCCCCCGTCCGGATCAGATCCGAACTGCCACGCTCACCGAGGAGAAATCCCAGCGCACCCACGATGATCGACTTGCCCGCGCCGGTCTCGCCCGACAACACGTTGAACCCGTCGCCCAGTGGGAGTGTGAGCGACTCGATGATCGCAAAATTTCTTATCCTGAGCTCGGTCAGCATCCCGGGGCTATGCGTCCTCAGGCGGTCCACCCCACCCAAGCTTGGCGCGCAACCTCTCGAAGAAGCTCGTGCCCGGAAGGCGTATGATGTGAACCGGATTATCGGCACGCTTCACAACGAGCATTTCTCCGGGTACCAACTCTGTCCCAACCTGTCCATCAACGGTAACCATCAGCATCTCGGAGCTTTGCGACGTATCGATCGCCACTTCCGCGCCTGGCGGAACTATCATCGGCCGCACGCCGAGCGCATGAGCCGAAATTGGCGTCAATAGAATGGACTCGACGGTCGGCACGACGACCGGTCCACCGGCAGAGAGACTATACGCAGTCGATCCAGTAGGCGTCGATACGATCACCCCATCCGCCGCATATGTGCCGATCGATTCGCCATTCACGCTGATGCCTACTCGTACTACGCGCGCAAAGCCACCCTTGTGAACCACAAAATCATTGAGCGCCCGCCATGACTGCCTGTTCGCCCCACTGCCGTCCACCGCTGTAGCCTGCAAAGCCATGCGCGCTTCGGCGAAATACTCTCCCGAAGCGAGCATCCGCAGCGCATCGTCCATATCCTCAGTGCCGCACGTGGTAAGAAAGCCGAGGCGGCCGAGGTTCACGCCAAGTATGGGGACCGGTGCTCCGTCGATCAGTCGCGCTCCTCGCAGTAGCGTCCCATCGCCACCGAGTGAGATCAACGCGTCAATCGTACATGGATCACCGAGGAGTTCTCCGGCATTGGCCACATCGCGCATCTCCCGCTCGAAACTGAGCTCGAGCCCAAGCTGCGGCGCGAGCCTCAGGAGGCCGTGAAGTATCTCCGGCAGCTCGTAGTAACCGCTGTGTCCAATTACGCCGACGCGCATCAGCCGGCGCGCAGCCGCGCACCCCGCGAATCGCTCTGCCTGATCTGCCTCACTCTCGCAGCTATTCCAGGAGCGTCGAGTCTCACACTCGCGAGTTGTCGCGCGCGCGATGCCTGCTCGATGAACTCGTCCGGAACTCCGTGTGCGATCACACGCACGCCTGAATCCATCTCTGCAACGACGGCAGCCATGTGCGCGCCGAATCCGTTCACCACCGTTCCCTCCTCCACAACAAGCAGATGCCGGTTCTCGCCGACGAGCGACGCAAGCATCGCCGCATCGTGCGGCTTGATGAAGCGACAATTCACGACAGT
>JBKJRW010000189.1:0-4061 GCA_046593165.1 Gemmatimonadaceae bacterium
GCCTTCAGGCACTTGGCGAAGCTTTAGAGGGCTTGTTCAGACGTGGGCTGCCCACTGGCCAGCGGCTGGAGACCTCAATCGGTGGGATACGCACGTAGAAGCTGTGGTGAATCTAGTTTCGGACCGGGGTTCGAATCCCCGCGCCTCCACTGGAGTAAACAGAAAGAGCGGACCGAAAGGTTCGCTCTTTCTGTTTATGGAGGGCTTCCGGAGGCTCGCAAGCGAGCGTATTGGGGCGCCGACGGTCTGTGCCGCCCATTTGACGGCCGATTGACGGTGGGTTGGTAGCTTGGACTTGGAATGGTTCCTTTTAGTTACCCCAGCTAGCGAGGCGAGCAAGATGAGTGCAAGAAAATTCGCAGTACTGGCGTTTCTCATTGCGGCGGTCGCATGCGAGAACGCTCCCACGGCGCCGACGAGCCAGATGGCTCCGAACGCACCGAGTTTCGGCGTCAGCCCGGCAACGTGTACGCTCGCGAACGGAAACGTTGTGAGTACAGGTCCCGATCAGTACGGATACAATCGCTGTGCTGGTAACTTCAATGGAACCTACAGTTCATGGTGCGTCGAACGTGGCGGGGCCGCCGACTGCGCCGGGATATACTCTCCCGACAAGCTTGTCATGAAGTGGAACGAAGAGTGGGACCGCGGCAACGCTGAGCGTTGGGCAAACCCGCCGTACAACGCATGGCTCAACAACGAGATCAACGGAAAGAAGGCCGGCGGTTCGGGTTCTATCTGGCATTACAAGTATCAGTGGGTCGGTCCATGCGGCGCAGACTACAATCCTCTGCCTGACGGTGGATACTGCATCTGGGGACAGTTCGAAGTCCTAATGGATCAGGGGCATGATCCCAACTACTTACCAGGGCATCTCTGGTTCGCGCGGGCAAACTCGAACGGTTACGGCAACTAGCCGTTACTCCGGCGTGTGGGAGGGAGTAGAGGAGTTATCTCCCTCTACTCCCTATCCCGATTATGCCGAGGCCTGAGCCCCGCGCAGCCCTTATATTCATGCACCATGAGAACTGTCGGCTTGCTGTTAATGGCCCTTGCCCCCGGCGCGTGTAAACCCTCGCGGGACGTCCCAGCGACGGGCACAAACCCGGTCAAATGGTCAGCGTCAGCGTCCGCTGTTCGATCAGCCGCTGACGGATCGAAGTTGATGGACATCGAACTCCGCGCAAATATCGATGACAGCTGGCACGTCTACTCGCTGAACCAGAAGGGCGGGGGACCGGTCGCGATGACCGTAAAAGTCGCACCCGCACCTCTCTACGAACTGTCAGGCAGTGTCACCGGGCCAATTCCCGAAAAAAAGATGGACCCGAACTTCGGAATCGAAACAGAAACCTATTCCGGCAATCCCGTATTTAGACTCACAGTCAAAGAGCCAGCCGCAACCCAGGCCGCAGCGTCAGCCACGCCCATCGAACTTAAAGTCCGCTCACAGGCGTGCAGCGACAATCTCTGCCTCCCCGCGCGCACCACCACACTGAGCATCGCTCCACCCAGGATCGGCTCGTGAACGCCTCGTTCATCTGGCTCGCCGCCGCCACAGGAGCCCTCTCGCTCCTCACGCCGTGCGTCTTCCCGATGATCCCGGTCACCATCGCGTATTTCAATCAACGCTCAGCCCAGGACGAATCGCGCGCGCTGACCCACGCGCTGCTTTTCGCAGCAGGCATCATCGTGACCTTTACGGCGCTCGGTCTGGGGCTCGCGGTCCTCGTCGGCGCCGCCGGCCTCGCGCGCTTTGCGGCAGAGCCATGGGTCAACATCACCATCGGCATCTTCTTTCTCGCGTTCGCACTGAGTCTCCTCGGCGCATACGACCTGCCGCTTCCGTTCTCGAACCGCTTTCTCAATCGCGTAGATGCGTCGGCACGGAAGAGATCGGGAAAGGCCGTTGGATCGGTGCTGATGGGCTTTGCCTTCACTCTCGCATCGTTCACCTGTACCGCCCCTTTTGTCGGGCCGCTCCTCGTGTCCGCCGCACGCGGCGACTGGCAGCAGCCACTGCTCGGCATGGCTGTCTTCTCCACTGTATTCGCCACCCCGTTCTTCCTGCTCGCATTGATGCCGCACTGGACCGCGTCACTGCCACGCGCCGGCGGCTGGCTGAAAGACGTGAAGGTCGTAGTCGGACTGTTCGAAATCGCGGCGGCACTCAAGTTCTTCTCCAACGCCGATCTCGTTTGGGGCACGGGGCTCATCTCGCGCGAGGGAACGCTCATTGCGTGGACTGCAATCGCACTCGCTGCTGCGGTCTATCTCGCATGGCGCGCAATCCCTCGGCGCGTATCCGTAAGGTTGTTTGCACCGCTCGCCGCCACAGGCGTCGCGCTCTGGCTTGGCGGTGGCGTGCGCGGCACGTCCATGGGAGAACTCGAAGCGTTTCTTCCGCCATCGGACATCGGCGCGTTCGCTACGGGCGATGGCAAAACACTGCCGCTCGAATGGATAGTAAACGATCATCAGCAAGCGCTCGACACAGCTGCCAACTCAGGACAGCTCGTCTTCATCGACTTCACTGGCTACACGTGCACCAACTGCCGGTGGATGGAAGCCAACATGTTCAAACGACCACAGATTCGGGAAGCGCTGTCCAGGTTCGTGTTGAGCAGAATGTTCACCGATGGCGACGGTGAGATATACGAGAACCAGCAGAAGTTCCAGGAAGATCGCTTCGGAACGGTCGCGCTTCCTCTTTACGTCATCGTCGATTCAAAAGGACGCACGGTACGCACGTTCTCGGGGCTCACGAGAAGCCCCGGAGAATTTCTAGCGTTTCTTCGCAGCACTTCGTGACCGCTTGAAGATGAACTCCGGAGCGAGAGCCACGCCGATCAGAGTGACCGGCAGGATCTGGATAGTCTGAATCAGCAGCGACACGGCAATCGCGTCGTTTCTGGGCACACCGAAAGGTTCAGTCGCCAGAGCGAACACGAACTGAAAAAACCCCACGTTGCCCGGTGTCGCTCGAATCAGGAGGCCGAGGTTTATCGCCAATAAAGCCGCAAGACTACCAGCCGCTGGTATCGAGACGTGTGCAGCTGCCGCCGCCAGCTCAAATGTCGCGATCTGCCCCACCCACGCCAGCATCGACAAGAGAAGTGCGCCAACAAATCGAGGGCCGGTGGCGAGGAGCCGCACACTCGCTACGAAATCCGATAGATACAACCTGACGCGGCCCCAAAGCCTGGTTGCGTCGACCGGCGGCGCCGAAAGGTCGGTAACCTTCGCGTTCCGCGATGCGTACACAAACCAGACGAGTAAGCCGGCGACTGCCACCAGCGCCAGCTCGGCCGGCAACCGCCACTTCTCGAGTGAATCCGGAAGTGAAAATGCCAGCACGCCGTATACAAGCAGAATCATGAAGCCCACTGGATCGAACAGTCTCTCGAGAGCAAGCGTTGCCAGCACCGTCGAGCTCGGAATCCCGGTAGCCCGCGAGACAAACACAACGCGCGCCGCATCTCCGCCGTTGGCGACAAGCACGTTATTCAGCCCGGCTCCCGCAATCGTCGCCCGCATCGCGAGAGGCAGCGACGGCGAACCCGCCGGCTTGAGGAACAGCCACCACCGAACGCCCTTTACAGCGACAGAGAGAAAATTCACGACTATCGCGACAGCGAGCAGAGGGAGAGACGCGCTACGGATCGACTGCCATGCAGATGCCCATTCGATTGTCCGTGCGAAAATCACCAGAAAGACAATGATTACCACGCTGAGCGTCCACCTCAGCCCTCGCGAAGCTTCGGGGCTCAACGGGTCGGCAGCGTCACGAACTCGAAGCCGCGGTTACGCAATCCGATGATGATGCCAGGCAGTGCAGCGGCAGTCTGCGTGCGGTCGCCGTTCGCGTTGTAGCCGTCGCCATCGTGCAGAAGAATGATCGATCCTGGCCGTGTTCCCTCAATAGTCCGCTTCACGATCGCTTTAACCCCTGGCCGATCGCTATCCCAGACGCCTAGGGTCCAGCCGATAGTCCTCTCGCCCATCGATCCTGCAATCGATGATACCCACGGGCTTCGAAAGCCATGCGGCGCGCGGAAGAA
>JBKJRW010000049.1:0-2564 GCA_046593165.1 Gemmatimonadaceae bacterium
TGCTCCATAACAAAGCCGCGCGGCTTGCCGAGTATCTGATTCCACACCTGGTAGGCAGCACCAAGGGCCGTGCCGTTATCGCCTGCGGCGGGCTGAATGTAGACGTCTCGGAAAGGCGTCTTGTCGCGTACCTTGCCGTTCGCCACGCTGTTCATCGCGCATCCGCCTGCAAGGCAGAGCCGCGGATTTTTCGTCCGCTCCCAGAGGCCATTCAACACGTGGAACGCGCACTCCTCGTAAACCGCCTGCAGCGAGCGGGCGAGGTTCTCGTGCCGCGGGGTAAGCGGCTCCCCTTTCGCGCGAGCAGGACCAATCAATCGCTCGAGTTCCGCGGAATAGAGCGGAGCGATGGTGGGCGCGCCGCCCTCCCATTCCATCTGAATTCCCTCGTCCCAGTGACGGAAATATTTTCGCTCCAGCTCGAACCGCCCACCTTTCTCTAGCCGCACGAGCTTCCTCAGCTCATCGGTGAATTCGGGGCTGCCATACGGCGCGAGACCCATGACCTTGAATTCGTCGCCGTAATGCGGGAACCCGAGGTGCTGGGTAACAGCAGTGTAAAGAACGCCGAGCGAATGCGGATAGACCACCTTCGACAGCATCTCGATCTGGTTTCCTCGTCCGATGCCCGTCGAGGTGCTGACGTAGTCGCCGAAACCATCGATTGCTGAAACCGCGGCATCTTCGAATGGTGATACGAAGAAAGCGCTCGCCAGATGGGAGGGGTGGTGCTCCACGAAGTGAATGCGGGGCAGGTTACTCTCTGACACTCCGAGGGCGGCGGCGAGCGGTTCGTTTATGAGGTTGACCTTCCGAAGGTTTTGTGTACGGTCGATGATGTTCGAAAGCTTCATCCGGTTGGATAAGGCGAAGGCTGCTTTCCGGATAAGGTTGGCTTTGGGATCGCGGCTGATTGCCACATGGTCGATTTGTCTGCCGTCGATGCCGGCGACTTCGAGGCATCGTGCGATCGCTTCGGAGGGGAAGCCCGCCCAGTGCTTGATCCTGCGAAATCGCTCTTCTTCGACCGCGATAAGCAACTCGCCATCACGAACGAGAACGGCCGAGCCGTCGGCGTGGAAGGCGTTGATGCCAAGGATATACATGCAGGGCGTGGGGCTTGAGTCCAAAAAGGGAAGCGGCGTGCTATACTAGTGGCTGACGGACCTCAATATACGGAGCGCGCGGCACCAAATGTTATTGTCGATTCTCATATGTGTTGCGACTGAGATATGGCTGTTACTTCTGTTGAGGAAGAAGCAGCTGTCGCTGGGCATGCCGCTCGCCTATTTGTTCACGCTTCACCTGATCCACGTTCCGGGTGCTGTTGCACATCTTTTCGATCCGGGTGGATTTCTTTCCGACGGCGATATGACGCGAATCGGCATCGTTTTTACGGCAATCGCGTCTGTTGCGTTTGTCGTTGGTGTCTGGATCGCCCGCGCACGCACGATGCTGCTTCCTCCGCAGCGTCCGGCCGATCGGCAACAGTTCTGGAACTTTTGCCTGTTAGGCGGGTGGGGCTTTACGTACGGTCTCAGCTTCCTGCGCGCCATCCCCACACTCGGCGCGGCGGTTGACAAGGCCGGCGGTATCTGGATGCTCGGGGTACTTCTCGGACTCCGCGACGCCGTGAGGCGAAAAGATATGAAGTGGGTTGGGCTCTGGGTTGGAGCACTCGCGGTTTACCCCGTCCTCACGCTGGTAATGGGTGGGTTCCTCAGCTACGGATCGACGGCGGTGATTGTCGTCCTGGCATCTCTCGCGATCTCGACGCGAAGTCTGCCGCGTGTTCTCGTCGGCAGCGCTTTTTCAGTGGTCATTGGAATCAGCCTCTTCATCAGTTACTTCCTTGGCCGCACGGAGATTCGTGATGCGGTGTGGGGCGGAGCGCCCCTCGAAGAGCGCGTTGATGTCTCCTTGAACATCGTCCGTGACTTTCAGTTATTCGACCCTTCGAGCCCCGAGCAGCTTGTCGCGCTCGACATGCGGCTCAATCAGAACTATTTCGCCGGCCTTGCCGCGACGCGCATCCAGCGGGGCGATGTACCATACCTGTACGGCCGCTCGGTCTGGGAGGGGGTGCTGGCACTCGTGCCACGCGCAATCTGGCCAAACAAACCGGTCTTTGCGGGCAGCGGGAGAATTGTGTCGGAGATGACAGGGCTGCAGTTGTCCGAGACGACATCGTTTGGCGTTGGAAACGTGATGGAGTTTCAAATCAACTTCGGGATACCCGGCCTGGTGATCGGATTCATTTTGTTGGGCTTTGCTCTCGGATGGCTTGACCGATCGGCGGCCATAGCAGATGCAAGCGGTAATCTCGGGAGGACTGGATTGTTCTTTCTTCCCGCAGTCGCGCTCATTCAACCGAACGGGTCAATCGTAGAGTTGGTGGGAGGCGCCGGGGCGGCGTACGTTGCCGCGAGGGGATGGGAGTGGGCGTGGAAACAACGAGCTCAGAAGCTCTCACGATCACCCTCCTATCGAAGTGGTCCGCCAATACCCCAACGACGCTGAAGCTTCATATCTGGGCGCCCGCATTCGCGGGTTTCGGAGGCGGC
>JBKJRW010000198.1:0-4352 GCA_046593165.1 Gemmatimonadaceae bacterium
GCGGTAACGAGAACCGCGATGCGGGATACAAAAAACTTTTTCATGCTGCTACTCCGTGATCGTAAAAGGTGGTCGGCTTTCACCGATCTTCCTTTTCGACGGCCAGGCTGTCTCGGATTGAGACCCTTGGCTTTGCGGACCGGCCTCGCGACCGGGGTGCCCTTATCGTGGGAGATTCTTACTCCCGGACCTGGTACATCAGTGGTGCGCGCAGGTCCAGTGATTACTACTGCTAATCCAGCTTCATCCCACCCTGCGAGTGAGCCCTGCTGGATATGGCAGCGGAGACAACTCTAACGAACCATGCCTTCACCTGTCAACAACAAACAGATGATTGTGTTTCCGGGCAAGCCCGCAAGGGAGTGGGAATCGACGGTTTGTGATGTGGAAAACGTTATTTCCCGGTTTCAGGCAGGAGTTGCTCGATCGACCGCCTGATATCGCCGATCTCGAAGCCCCGCCGTGCCAGAAATGCGAACAGGCGCCGCCGCTGTACCTCTAGTCCCAGATTCCCCATCGAGGCAACCTTCCTGGTCGCAGCGGCGTCGAGTGACCGCTTCATGTCTACCGGCTCCTCTTCGAGTACCGCCGCAATGCCGTCGCGAATATCCGTCTCGCTCACACCCTTACGGGCGAGCTCTTGCTCGACACGACGCACCGCAACGCCTCCAGCAGTCAGCTTTTGCCGAGCGTATTCGCGGGCAAACTTGCGGTCGTCCAGGAGCCCCGCGCAGAGAAGACGCTCGATGGCAGTTTCAATTTCATCATCGTCGAACGCTCGAGTGATGAGCTTTCGACGAAGATTGCGAGTGGTATAAGCGCGCGCCGCGAGGAGATCCAGCGCGTACTCGTATGCTTTGCGAGCCAGTGTCAGTTACCCGTTGCCCGTTGCCCTGTTCTCAAAAAAAACGGGGCCGAACGAGACGATCGTTCCAGCGGAAACACCGGGCCTCCGCCTTTCCGAACATTCCGCTCGACCCCCTGGCGATCGACTACCGGTAGCCGTGACCTCCAATAGGCGCCGCCATTTTTTACTCTTCAGCCGGCTCCGATTCCGTTTCTACGTTTCCAGTGCGGATTCCGAGCACGGTCTTCACCTTTTCCTCGACCTCAGCCAACAACGCCGGGTTATCCTTGAGGTACATCTTGGCATTCTCGCGGCCCTGCCCGATCCGCTGCGATCCATAGCTGTACCACGCACCCGACTTATCGATGATACCAGATTCCGCGGCAATGTCCAGCACCAGTGAAGCGTGGCTGATCCCCTCCGAGTACATGATATCGAATTCCGCCTGCTTGAAAGGAGGTGCCACCTTGTTCTTCACGACCTTGACCCGGACGTGCGACCCGATGACCTCCTCCTTGTCCTTCACCGCCCCGATCCGGCGGATATCCAGACGCACCGAAGCATAGAACTTCAGCGCCCGGCCGCCAGTAGTAGTCTCGGGATTGCCGAACATCACCCCAATCTTCTCGCGCAGCTGATTAATGAAAATAACAGATGTTTTCGACCGCGCGATCGCCCCCGTCAGCTTCCTCAGCGCCTGGCTCATCAGCCGCGCCTGAAGGCCCATGTGCGAGTCGCCCATGTCGCCCTCGATCTCTGCCCGTGGCACCAGCGCCGCAACCGAGTCGATCACAACCACGTCCACCGCACCCGAGCGAACCAGTATCTCGCAGATCTCCATCGCCTGCTCGCCCGTATCCGGCTGCGAAACCAGTAGACTGTCAATGTCCACGCCCAGCTTCTGGGCATAGTCGGTATCGAGCGCATGCTCAGCGTCGATGTAGGCGGCAACGCCACCGGCACGCTGCGCATTCGCTACCACGTGCAGACACAGCGTCGTTTTTCCGCTCGACTCCGGACCGTAAATCTCGGTGACTCTGCCCCGCGGAATGCCGCCCACGCCAATCGCTGCATCGAGGTTGATCGCACCCGTCGAAATCGCGTCCACCCGTACACGCGAGTCCGAGCCCATCTTCATGATCGAACCCTTGCCGCAGTTCTTCTCGATCTGCGCGATCGCCAGGTTCAACGCCTTTTTCTTGTCCTCACTCATCACTGAAACCGCCATCTTGTCCGCCCTCTCGTTGACGTTGAGTACCATGGCCGCCGGGCCGCGTAGCCGGACACAGGGCCGCTAAAAGTTCGCTCAATACACCCCGATCCCCTACCCGAATAAAATACGAAGACCCGGTCGAGTTCTCAAGCTTCATTTCACAACAAAAGCGTTCTCCACATGCACTATTTCCGGGCGTTGGTCGCAGTCGACAATGCCGATCACGTCGAACCGGTAGTTGTCCCCGGGACGCCTGTTCTTCGCAATCCAGTCCCTCGCCGCCCGGGCCATCTCCCGCTGCTTCCGCCAGTGCACCGCGGCAAGCGGCCCCCCAAACCCGCCTGATGCCCGGGTCTTCACCTCGACAAACGCGACCATGCGGACACCGCCGCTCGCGTCTGTTGCCTTAACCGCTCCCGCACGCTCCACAACGAGATCGATGTCGCGATGCCCACTCCGGAACCTGCGGTCGAGAACCCTCCAGCCGCGCAGGGCCAGCCATTCCTCCGCGAGCCGCTCCCCTCGCGCTCCCATTGCCTGACGCGCCGTTAGCATGACCCAAAACTGCCAGGTCGCAGATCAGGCGCGACATCGTATCTTGCCGTGAGGAACGGATCTACCTCGAATGGCGGCGCCTCCCATCCCCGCGGCCGCAGGCTCGCCCGAGCCACCGCTACGAATTATCTTGCAAGTCTACCAAACGCGCCGTCGCCGGATCCAAATGCATCTACGCTCCCTCAGCCCGCTCGCCATTTACTTCGCCACTGCCGTGCCAGGGGTGTCGTGCGCGAACGATTCCGTACCAGCCGGGCCGATTCCTCCGGCTTCCGAGATACCGGTGGTCGGAGGTGACGGTGCATCGGGCACGATCACCGTGAACACAGCCGCAACTTACCAGACGATGGACGGCTTCGGCACTTCGATGCGGCTATGGGACGACCCACACCTGAATGGCTTGTCGCCCACGGAACCGACTGGCGGCATCATCATGTCGGGTGCACAGAAGGACACCATTTTCGACCTGCTCTACAGCCCAACAAAAGGAATCGGGCTGAACCGGTTGCGGTTGAGCTTGATCGAGCCAGGCTGGCAAACGCGTGAAGGGGGGGCGATCGTCACAGATGGGCCGTATCCGGGTCCTCAGGCCGCGGCCAGCCTCGCCTTCATCAAGACTGCCCTCACCCGCAATCCGAACTTTCGAACCGGCTTTCAGATCGGTCGATTCGACGACTGGATCACCAGATCAACCTCGCCTCTCACCGTTGCACGGTACATCAAGACAGCACTGGATTACGCCCGCTCGAAAGGGCACGAGCCAGATTGGGTCGGGATCCACAACGAACCGAGTAACGGCCCACCCGGTTTTTCTGGCGAGAACCTGCGCGACATATCGATAGAGTTAAAGAACCTTCTCACGGCCGATAGCTATTCGACAAAGTTGAGCGCACCTGACGATTTGACAGACGGGGCCGGGGCACCGAAGGCCGCGATCATGCTCGCCGACCCGGACGCCCGCGCTTCGCTGAAGGCGCTTTCGATTCACCTGTATGGAAATCAGGCGCCGACCCAGATGGCCGCGCTTGCAGCGCAGTACGGGCTGCCGCTCTGGATGACGGAGTTCGACGACCGGGCGGGCGGAAACGAAATAGGCTGGGCCTCGACTATCGTTCACGAGATGATCGTCACGTATAACGTCTCTGCCGTAGACATGCTCTTCGGCTTTCTAGGGGTTCGAGAGGGCGCTAATGCTCCAGACACATACATCGCACTTCGCTCAAGCGGCACCACCTACCGGGGCTACAGGCTGAATCCGTCGTACTACCAGACGGGTCACTGGTCGAAATACGTTACGCGCGGATCGGTTCGCATCGCAGCCGCCTCGACCAACTCGAACGTCAAGGTCTCGGCTTTCGTCAAGGACGGGAAGAAAGTGATAGTGCTGATCCACTCCGCCGAAACCAGCGAAAGCGTGTCAATTCCGCCGGGCGACTATCGCCTCATTCGCACGCAGATGTCGGGATCCGACCGGCTCACATACAAGGGAGTCTTCAAGTCGGCGGTAACACTTCCTGCAATGAGCATCACGACCTTGGTCGAAGTTTAAAAGAGTATCTCCCTGATCTCCCCAGGCTCCCCTCCTCCCTGATTGCCGTTTCCGCCGTGTTCTGCCGTATCCGCCGTGTTCTGCCGTGTTCTGCCGTGTCCGCCGTGTTCGCCGTGTTCGCCGTTCCGCCGTTCCGCCGTTCCGCCGTTTCCTCTTTCGCCTCGCAGTAACCCGCTAGGCTCTCGGCC
>JBKJRW010000108.1:0-9852 GCA_046593165.1 Gemmatimonadaceae bacterium
GGAAGCGCTTGAGCAACTCAAAGTGCTATTGCTTGAGCCGGAAAATGTTCGTCACGTTCCGCGACTGCTGGCAGAAGCAGGCGTTCGGCTGGTCATTGTTGAACCGCTGCCTAGCCTGAAGGTAGATGGAGCCTGCTTTTGGCTCGGCGACACGCAGACTGAACCAGTAATCGGAATGTCTCTTCGCTTTGATCGAATAGATAATTTTTGGTTTGTTCTGCGCCACGAGATTGAACACGTGCTTCGCGGACATGGCCGAGTAATCGCGATTGCGGAAGCTCTCGATGAGCCAGGAGCTAAACCGGGCGACGCTAGCCTGCCAAAGGAGGAACAGGTCGCGAATGAAGCGGCGGCCGAGTTCTGCGTCCCCGCTGAAGAGATGAAAGACTTCATTGAACGAGTTCACCCGATGTACTGGGAATCTCGGGTGCCTGGCTTCGCACAGAGGATCGGTGTGCATCCTGGACTTGTTGTCGGCCAACTGCAGCGGAGGACCGGGCAATACAGTGTTTTGCGTCGTCACCTCGCAAAGATCCGGCACCTGATCGTTCCATCAGCGATCGCTGATGGCTACGGACAAACCTTCTACGCTATGGGCTAGGAGCATGTCGAGCTACAGCACTGGCGTCAAAAACGGGCCCTACCGGTTTCCCAATTTCATCGCTTTCCGCAGCCCTCTCAACCTGAATGTCGCCATGTCAGCGTTATGTTAGCGCCGTTAATGCTATAATGGCGACACGACACTTGACAAATGTCGCCAAATTGGATATAATGACATTAACTTATAGAGGATTTGGCGACATTGTTCTACTCCCCGAGAAACCTAGCCGATCGCAAAGCCCTCGACAAAGCCGTCGAGCGCGAGCAGCTACAGCGAATTCGCGCGGGTGTCTACTGTGATCGCAACCAGCCGCTCGATGATCTCATAGACCGCCACCTGCCAGCTATCCTCGCCCTCGGATTTCCCACCTGGACACTCTCGCACAGCACCGCCGCCCTACTGAAGCCAGTAAATGGATCGGCATTCATATCCAGCACCAGAACACCTCGTCCACCTGCAAAAGTCGCGACAATCAGGGTCTACCGACTGAAGGCAATTCCACACCCTGAAACTGTAGAGCTGGATCTTGGTGATACTGTCGCACGATCACTTTCGGCAGCCCCGGAGCCCGTCCGAATTCGTGTCAGCTCTCCGCTTCAAACCATCTTCGAGTTGCTGGATACTGATGCCAGGCAGCCAGATCGAACCCTTCCCCAGGATACGATTCGGACCCTGATCGACGCGCTCAGCGAAACAGACAAACGCAGGGCTCACGCATTCGCTGAACGAAACGGACTCCAGTCCGAGTTACAGCGGTTCCGTGCAATTCGGGAGGGAGATACTGCGAGCCCGGATGTGCGGCGACGTCATGAATCGCTCGAGCTTTTTTTCTATCATTGGCCTGTCGGCACTCTCGAATCCCTCGGCGCACGAGAGTTCCGCTTCGCATATCACGACGACTGGCAGATCGAATTGCCCGGCCTTGGACGCAACGCGAACAAGGCTGCGTATGAGGGTCCTGGCCTTCCTTCTTTCTTCGACAATCTCCTGCCCGAAGGGTGGGCCGAAGCAAGACTTCAAGCGGTTCACAAGATCGCGCGATCCGACACATTCGCCCTGCTTCGCACCACACAGAAATACCTGAGCAATTTTACGCTTCGCGCGCCAGGCTCCGACCCATCGAACCTTGTGCTCGACTACATCGACACGGGCCTGAGTGCAATCCACGATTCAAACGATCCACTGATTGTCAATGAAAGCATCGGCGCAGATCCGGATTCTCGCGAGCTCTGGGTAGAACTTCACCGCCGCGGAGCCACGAGGCTGTCAGGGATTCAACCTAAGCTGCCGATTCACATTGCGATGGATGATGCCATGCCACGCATGGAAATCGGTCATGCACAGAACACAAGCACACATATCCTCAAGCTTCCTTCTCCTGCATTTGATCAGCTCGTTGACAATGAGTGGACAACGCTCGAGCTAGCGCGCCGGATCGGACTAGACGTACCGGCATTCCGGCGAGTTGATTTTGGCGAAGACTCCGTCCTTCGCGGGCCTGGCCTCCTGATAGAACGATTCGACCTCCCCAGGTCACTATCAGATCCTTCAGAAATCCTGATGCTCGAAGAGGCTGCTCAGCTGCTGGGCCTGAGACGCGAGGACAAATACACTGGCTCGCTCGAACGAGTCGCGGCATCGCTGATCCAATCGGGGGTCGATTCAGCAGGGATGGATCGTTTTCTGGATCACATCGTTTTTTCGTGGATCGTCGGAAACGGTGACCTGCACGCAAAGAACATCGCCATCCTCCGATCGATCAGGCCCGGCACGCTCGGCGAGCCACCGCGAGTTCAGGGCACACGCTACTCACCACTGTACGACCTCGTCAACACCCGTATCGTGATTCCTGGTGACCTGTTCGCGCTGCCTGTCAACGGAAAACGGAACAACCTGCGAAAGAAAGATTTTACCTCTCTCGCGAAGCTGTGGGCCTCCAGTCGAGATGCCACCGAAGCCCGTATCGATTCCATTGTCTCAAGAGTAGCTGATGAGCTGTCCGCAATTCTCGAAGCTTCGCATCTCGATGAGAATCTGAAGGAGCGATACCAGTCTACCATAATCAAAGCCGTTGCTGGGTTGTGAACGCCTTTTTCCTCCAGGCGGAGCATGAACATGGGACAATGTCACATTGTCACGATCAATGAGGATGGCATTTCGAATCCCGGCAAACCGAACGACGAACTATCTGAAGAGCTCGGTAGAACCGTGATTGATTTGTGCTTGGCACCTATGCATGAGTGGACAGATTCAGGGCCCAAGAGGGTGACAGGTGGAAAGATCGGCCATCACGGCAATTGCGTGAACTGGGTCGACGACATTCACTCCTCTGACGAGCGTGTCTACGTTTTTGCGGCCAATTGTCTGCGACCCCTTAGTGCCCTTTCCCCGGAGGAACGAGGCTCCGTAAGAAAGCTCATGGACGAAGAACCCTGAAAGTCAACGCGTGGCGGGATTTTCCTCGAGCATGGGAGATGGACAATGCCTGAGTCTCAGCACGTCGCTCCAGCTCGCGCATCTGGACCATTCCCAATTTGTCCTCAACCAGTTCTGTGCGCATTGGAAGGGAACTCTCAGAGAACTCCCACTTTTCACGAATTCTCGCAAGAGATGGAAGCCTCCTGTGAAATTCTCGCACAGGGTCTGCCAAATGCGCGGCTTCACCGTCATGGGTCGGCGACCTTCAAGCAGCTCTATTCTCTGGTACGCGACTTCGCAGCCCGACGTACAAGGGAAGCATCGTTTCTGATTGCAGTGGCCCCACTTATGACCGACCGAGTTGCAGGAAGGGCGCTCGCGCAAGTCGAAGCCAGAATACTGTGAAGGCGAAAGAACGATCGTCGTAAGACCCCTACATCCCTATCCTGTTCTCGGAACACGCGCTTGATACAATTCAAATCATTCACCCCGATGAACTTGCTCGTTTCAGCAAATCCCGCGGGGCGTGTTCCGAGGCGTGTTTTCCCAGTGCGGTGTTTGGGGGTGAGTTTCTTGATGCCGAGTACGGCATTGATGTCGGAAAACTCCGGCACCGACGCCCGGTTTCCCTCTAAAGTCCGGCAGAATGTAGTAGTTGGTTAATAGAATGACCTGCTTCGGGAGCAGGAGGTCGCTGGTTCAAATCCAGTCGCCCCGACTTCGTAGATTGAGCCCCTGCAATGCTTTACGTTGTAGGGGCTTTTTGCGGCCATAGTCGGGGGTGAGTTGCTTTCCAAAGGCGAGCACGACAAAGAGTAACCAAACGTGTGAGCGCATCGGTGGTTGGCAAGCAGACGACTACCATGGGTGCTCCGTCGCGATCAACGATGCAGGCCAGGTGGTCGGCAACTTCAAGTGATGCAGCTCACACGGAAACTCGCCGCGTGGCGGCTTTCCGTCATCTGGCCACGCGCAGCGATTACGGCGCCGCGTCCCAGAGCTTGCTGACGATCCACCATCGCTCGCTGACCTTGAGGAGGTGGAAATGATCGATCACCGCGCCGTGTTGATCGGTCTCCCGAACCGCAGCAGTTGCGACTCTGTTCGTGATCTTGATCTCGAGCACCTCGCAATTGAACGGCTCTCCAGATGCGGCGGGCGCGGGATTGCCGCCGACCCAGTCATACAAGGCAACGATAGGCGCAGCAATCAACTCGTCGCCGAGATAGCCACACAGGATCGCCTGCTCGTGAAACGCCTGCTTCAGCGTTTCAACGTGTCCAGTCCGCATCCCCTCGGCGTAATGTCCGATCGCTTCACGAATCCCGCGCTCTTCAGGTGGCGTGTCCATATGGCTCCTGTGTTTATCTCAGTGGAATGACCGGACAATTTACGGCAGCTTCATCTTCTCCAGCAACGCGGTAACTCTCGGCTCGTGCGCGAGGCGGCGCAGGGGATCGCCCTCCGCGGCGCCGGCAATCTCACCGCTGAGAAACACCATCTCGCCATTTCGTTCCGCAAATGCTGTCTCGATCCACTCGATCGCCTGCTCAGTGTCCCCTAAACGACTGTAAACGCGTGCCAGACAGATGGCCGGAACGTAGGACTGCCGCCGCGCCTCGCGAAGGCCTTGCAGAATTTCGGCAGCCGTGTCGTTTTTTCCGGCAAGGCCGCATGCCGATGCCAGGTCAGCGAAGACAATATGGTGGCCGCCGAGCGCTACGGCCGTCTTCAGCTGCTCGACGGCTTGGTGGAACTCCCCGCTACTCAGATGGATGGCGCCCTGCAACCAGTAGGCTCCGTAGAAGCTCGGATCATTCTCCATCATCTTCGCCACTTGCGCTGACGCCTCTCCAAGCATTCCCGCCGCGAAGTAGTTCCATCCGACATTCATGTTGATGAGCGGCGCGAGCGGATCCAGCTCGAGCGCTCTCCGGTTTAGCGTCGCGGCCTCGTCGATGCGTCCAGCAAACACGAGGAACATCGCGTAATACGACAGCCCCTCGGCGTTGTTCGGATCGAGAGTGAGGCACTGCCTGAATTCCTGCTCTGCCCGCTGCCAGTCCCACTCGTAGAAGAAGGTGATCAGAGACCGCGACATATACGTGTCCGCGAGGAGGCCGTCTATCTCTAACGCCCGGCCGCTGGCGGCCTTGCTCTGCGGGACCGTCTGCTCGGCGGGCAGCGTTCCAAAGAACCACTGACATCCGCGGGCAGCCGCGATCCCGGCGTACGCAAGCGCGTAGTCGGGCTGTTTCTCGATCGCCTTTTCGAAGAACTCAATTGCCAGCTTCCAGCCCTGCGCCGTGTACTTGTAAGAGTGGAAGCGGCCTTTCAGGTAGAGCTCATACGCCTCGGTGTCGTCTGTATAACGCCGCAGCACAGCCGCCTTCTCATCGCCGAACAGCGTCACCTTCAGCGCCTCGACGACGGCGAGGGTGATGTCGTCCTGAAGCGCAAAGATGTCGCGCATCTCGCGGTCGTACCGCTCCGACCACATTTGGTAGCCATCGGCGGGGTTGATCAAGCGCACCGAGATGCGCACGCGATCGCCGGATCGTCGGATGCTGCCTTCGACGACGTTGTTGACGCCCAGCGTCGTCCCAATATCGCTGAGGGTCGTGCTCTTTCCCTTGAACGAAAACGCCGACCTCCGTGCTGCGACCTTCAACGCGTCCATCTTGGCAAGCGCGTTCAGCAGATCTTCCGCCAGACCATCGCAGAAATATTCGTCGTCCTGGTTCGCACTCATGTTGATGAACGGGAGCACAGCGACCGTCTGTACCTTGAGGCGGTCGGACTTCGAACCGGCAATGGTCGTGATCATTTCACTCACGTCGCCCTGCAGAGTCGCCGGCGGGTGATGGAGGCGTTGCTTATCCTGTAACGCCTTGCTGGCAAAGCCGGCGATCCTCGGGAGAACATCGGACAACAATGCCGCAGCCGAGCGTCCTTGTCCACTTTCACGGAGTGTTCCAGAACGAAACGGCCCAGTCACGCAAATCATCATTGGGCCAACTCCTGAGCAATCGGGACGACGGGATTTGCGCCGCGGCCCCCTGAACCCACCATTCACATCGGGCACAATCCAACCGGGGCTTAACGTTGGTCAGTTCAAAAGAGCGGAGGCAGAGCGCGTCCAATCATCGCCAACCAAGACCTCATTCGGATCGTCTTTGCACGCACTGAACAAAGCTGCGGGGGGCTGTTAGCATTTAGCGACACTAGCTATTAGCTGATAGCGATCATGAGCGTTGCTCGGAATCTTCATCGTTCAAGTCGTTTCTTACGCGACGGATCAATCGCTGAGACTGGCTCGGCAGCGCTTTGAGGCTCTATTTGAACTCAATTGAATAATGATTTCTCACGAAACCGGATCTATGCTCGAAGCTTATTCTATACACATCGTTTTCTTTTGATTCCGTAATCCCGGTATTTATGTAACTCCCGTTGACAGAAATGCGCCGATTCGGTCTTGGAGATATGACCTGTACTTTGATGACCCGATCCCGGAACGACTGGAGGTCGAATTCCAGCTTCCTTGAGTCTCTGTCATACTTTGGCGCTTTTACCAACGCATTGGCTGAATTCAAGTAGGGTGTCGTGGGAATTCCCAGCTTCAAGTGAATCCTTCCCGGGCGTTTGAAGTCGTCAGGCACAACAGCTGATGGGATTTCCCTGCCATCGAACAAGATCCGGCTCAACGTACGCCCGTGCCCCGTGATATCGACAGGTACAGGGGCTCCCTTGAGAGTGACAAACAGTCGGACAGAATCCATTCCGCTCGGAATGAAAGGACTGAATGAGATATTCCATTCATTTTCCCTGAGACCGAACAGGTTGTACAACGTATAGAAGTACCATCCACCCGCCCACAGGAACTGAGGTTTGTCGATCTTGCCGTAGATGGCGGGATCGCTCTTATCGCTTATTCTGTACTCGTAAAGGGCAGGCTGACCATTAGGGCTGTTCACGATTCCCTGTAGTGTCATGGTTTTCTTAATGAATTCGAACGCATCCTCGTTCAAACCATTGCTGATCAATCCGAGAGCATACCACGCATTCCCATGTGGCCATATTCCTCCATTGGCATAGTGGTAAGGAGCTCCGGCCTCATTGCCCGCAAACTTCATGTAATTAACGAGTAGATGCAGGTCCATCGGATACACAGCGTAGATGCCAAGCTTCTCATCAAGCAGCTTCTCCTTTGCCGTGGTTACCAGACTCAGGTTCTTGTCATCATCCAACAACGCAAAATGTGAGGCCAGTAAAGAGCCCATGTAGACGTGGCGATCTGCTTTTCCATCGTTGAAGTAGCTTATCAGGTAATTCAGGTCACTGTCCCAGAGGGTATCTACCAGCTTCGCATTCATCCTGTCTGCCAGGTCCTCATAGAGTCGTAACTGGGGACCATCGTGATTCAACGCACTCGAGATGAAGTTGAACTCTCGGAGTGCACGAATGGCCAGGATCGTCATGTATGCGCGCGGACCCGAATTGTTACCGATATCCCACCAGTCAGGTCTTGGGGACCACATCAGATCGTCTGCGCCCTTGTTCTTCAGAGCAGTCTCGATGCTTTTCTCGATAAAGGGATAAAGTCGGTCCAGGAACTCCCGATCTCCCGAATGGCGCAGGTAGCGCGCGCACACGAGGGTGAACCAGAAATGATTCCAGTTTTCAGTGCCGGCATACTCCGTCGTATACTTTGCGTCCTTCCAATAGTAGGCGTGAGGTATCGTTCTGTCCGTGTCGGCCAGACTGATGATGTACTTCAAGTCATTTTTCACTCTGATGAGATCGAAGTTCACGGCCGCCAGATCAGTAAGCAGTGCATCGTGAGTGAAGTAGAAGTTGTATTCCGCCTGTGCAGGCATAGGAACGATTTGCCCATCCAGGTAATGAGCATTCGTAGCCATGACTGCTTTCGCCCATCGCGACGTGAAATCGAGATCCTTGTTACCGGTAAAGATTTCGTCTTTCACCAACGATTCCCGTCTGATATACCCGCGGTACTCGGCGACGTCACGTTGATAATGAGTGGACAGAAAATCAGTCCTGGCTTTTGCCTCTGAAATCAGCGACGAGCCCACGATCTGAATGATTTTCAGTGATGACCCCGGAGCCACTCGCTGCTTGTAGGTGAATGCGGCCACAGGCCTGCCAAGCGTGCCTTTCTCAAGAAGCATTTTCTGGAGAGGCGCGGAGGTATGTAACCACCAGTCATCAAGGTCTTTGATCGCCCTGGTTTCTGCTTCCGTGGTAGTAAAACTCGAAGGAGCCAATCCGACGTTCATGACAAATACTTGTGCGTTACCAGTCTCCGTGAACGGGTAATTCACTCTGATTACTGAAGATTTCTCCTGAAAAGTCGTGTATGCGCTATCGACGAGCTTGTACGTGTGGCTCGTCCGAAGCGATGTCTGCAGTTTTGTATATACCTCGTATTCTTTGGCGGTATCAGACGTATTTGTAATTTCGTAGGTGATCACCATAGCGGGCTGGTTCCGGCAGAACTCGTAAGTGATTCTGATCTTACTGTCAGAATCATTGCCGCTGAACGAAGCAGAGTATGGTGTCTGAGAGACCTCATAAACCTGAGGTTTCAGAAATCGCTTCGGCGAATCACCCACTTTCAAGCCGAGAGACATGATTCTGAAATTCTCGCGTCTCCAATAATCCGTGCTGATATCAATGCTATTTGCTACCGGATAATAGAAGCTGATCCTGTTCAGCAAAGGAAAGCTTTTGTGGATTTCTACTCCGACATATGGACTGCCGATTTCTATCTGGCCGACTTCCTTCACGCTCTTGATCGTCAGCGAATCTCTGCCTTGAGCGAATATTCCCAACGGCATCAAAAGAATCGCCGAAGACAGGAAGCGAATCGTGCGACATACTTTCTCCACCGTTTACCTCGCTAACACGTGGTTCGCTTGCAGCAAAGCCATTGCCTGGATCGCGCAGCACATGCCATGTAGTCCGCCGCACTCACCGTCGCGACATGCATCAGTATCGCTTCTTCAGTATCGCTTCTTCGGCGCGGAATAGCACTAGCGAATGAGAGCCGCTGAGCTGACGCCAGCAGCTATGAAACTCAAGCGGCAGGGATTTTTGACTGAACGGCGCGGGCTTCGCCTGCAACTAGCTATTAGCAACACTAGCCCTTAGCATGATCAGCGATCATGCGCGTTACGCGGAATCGTCGTCGTTCAAGTCTTCTCGGATGCGGCGAATTAAACCTTGAAGCATTTTTGCAACTTCTTCCGCCCGTTGTCTGAGCTCGCTGCTTTCGTCTCCAACTAGAGCTCCGCATTCGATCGCCGCTTTCAATTGATATTGAAGCTCGCCAGCCGAGCCCAGGGCGATATCCAGAAATCGCAGGAATTCCCGCTCGCTGTGCTTCGTCCGGCCCTCGGCAATATTCGAGCTCGTGGACAACGCTGTTTTGATAAGTTGTCGCTTGAGCGGCTGATGGTGAGCTCTGCGAATACCGGGCACAGCCCGGTTGATGTCCAGAAAAAGAGCGTGAGCCTTGTCGAGCACGAGGAGCTTTCGCCGAAACACCATGCTGACACGATAGGCGCAAGGCTCGGTGCCGGGCGCATCATTCCTTGGGCGGAATCACCATTTGCTCGCGCTCTGTTGCTAACCTGCCAAGTGCTGGTGCTGCTAACTGCTAACAGCAGGCGAAGCCCGCGCCTCGCGGCTAGCCGAAGCCGAATCGGACGTAGCCCCCGCAATCGGCCGAACGTCGCGGGCTTCGCCTGCTATTGGCGCTTAGCAACACCAGCTTCTGGCCTGTCAGCCGTGTGACACCCTCCAGCTCGGCA
>JBKJRW010000199.1:0-19732 GCA_046593165.1 Gemmatimonadaceae bacterium
TACTGGGGAACGGAGTATCCCGATTCCGACATCGAGAGCCTCGTTGCGGCGAGGAAGGACGCCGATTGGACGTACGAGTGTACACGTCACGACGGTGAGACATCGGTGTGCAAGGCGACGGCGAAGCTCATCTCCGAAGGAAATGTTGTGGGCTGGTTTCAGGGGCGCATGGAATGGGGGGCGCGCGCGCTCGGGAATCGAAGCATTCTTGCGGACGCCCGGCGAGCCGACATGCGTGACCTCATCAACCTGAAGATCAAATTCCGCGAGAAGTTCCGGCCTTTCGCTCCGTCGATCCTCGAGGAGGCCATCGACGAGTATTTCGTTGGCGCGGTGCCCGACCCGTTCATGCAGCAGGTTTACCCGATTCGGGAAGAGAAAAGAGACGTGCTACCGGCCGTGACGCACGCCGACGGAAGCGGAAGGCTTCAAACCGTGAGTGCCAGAACAAACCCGCTGTATTACCGGCTGATCAGCGAATTCGCAGCCCTTACCGGCGTGCCGGTTTTGCTTAACACGAGCTTCAACGAGAACGAACCGATCGTGGATACTCCCGAACAGGCGCTCGACTGCTTTTTCCGCACCCGAATGGACGCGCTGGTGGTCAATAATCTGATAGTAAGGCGGACCCCGGCGGTCGTCGATATGGACTCGATTTCGTCACGCTGATAAGTTGAATGGCTTACTTTCCCTTTGCGCCGCGGCGTGTGGTGCCTATCGCCTCCCCCCAATAAATCAAATGAAGAGATTCATTCCCGCATTGATAGCCATCCTGGCGTTGCTTCCCTTTCAGGGTCAGGCGCAGGATCCTTCCGCCGGCGGGCTTGCACCCGGCGACCAGATTCGGATAGTGGTGTGGCGGAATCCCGAGCTGAGCGGAGATTTCTTCGTAGCGGCCGACGGCACTGTGACGCATCCGATCTACAAGGAAGTTCAGGTGACCGGAATGCCAATGGCAGCGGTGGAGGAGAGGCTACGAGTCTTCCTCACCCGGTACACTACCAATCCCCAGTTCATCATTATGGCGCTTGTGAAGATCGTAGTTGGCGGCGAAGTTCGGGCTCCCAATCTTTACTCGGTGCCCCCGCAGACCACCATTCTGCAAGCACTCGCGCTTGCCGGCGGAGCCAGTGAGGCCGCAAATCTCCGAAAGGTCCGTATCCTGCGAGATGGACAGGAGGTTGTGGTGGACCTCACCAAGGCCGACGAGCGCGCCGGACAGCTCCAGATCAGGTCCGGCGACCAGATTCTCGTTCCCCGAAGGCGCAACGTCTTTCGCGACGTAGTCGGCCCAGTAGCGAGTTCGATGGGTTTGCTCGTCGGCATCGCCAACATCTTCATCCGGTAGCAGACAGTGGCTGACATCGTTCCCTACGACCCCGAACGCCAGGTCCGGCTCGGCAACGTGGCCGCCAACGGTGCGGGGACTGGCTACGGCGACACCTACCCCGAGCCCGCTTCGCAATCGAAGAGCATTCGCGACTACCTGGCGATCCTGCGCCGGCAGTGGTGGATTTTCCTCGGCATTACGCTCCTTGCGACCGGCGTCACCCTGTACCGCGTTAACAAACTCCCAACTCGGTACCAGATCGGAGCGACGATTCGCCTCGCCGACCGGCGCGACGCCGTAGTAGCCGGTGATATGCCGCAGACACGTTCAATGATCGGCAGGGAGACAGACCCTCTGGCGTCGCAGATCCAGCTTCTTATGAGCCGTTCCGTGGCGCTGCTCGCGGTTGAAATGGCGGGGCTTCGGCTACGGCCGCCAGCCGGGATTCCGTTTCCGGACGAGATCGATTCTGTCAAGGTCGCTGCGGATGCCACTGCGGATTCGGTGATTTTGACCTTTGGGCCGGCGAGCGTCGTGGCCGTCGCCGGCGCGAGCAACGCGGAGGCCCTTTACGGCCAGCCTGTTTCCGTCGAGGGTATTACGCTGACGGTCGCAAAACGGCCGCGGATTTCCAGACTTCCACTGAGGGTCATTCCAGTCGCGTCTGCTTCAGGCGAGGCCGTGGGGGGCCTGCGAGCGCTGCCCCGCCAGAAGACGGACCTCGTGGACATGACTTATGTCGGAAACGACCCTCACCAGGCAAAGAGATTGGTGAACGCGATGGCCGAAGCGTTCGCTGCCTACAGCACCAGTAGCGCCCAACAACAATCCACCCGACGGCGTATTTTTCTTGAGAACCAGCTTCGCCAGACCGAAGCTCAGGTGAGCGTGGCAACCGGCGCATTTACGAGCTATCGCAGCGGGCAGCGCGTGTTCAGCTCCAAGACACAGGGCAGCGCCCAGGAAGCCGGGCTTCTCGACATCGATGTGAAACGGTCACAGATGGCTGCCGAGAAGCGAACTTTCGAAATGCTTCTGGCCCAGGCACAAAGGCCGGAGGACACCCAGAACACACTCAGGATCCTCATCGCGTCTCCAGGAATGGCGGGCAACCCAGTCGTTTCCCGCGCCTACGCGCAGATGAGCATGGCGGAGCAGGCGCGCGACAGTCTGATGACGGCGGGTGCGGCGACCACGAACCCGGATGTGATGGTCATCAACACCAGAATCGCTGCTGCCACCACTCAGCTTCTCGCGGCCGTGCGGAGTCAGATTCAGTCGCTTGACGCCCAGCTCGAGGCGCTCGACAACCTCAAGGCGCAGGGCCAGACCAAGATCGCGTCGGCCCCGGCATTCGAGGCGCAGGAAGCACAGTTGCAACAACAGGTGAAGTCCGTGCAGACGGTCGCCGACCAGTTGCAGTCCGAGCTTCAAAAAGCGAAGATGGCCGAGGCGGTCGCCGCCGGCCAGGTCGAGATCGTCGATCTTGCCAACACGCCCGGATATCCGTTGCCTAAGGGTATCCCGAGAAAAATCATCATGGGCGTGCTTTTCGGACTCCTCTTTGGAGCCGGAGCATCGATCCTCGTCGATGGCATGAACACGTCGATTCGAAAGAGAACCGATATCGACAGAATTCTTCAGGTTCCCAGCCTCGCCGTGATTCCCCGGTTTGCTGGCGGGGGCGTGAAGGCGCGATTCGCGCTACCGTCGCGCACCGGCGGAAAGTCGAAAGGCCGGCCCGGGAAGAAGCGTCCAACTCTGGTGACGATGGCCGACTCTGGCTCGCCCGGTGCTGAAGCCTACAAGACGCTGCGCACCAATCTCATGTTCTCCCAGGCGGTACAGGCGCTGCGAACGGTGGTTGTCACAAGCGCATCACCCGGCGAAGGAAAGACTACGACGGTCAGCAATCTCGGCATCGCGTTTGCGCAGCAGAATTTGCGCGTCCTTCTCATTGACTGCGATCTGCGGCGCTCGCGCCTTCACGCAGCGTTCAATCTTTCGCGTAGTCCGGGGCTCACCGAGCTTCTGCTGGGCCAGGTTGATCAGGACGAGGCGGTAAAGCCGACCGAGATGCCTGGCCTCTACGTTCTACCCGCCGGCGTTGCGCCACCCAACCCGTCCGAAATGCTCGGCGGACAGAAAATGCGCGCAGCGCTGCAGTCTCTCTCGGAGGCGTTCGACTTGATCATACTCGACACGCCGCCAATTCTTGCCGCGTCCGACGGCGCTATTCTGGCGACACTCGCCGATGGAGTCGTGGTGGTGCTGAAGGCGGGCTCGACGGAAAGCGAAGCCGCGCAGCAGGCCATGCATCAGCTGAAGGCAGTTGGCGCCCGAATCGTGGGAGCTGTGCTGAATGATCCAGATGCAAAGGTCCCGCTGTACGGCAGTCAGTACACATACGACTACGCGCCGTCAGAATCGTAGTATCGGGGATACCCGGTTCACCGCTTCCCTAGCCCCAGCAGTCGCTTCCACCTCGACGGCGCTTCGGTGACGAACGGAGCAACTGGCCGGGGCCGCACGCCGCGAACAATTCCGAGCGAATTCGCGGCGAGCGTTGCAAGCTGAAAGTCGAGACCGCGTTCGACGAATGCCGCCCGCGCCGCGCCAATTGAGCAACGCCCGCGGCAGTGGTAGTCGCTGCATAGATAATCGGCGTCCCCCTCTTCGAGCATCATCCATGAGAGGCTTCGCGCGCGCGGCCCGTAAACGCCCACGAGCGAGCCAGCGTTGATTTGCAGGTAAGCGCCCGCGAGACGCCACTCTTCGATCAACATGAGGTTTGCCTCCATGTTCGAGTATCGCTCGGGGTGAGCGATGATCGGTATGAGACCCGCATCGACGAGCTCGTGCAGCGCGTAAGCGCTGTTGGGCGGGATGTTCATGAATGGAAATTCGACCAATACGAAGGACGTGCCTGCCAGCCTGAAAATCGGATCGTCAAGCCTGGGATGCGGTACATCGAGCATCACCTCAAACCCGCGGTGTATCGGCACGTCGGGAAACTCTTGAGATACCATCAACTGAAGCCGGCTCCACCCGTCGGCTACCCTGGCTTCATACCGTGCCAGCGAAGGGCTCACCGCGAGAGATGCCGTAATATGTGGCGTCGCAATGATCTCCGTGATGCCGTCAGCGATCATCGCGGCGAGCCCCGCACGTGATTCGGCGATGGTCGCGGCCCCGTCGTCAACGCCCGGGATCAGGTGGTTATGAAAGTCTAGCATTCAACCGCAAGTTATCATGCGTTGCACTCAAGTGGAGTGCCGTTGAACGCAAATCTGCTACCTGATTTTCAGCCGGCGCCTGGTGAGCGTCTTGAGCGAGTGGAGCGCCCGGGCTTCGTCGGTCGACGTGTCCACGCCGTGATGCATCTCGAACCAGTATTGAAGCGCCGGGCCAAGGATGCGAGCAACTCGTTCCGCTCCATAAGGTCGCGTGCTCTGCTCAGGACTGCACCAGATGCTGAGGATATAGGAAACTGTGCGTCCTTCCCTTTCGATCCGAACGGGATAGTCGAGCTTCCATGCCCATATTTCGGAGTGGAATCGCTCGACCATCTGACCTGCCTGAATTCCTTCTCCCGAAAGTTCCATTCCGAGAAATCCAAATTGACTGGCCCCGCCCGCCAGAACATTCGACACTCCGTCGATGCCCTCGGCTTTCTGTAGCATCGAGGCGAGATCGACTGCAAGGATCTGGTCGCTGATCACGCGACGCGCGCGCGCCGGCGCTGACATAAGCACCTCTCCGGCCACGAGAAGTTCATGATACGAGAGCAGGTTCGTGCCGTAGATCACGAGTACGGCGAGCCCGACGAGACCGAGGATCGCGATGGAAGTGGCGACGAAGGGCTTCGTGAGTGCGATGAGAAGGCCGAACCCCGCCATGCTGCCCGCCATCCCCCACAAGATTATCGCAGTTCGCCGGGGCGAAAGACCGAGGGCCAGAAGACGGTGATGAATATGCCGTGCGTCCGCCCCGGACACAGGCACGTGACGCAGCCAGCGCCTCACGATCGCCAGGGCACCATCGAGGAGAGGCACTGACACGGCAAGCAGGGGAACCGCGACAAGCACTGCTCCATAGGAGTTCTCCGCCGCTCTCAGCGACAGAACCGCAAGCAGAAATCCGATGCTCATGCTTCCCGAGTCGCCAAGAAATATTCTTGCATTCGGAAAGTTGAACCTGAGGAAGGCCAGCAGGGCTCCGGCCAGCGCGACGGCGGGGACAAGGACCGCATTGTTGCCAAGTGCGAGAGCAGCGATGAAGATCGTCGCCGACGCGACCACGGCGATTCCGCCCGCAAGCCCGTTGAGGCCGTCGATGAAATTGAACGCGTTCGTGACGCCGACTATCCAGATCATTATCAACGGCAGCTCAAGTAGCCCCATCGACACACCCTCGCCGTACCCGAGGGCGATCATCCCGAGCCTCGCGCCAAAATAGTACGCGATTCCGGCAGCACATATCTGGGCCAGGAACTTCGGGCCCGCCGAAAGTCCGCGGACGTCGTCCACGAGGCCCGTGAGAAACATCAAGGCGGAGCCGAGGAACGCTCCGGTGAGAAAGCGAATCTGTTCGTCGCCTAACGGCCCGGGTGTCGTGAACCGGGGCGATGTGCGTACGAATATGAGACAGGCTGCCGCCGCCGCGCCGAGATAGACGGCGATACCGCCCAGCCGCGGTACCGGCTCCTCATGCATTCGCCGTTCGCCGTCGGGCGAATCGAACAGCTTGAGGGCGGCCGCGCCCTTGATCACCACCGGCGTCAGCACAAGCGTTACGGCGACGGCGAGGATGAATACCAGGACCAGCCAGACGAACGTCGTCATGGGGGTCATATTGATTCTGGGGCGGGCTTCATGGGGACGCCAATGTTAAGCTGAAGACCCCATCGGCGCAAACGTGCGGACCCGAAATGTCAACGGCCAATAGAAATGTGCGGACCCGAAACTGCGGGCTCCGCCAGGTGCCGCATCCCGCGTGGTCGATTGGCGTACCATCCGTAGTACCGCGTGGTCTCCTGCCCCTTGTCGGGGGAGCTGTTACTCAGCGCAGGCACCTGTTCTGGCTATCGGCTCGACGTTCTGCGGAGATAGGCGAGGATGGTATTAGCAAGGACGCGATTGCCATAAGGGCTGTAATGACTTCGCGGGCGCCACAATACCGCGCGGGCGTGGGGATCCTTAGTGAACATCGCTCCGACGTCAATCACGGACAACCCCAGGTCTCGCGAGATCTGCACGACGTTCGAATGGACCGCCTCGATGTCGTGGGCGGTGCGGATCGACTGTCGCGCATCGGAGTCTAGCCGGTGCTCCTCGGGCAGGTAGACGAGCGTCATCGTGCCTCGCCATTCCTCGGTGGTGCGCTTCGCTTCCGCCAGCACTTTTCGCAGCGTTACGAAGTCAAGTGTTGTCGAACGTGTTGTCGAACGCTCGGCTGTAGCTACTTCGAGATTGAACGCCAGCCTCAAATCACGGAGAAGGATCAGGTCGCGCGCGCGATGGCGAAACGACTTCGACCGGGCACCCACCCGCATCAGTGAGTCGGCGTAGACAGTCAGAGTGCTGTCTACCGCCTTCTGCCTGGAGGCGAGATCCTGCGTGAAAGACGAATCGAAGTAATTCCTGAGGATGTAGTTTTTCTCGGCTTCCAGGTTCTCCATGTCGTTTCCTTCAAAGAAGAACCAGAGCACGCGCTTCGGGCGCACTCTGGCTACATACTCGCGAAGCAGCGCGAGTTCGGAGAGAGGGCCGATGCCCTGTGCGCTGACATTGAGCGTGCGTGGGATGCGATCGCGTACGAGCGTCGCGAAATGGTCCTGCGTGTGGACGCAAGACCCGAAGACGAATGAGTCTCCGATGAGGGCGACATCCACCGAGTCGGGCCGCCAGAGGCCCGCTGGATTGTTGAATCCATGGTCGTCACTGTCGTACGCGACCACGAGACCGCCCTCTTCGCACATGATCGTGCGAACTCGGGAGATGCCGGCCAGTGGAAGGATTTCCTTACCTCCCACCTGCCTCATCCGCTCACCGAACTGATGCTCGGCCGGGCTCACGGTGGGGTAGGCTCGAATCCCCTGTTTCTGAAGGCTAGATGCGACCGCCTCTCGGTTGCGAAAGGCCATGACCCTCCATCCCCTCATATGGACGGTGCGGTGCGGAAGGGCGAATACGAGATTCGCCGCGAAGAGGGCGATCACCATCGGGACGAGGAACAGCGCTGCAGCTATCCGAAACATCGCCCGCGCTGAGAGCACCGCCGCGAGCAGGACGATCACGGCCATGGGGACGAGGTAGGCTTTCGCCTGAGAGCTCGGATGGATCCACCGGGCGTGGGGGTAGATTCCCCATCCCAGCAAGACGACTGCGTATCCAAAAGCTATCCAGAGGATTCGAGTCGCCAGGCGCACCAGAGAGCTGCTGTCGAGCGCCTCCCAGGTGCGGCGTTCGGCGGTGGGTACTGAGCCCTCGCTCACGCCGGCAGGATGGAAGTGGCCAGTCCCGATAGGTCGACCGGGTTGAGGGTGTAGATCATGGGTGCGAGGTCAGACCGTCGCGACAAGACGATCAGCAGCAACGCGACTGTGATGGCGACCAGAAGAAGAGGCAGTAGAATCAGCCATTTGTGGGCGCGGACAAAAAGCGCCAACTCGGCGAAGAACGCTGACATCGGGATGGGGGGTGTGAGAGGGCGGAATTTAGGGCCGCAAAGGGTTATGTCAACCGCGCTACGCCGTGTGTGCGGACCCAGAACAACGACCGAACGCCCATTCTCAAGACCTGATGGCGTTATGGCTTCGTCCGGCACCGCCAAGATATCCGCACAACTCGCCCCAGGCCCAGCTCATGTGAAAGGCCAGCAGTAATGGGAGGCACACTACGAACCATCCGCGAGAACCGCGCTTTGAAGCCAGGCCGCGAACCTGTCGCGCCAGGAATAGTATCGGTAGCCCAGGTGTAACGAATGCCCAGGTCCAACGGTTCAGCCACGGTGCGCCTGCGACCCGCATCGCTGCATACGAGCGGCCGTGATGGTATCTGCTGATAAAAAAACGCATTAGCGGCAATCGCCGCCGCAACTTCAGCGCCAATCCTGGAGATGCCCAAAGCCGCTGCCCTGACTCCATTAATCGGGCATTCGTAAACGCCTTCCAGAAGCCAAGTGTGCGCAGCGTATCGTTGTCCGCGAGAGCAGCGCGCTTGTAGGTGATGTTGTTGCCCGGGAGGACATCGACGTATCCGCTGGGGAAGGGCGGCACGAACTCCCAGTAATCGAACAGATACGTGGCCCATGCCGTCAAGCTGCCCCGCTCCGTCTCCGCGAGCTCGACGCCGCCGCCGGCGACAAGTTCCGGGCGCTCTCGATGGATGCGCATCGCTTGCTCTATCCATCCATCATTTACCAGGCACCAGGCGTCCAGAACGCCGATGATCGGCGCAGACGCCGCAGCCATGCCGAGTCCTCGCAGCTTTGGAAGAGACCGGGCCGTTGGCGCTTCGATTATCCGCACCCAGGGGAATCGCGATTGAACACGCTCGACTGTGCCATCTGCGGATCCATCAACGACCAGGACTTCAATATCAGGTCGTCGCTGTGTTTCGAGTGCGGACAGGCAGTCGAAGATGACCGGTCCCGGCTGGAGCGACGCGATCACGATCGAAAGTTCAGGTTGCACGAACGTCACGCGTCGTTGGCACTGCTGGCTTGTGAAAGCGCGCCGTGCGCCTCACCCGCCGCCCACGCAAATAAAAGCAGCATGAGTGCGGGGAAAAGGATCAGTACCGAACGTACGGGTTGTCCTGCGTGCCGCATCCGTCCAAGGATTCGCACCAGGAGTACCGCCGGCACGAGCGGTGTTACGGCGACCGCACGCCAACGCGGCCAGCCGAGCGCGCGTACCCGGTAGACGCCGAAATGACTCCCGTGAACGAATCGATTCGACAGCATCGCGCCCAACGATAGCTCCGGGGCAAATTCAGCCACGGCATCTACCGCCCGGCATATTTTCGCACCTCCCGCTCGCAATAACCGGTGAGCGTCGACCTCCCAGAAACCGCCTTCGAGATTCGGCGACACTCCGACAACTGCGTCTCGCACATATGCCGCGTTATCGCCAGCGATCTCGCGGGGCCCTCCACGGTCGGCAGATCCCATGTGCTCGGAATAACGAATCAAAAAGACCGCCCTTTCGAGTATTCCGGCATTTGCGGCAAGTGCCATGCGCCCCCCGACAGCGGCAATGCGACTGGAATTGAATTCGGCCAACAATGCACGCGCCCACCCGTCACGCACGCGAAATTGTGTGGTTGTGAGCGCAACAATTCTGCCCCGGGCCGCGGAAATACCATACCCCCAGAGAACGGGCACGAGCGACGACGGAGCAGTAACACGAGTTGTCGGAATTGGAAGATCGTCGGGCAGTGCCACGGATGTGCCGGAGGCGTGGACCACGAAAACATCGGCTGACAATCCCCGGCAGGCCCGCGCAAGTGCTTCGAGCCGCTCGGGCAGTCGGTCGATAGCGCCGTCGCATGCGATCACCACGGACAACGCTCGCTCAGACGGCGCGTTCGCGCCCTGATTCATCAGGCGACTTTCGCCAGCGCGCCACCGTCTCCAAACCACGCGCCCACTACCTCGCCCAATCCCCATGAGCAGGTGAAGAGTGCCAGAAGCGGGAGCGATGCGAAGAGACGCGAGCGATAGAGCCGGCCGTTCCAAACCCGTGACACGATGCGATAGAACAGCAACGGCGGAAGAGTGAATGCAAACAGCCCGTACGCGAAACGTCGTGCCGCGCTCACGTTTGTCGCGCGCATCGCAGCATAGGCGCGGGAGTAGTAGAACCGCTGAGTCACGTATTCGCCAACTGTGTAATGCTTCTCGTGGCCTGCGACGATGTCAGGCCGGCTCCATAAAATGATGCCCTTCTCTCGCAAGGCCGAGTGCAGCGCGTCTTCCCATCGTCCAGACTCGACAACGTCCTTGAATTCGACAAGCAATTCGCGATCGTAGGCCGTGTGATTTCCGTGAATCGCATCGACAGGACCGGACTGCACTGGCCCGGCGAGATGGTTGTACTCGCAGAGCCAGGCTGCCCAGTCCACGACGCCGTCGCTCGCGGCATTCACCAGCCCTCCGCCCACGACCTGGACTTCGGAGGTCCGTGCCGCAAGCATCGCCCGCGCCCAGCCGCCGGGAACGATCACATGGTCCTCGATGACCGCGACAGTGGGAGCGCGAGCCTCACGAAAAGCGATGGCACGCATCTGCGGAATCGTCGTCGACGGCGGAACCGGGATGATGCGTGCCCACGGGTATCGTTCAGTGGCGGCTTCACGGACTGCAGCGCCGCACCTTTCCGGAACAAGCGCTTCAAGTCGTGTTCCCGCGCGCTCTTGTCCCAGCGCGGCGAGACAGCGATCAAGGTCCGGCCAACCATTCACGGACGGAATGACGACCGAGACCTCTGGCGAATTTATCTCATTCATCGTTGCCGTTCTCCGCAAGTGCACGCGTCCACACCGGGATCATCGCCAGCTTGCAGCACACGGCGTCCGGCTCCAGTCCCCACCCGGCGAACAACGACCGCTGGGCAAGGATCTCCGCCTCGGAAACCCGGCCTTGCAGTTCGGGCGAGACGACGCAGAGGCGGAAGCCCGCATCCTTCAGGCGCAGCCACTCCACGCGGTCGAGAGGGAATCGGGAAAAACAATCGACCCACACCCAGTCGATCTTCCCCGCGAGGGCCAGAGCGGTATCCAATGCTTCGAACTCGCTCACGCGCACTGCGCACCGGTGCTCGCCCTTCGATGCCGTTTTGACGAGAAAGGGAAACGATTGATCCAGGAAGAAATAGTCGTCGATCCCTCGATCCCGCATGCACGCGATCAGCCGGTCCTCGAGCCCTTCCTCCTTCACGTTGAGGATGAGTGTGCCGTGTCGGTACGCCTCGACCCAGGCGTCAAACGACTCACCCGCCTGGAAAGGATCGTGGTGGATGGTCAGTCGGTCGCCGGACGACCGGACGTCCACCTCGACCCCGCACCCCGGCGGTGTCGCGTTCAGCTCGGTGAGCGTGTTTCGTCGGTGGGCAATGAGCTTCATGGGGCGCTCGTCAGCGACACGCGTTTGCGTAGCTCGAGGCTGTACTTCAACGTGCGCGTGATGAACTTCTTTTTTGCAGCCCAGTTGACGTTCCAGTGGGACGCCCCGTGCGCTCGCTCTCCAAATCGGGTCGGAAATCTCACCATGCGCAGGCCATGCTGGCGAGCGGCATGATAGAAGTACAGGTCGAGAGAGAAATCATGGGGGGCTCCGTTGGCAACCGCTTCATAAAACGGTCGGGACAGAATGTTCGGTTGCGCGTTTATATCCCAGAGCCAGGTGCCGAGCAGGAGGGTCTCGAAGGCCGACATCCCCAATGTGAACACGACGTCATTAAAGGGACGCCCGTAGCGACGACCTTTGACATACAGAGCATCGGTGTTCGCGCAGCGAACGAGGGCGAGCGCGCGGAGGGCATCGGCGGGGTCGGTCTGCATATCGGCATGGGTCCACCCCAGGAACCGCCCGCGGGCGGCTCGCAGCCCGGCGAGTATTCCGTAACCATAGCCCTGGTTGACGTCCACCCTCACCGATCGGATCACCGGGTGTCCAGCGAGGGATGCCAGGATGGCGGAGGTCTCGTCCCTGGACCCGTTGTCCACGAGAATGACCTCGGCCTCGTGCTCGCCGACAAACGACTCTTCGATGCGGTTTATCAGAAGCGGGAGGTTCTGCGCTTCGTCGTAGCAAGGGATGACCAACGACATCGCGGGTTGATTACCGAACGGCGTGGTGTGAGACGGGGGTGACTGGTGCGAGAGCATATGCAACAATAAATAACACGACGCCACATCGATGCGCGAAGTAAAAAGGAGCGTCCCCACCCTTTTGTTGCAATCGTTCCGGGCCGACGCTATCATTCCGGCCGGAATCAATCTCCCGCTGCCACTCGTCGAACCAGACGAGCCATGAAGGGGACCTCATGGGGGAACCGGACCTGATACCAGCCGTCGTTCGGTACGCGGATCGCGAAAAAAATCGCCAGTGGGCATTCTGGGTAGCGGTTTTCCTGATTTTCATTGTCGGGCTCGCTCTTCGAAGCCAGACCTTCACGGAAGCCTGGACTGCGGGTCACGTGGCGTGGGGTGGTGCGTTTTATAGCAACGTGGCGCGCAATTTCCTCCGCTACGGCTACCTCGGCACCGCATTCGCGCCCGTGGTCAACACAGGCATCGTCGACCCCAGTCAATTCGAGATCTACTTCCATCACCCACTCCTGGTGATGTGGCTCACCTCGGTGAGCTTCCATGCTTTTGATGTGCACGAATGGAGTGCGCGGTTGTTCCCGCTCATCTTTTCGCTCCTTACGATGGGGCTCGTGTTCGAGTTCGCCCGGGCGGCGTTCGGCAAAGGCACAGCGCTTTGCGCCCTGGTGTTTATGGCGGTGCTGCCGGTCGACGCATACTACGCCACACATCTCGACCCGAACGGCTCGATGTCCATCTTCTTCACGGCGCTGACAGTCGAAGGGTACAGGCGATGGGTCAGCAGCGGTCGCGATCGGGACTACGCGCTCTGCGCGATCTCGCTGGTCCTCGGGTGCATGACAGCCTGGTTCACGTATCTCGTCATCCCCGGCATTGTTGCGCATGGCTGGCTCGTTCATCGGTCAGCGTGGGGCCGCGGAATGAGGGCTCGGCTGTTGATGATCCCGGTGTTCGCGCTGATAGTGCTTGGCCTTTTTTTCATGCATCGAACGATCGCATTGTCGGGTCGGGCTCCCGAAGTCTACGAGCCACTCGCCGACCGGTTTCTGAAGCGTACCGTCAACTTCGGAACGGACCGCGGTGCGATCATGGTGACCCATCTGAAGCATATCTGGACGCTATACACGTTTCCGTTCGTCGCGCTGACCGCCATTTGGGTTGTTTTTTTCCTCAGGGACTTCTGGGGGAAACGCCTGAAGGTTGCGGACTGGTGCATCGCGATACTTTTGTCGTACGGTTTGCTCTATGCCCTTGCCTTCCCTGGACACCTGCCCGGTCACAAATTTTTTGCCCGCCCATACGCGCCGGGTGTCGCACTGGCCTCTGCCGTTGCCTTGTTCCGGGTAGCAAGCACCCTGAACCGGAGAGTCGCACAACTTCTCGTCATTGGTGTCGTGACTGTAGTCGGATCTGCAGTTGCTACAATTCAGACCTTGTCGCTTTATCGCGCCGACGAGTACAACGGCCGGGCTTTGCGGAGGTTTGGCGAAGCCGTGGCCGCCCACACAACGCTCCGAGACCCGGTTTTCCTGCCGATCGAGGGCGACCGAGTGCTCGAGTATTATGTCGACCGCCCCATGACGTTCCACCTGGATACACCCGAAAAGCTGGAGGCTGCCAGCGCGGCTGCCAAGCGGCCCTACCTGATTGTTCTGCCTGAAAAGCGTGCTTCCGACTTCAGCCAGTTACGCGCATATCTCCGGGAGCGATATCCTGAGCGGCTCGAGGGAGGACTCCTCATCTACCAGGGCGCAGAGAGGAACACGTTGAAGTAGCGCGGTCGATTGCTGGCTCAGTCTGAGGATTTATGCAGGCACTACAGAAGATCGTTGACGAAATAATTGGATTGCGTGCGCTCGACTCGGGGCGCATTACGGTGATCGGCATCGACGGGCCGACTGCCGCTGGCAAGACTATGTTCACTGACGCGCTGACGGCGGCGTTGCGTGAATGCGGGCTTACGACCTGGACTTTTCAGCTTGATTGGGCGCTCAGGGACCGCGCTGAACGTGAGGCCGATGTTGGGCACCTGCGTCAGACAGGAGCTGCCTTCGAATTCGAAGGCGAACTACACATGCGGCTCGATGTAGCGCAAAAACTCCTGGCAGCGATCGCGAATTTCAACCGTCAGGTTCAACTCGGGATTTCAGACGACCAGCAGGTCGAGCTGGACCAGCTCTATTCCCGGGCGGCCGGAGGCACGATTACCGGGAAAGAATCGGTAGCCCTTAAGGCGGGAATGATTGTCCTGATCGAGGGTCACTACACGCTGCGCAATGAGTTGGATGCCCTGATCGATCTTAACATCGTGCTGCTCGGCGAGCCGAGCGAGCTGCTTGCCCGCAAGGTGAACCGAGTCAAGGGCTACAGAAGTCCAGACGACGCGGTGCACTATTTCTGGCACACGGACCTGCCGAGTTTCAATCATCATCTTGCTCGTTTTGGTCTCAATGCCGACTTGATCATCGACAACACCAACTACCACAGCCCGATGATTGTCACCGGCGACGCGATGGCCGAGTGGCTACAGAAGAGCTCACAGGAATCGATCGCCACGCCGAGGCGACTACAGGATCTGGGCGATATCCCTGCGTACGCATTCTCCGAGTCCAGGCTGGTTCCAGCCGAGCTCATCCACATCCTGAACGCGGCCGTTCAGGCCGTGCTCAATTGGGACAAGATGGTGGGCCACTATCTCAGAGTCGCGGTTGAAGAGGTGGATGAGGACCTCGAAACCCTTGCGACGCGCGCGACGGAGAACCTCAATCGCGATTTTCAGGCATCCTCGCTTCGCTCGCGGCTTTCTCACACCGACGCATTTTATCACGTTTATCACCGCAAGCTGCCGCTCACCCTTGGAATCGAGATTTACAACCCTGTATCCGATCGCACGGCGATGACCGTCCTGGCCGAAGTCGACCGCGATAGCTTGCGGGTCGGGATTTTTTGGGAAGGTGGCGTCAAGTGGATCCGCATTGAAAGATCGCTGGGCGGTATTGGCACGTCTGAACTCACGCTCCGAGACGGCACCGACAAGCCCGACGTTGCTCCGGCTACGTCGAAGCTGAAGGTCTTCTTACCGACTCAGTTTACTGTTCCTGCTTTCCTGGAGGGGATCGAGATCGATCCCGTATTTATCGGTAGAGAGCAGGAAAACATCTCAGCCTCCAGGGTCTTGACGGCCATCCTTCAGGACGGCGGCGTCTGGATTCATCGCTTCGCCCTGCACAGGGAAATCAGATTCTTTCGATATTGTCTCAGAGTGGAGGGTGTCCCAAGCCTTCATGTCGGCAACTATTTAATCGCCGTTAAGACCTCCGATCCGGCGCTCAGAAAGCTCTTTCGTGAATTCCGCCGGCAGTGGACGACGCCCATCGACCGCGTCGATGTCACTCAGGCGGGTCAGGACGCCTACGATCAGATGGTTGAGCATGAGAAAGCCCAGGTGAGCGCCTACGTCCAGCAGCACTGCCCGCGTCTTGCTATCAAGGATGGCGCAATATTCGGCAACATCTTCGATCAGGAAGCGATCGACCAGGTGCTCGTCGAGATGGCGCATTTGCTGAGAAGTCCTTATCGGATTCTTCGCAAGCGGACCACCGAGTTCCTGGACGCATTGTTTCCCGGCTTCGCGTTGCCCACGGCCGATTTGTGGACGGATGTCCCCGACGGCGCGCAGAAGTCGTTGAGCTTGAGCGAATTCACCGGGCTCAGCTCGAGCATACTGGCCGAGGTCTATCTTTGGCTCGCCTTGCGCAACGAGCGCTCGGCGGTGCTTGGTGCCAATGTTTACGACATAAGGCCGACTTCGCTCGATGCCCGCGCCTTTCTGGACGCTGCTGCAGAACACGGCTGCCCCATCGTCCTGCAATGTTCCTTCAATGCGGTCGGACAAAAGGAGACCGACGGGGAAAAGACGTTTCACGGCTATCTGCAACCGAACAACGGCGTTGAGGATTTTACAGTGGCGGCACGCCGCGCCGCCCGGGATCTCTATCTGGTGTCGGGAAAGCGGCCACCACTTTACGGCATCGGGCTCGATCACATTAACGTGGCCAATGACCACCCGCCCCAGCGGGCAAAACGCTTTCTTCAGCACGCAGTAAAATCCGGCGGTGTCACGCATGTCGTTCTGGACGGCTCGGACCTTTTTCAATTGAGGACGCCAGACCGAGCCGACCTCACTCGAGTCTACCAACGCATGAACGAGTGGGTGCTCGACTTGATGGAGTCGCCGCTCGACACCTTTCTCAAGGACATGGAAGTCTGCATCTCGGAGCTGAACTATGTTGGAGGCTCCGAGGCCTATGTCCCGTCAACCGAAGATATCCGGCTTTTCGCCGAAACGTACGGCGATGCGCTCGCGGACCATGGGTTCGCCTGTCACATCGCCCGGCCCAAGCTCTTCATCAGCAATCTCGGCACCCGCCATCACAGCACTGACGAAGTGCGGCCCTGGGTAGAGCTGTCGCGGGAATGGCGCGACGCAGTGAAAGGCGACGGGTTCGTATCGTCCGTGCTGCATGGCACCAGCCTCAGCCACCAGGATACGCTGTCGGCGGCCACGGCCGGCTGCCACAAGGTCAATGTCGCCGGCGACTTCCTGGACACGATCGTCGAGAACCTGCCGATGCGACTGAGCCGCAGGATCCAGGAAGGCAGCACGCTGCCCAAGATGATGCTTCCGGTTATTCGCCCCGACATGGACCGTATCTCGGAGAGCGAATCGCAGAAACTCTACAGCGCTCTAAAGGAACATTGTGGCCGTGTCCTGAAGACGATTGCCAGCCCGAAGATTTCGTCCATGGATGCGAACTATTTTCAGTACAAGGACTACGATTTCTCCGACATGCAGATCGAGGCGGTTTTGGCTGAAGTGAAGCGCGAGCTCAGTCAACTGATGCCGAGGTCACAGCGACGCCTGCCGGATTCCCGGCACGGGTGCGCCTTTGCGGCGTCCATGATCGAGGTTCCTTATGAGGAGTTTCGCGGCCCGGTGCTCAGCGCGCTCTGGGACGCCGGCATCAGGCACTTTCATGTGGATGAGGGCGATGGAGTCTTCATATCGCGCCGTTTTTCCGGGGTAGAGAAAGTGCGTTACCTGCGGGAGCATTTCCCGAGCTCCGTCATCCATGCGCACCTGATGGTGGCCAACCCCCACTATCCCAGGGACGGGGAATTTTCGGTGATTCAGCAGTATGCAGAGGCGGGGGTCAATGCAATCGCCATCCACATCCGGGCTTGTGGCATTTACAAGGAAGCCGTTTCCGCCCTCAAGATCATCCGCAGGTTGAACCTGCGTCCGGGCATCGTCATCGAGACCTCCGACTCCGTCGATGAAAATCTGGAGGCCTTGATCAAAGACCAGGAACTGGACTGGGTCGTGGTCATGGGCGTGCCGATCGGTTTTGGCGGCCAGGTCTTCCAATATTCAACGCTGAACCGAATTTCGCGCCTCCACGATTTGGCAAGCCGGCTTGACCGCGACTTTCTCGTGGAATGCGATGGCGGATTGAACATGCAGAATATCGAGCTTTGCCGAAACGCCGGCGGTCAACTGTTCTCGGGGTGGTCGATAATAAAAGCCCCAAGCATCGAAGCGATGAAGGGCAAGGTCAGGGTGGTTAATAGCATGATTTCGAAAGGGGAATGAGGCCTCCAATAAATCTGCTCATCCCGATGGCGGGCCAGGGAAAGCGGTTTCGCCAGGCAGGGTATGACACTTACAAACCGTTTCTGCAGATCTTCGGCAAGCCGATGATCCAGTACGTTCTCGACGCGTTCCCGGAACACGTTACCAAACGAATTCTGGCCGATCGGTCGTTGCTCACCGACGAGCAGCTTGAGTTTTTGCAAAGGCAACCAGGGGTCGTGGTCCATTTTGTTCCGTCCCACGACCTGGGTCCTGCTTACAGCATCTACATGGCGCGCGCCGAGCTACCGCTCGAGGAAGCCTTTTTTATCGCCTATTGCGATATTTTCTGGACGTGGGATTACGCTGAAGTCGAGAGCCTGTTGGATGAGGATGGCGTCGTGTTTACACGCCGACAATTCCACCCGCACCTCGTCGCAAGCAATTACTCGGCTTTCTGCAGGCCCGTGCCGCACGATCCCGGCCGATTGCAGGAGATTCGGGAAAAGGGCTCGTTCAGCGAAGATTGGATGAGCGAGCCGCTTTCTGTCGGGGCTTTTTATGTCCGCGACGGGAAGGCCATGATGCGCGCGGTGGAGGTCATGATCGCGGAGGATCGCAAGGTAAGCGGGGAATTCTTCCCGAGCCTGCTCTTCAACGATCTCGTCAAAGCCGGAAAGGACATTCGTCTTCAGGACGTCGACTTCTTTGTTCATTGGGGGGTGCCGGCCCAGCTTGAAGATCTGCAGAGGTGGGTCCGTACGTGCCGCACGCTCGCAGAAAAACCACCGGCTTCAGATACGGTGAACGTCTGCTGTATGGGCGGCTCGGGGGCGCGAATGCAAGTGCTCGGCACCGTACCAAAGGCCTTGATGCCTGTTGGTGACAGGCAACCCATGTTCCGGTACGTGGGCGACCGGTTTGGTTGTCGGTCCCGTTTTTTTATCGCCAACGCCGCAATGAGCCGCATGCTCGAGGCGCATGGCGTCATGGAACAACAGGTCATCGACATTGGAGTACCAACCGCAAGCCAGTTGGCGACCTTGAAGATGGCCAGCGGTTTTCTACGTGAGCAAGCTCGTTTTTTCCTGACATCCTGCGATGCATTCGGCCTCTGGGATTCCCGGGCATTTAACGCATTCCTCGACCGGGAACGCCCGGATGCCGTAATCTTCACCTTTGAACCGACGCTGCTTCAGAGCGCTGCGGGCGGAAGTCATACGTATGTGGAAACGAGTGGCAGCCTGACGAGCAGGATCCACATCAAGCAAAAGCCTGACGGCCAGGTTCGGGGCCTCGCTGGGTTTTTCTGGTTCAATGAGGGAGCTGTGTTCGAAGAACTGAACAACATTGCGGACGACTCTGGCCGCGAGCTCTGCGCCGATCACATCCTGAAGTACATGATAGAGCGGGGAGCCCGGGTCATGGCTTTCCCGCTGGAGGCTTATTTGCACCTGGGGTCACCCGCCGAACTTCAGGAATTCGCGTTCTGGATGAAGTTCCACCGGGTCTTCCCGGATTCGCAGTGATCCAGGTTTCAACACTGCTCCGCGGAGAGGGCTAGCGGATGTCTTCCCGCAGTTGGAAAGACGACGATGCCTCGAGCTATGACATGGAAGTTGCACGCATCTACAACTACTGGGTAGCGCGGCTCGGAGATCCCCTGGCAGAACATCTCTGCCGAGTCGCCCAACTCACATCTGGTCAACATGCACTTGATGTGGGTTGCGGGTCGGGAGTTGGGACGCGCAGCGCCGCAAGACATGTCGGTCCGCAGGGTTCGGTTGTCGGAATCGATTTATCAGCGGGCATGCTGGAAGCGAGTCAATCCACGGGTCGTCGACATGCTGATGCCAAATCTCGCCGCCGCAGTGACGAGAGAGACCGGGCACCGGTTAATCACGACGAGCCAAAGCAACGAGAGAACGCCCTGAC
>JBKJRW010000225.1:0-3887 GCA_046593165.1 Gemmatimonadaceae bacterium
GTTCACGTTCGTGTTCTTCGGACTTATCGCGGTCTCGGGAACTACCTACCTGCAGACAGACATGTGGAGTGGATTGGCGCTCCTGCTGTCGGTGCCCGTCGGACTGCTCGTCACGAACATCCTCGTGGTGAACAATCTGCGCGATCTCCCCACCGACAAAGTGGCGGGAAAGCGAACGCTCGCCGTACTTATCGGTGCTCGTGCGACGCAGGTACAATACGCGACGTCGGCGGCAATTGCTTTCGCCATCCCGCTGTTACTCTCACTTTCCGACGATCACCATCGATTGCTCGTTCTGCCATTGCTCACATTGCCGATGGCAATCGGACTGGTGCGAACCGTCCTTCGAGGAGCTGCCGGTCGCGACCTGAATCCGATACTCGAGCGAACCGGAAGACTACTCCTGGCCTTCGGCGCCTTGCTTGCGCTCGGCGCTGCGCTCAGTCGCTCCCGCTAAAGTATTGCTCATGACACTGTCATGACCGACGTTACCGCATTCCCGGACTGGCTTGCGAACCGCACGGCAAGCACACCTGATCGCGATGCCCTCGTTGCAGGCGAAAAAACATGGACATTCGGAGCGCTCGACCGGCACGCGACTATCACTTCGCGCCGCCTTGCCGCTCTCGGTGTACGCGAGGGCGACCGCGTAGCCACGCTGCTCGATAACGGATTCGCAGCAGCGCTGCTTCCCCATGCTACGCTCCGACTCGGCGCTACGCTCGTCCCTTTGAATGTTCGCCTCAGTGATGCCGAAATCGCATGGCAGCTCGCCGACGCGAAGCCGCGCCTTCTTGTGTCAGATGGCCGCACGCTCGCTCAAATTGCCGAAGCGCTGGGGGACAATCCAGCGGTGGCGATCGTGAAGGTCGATTCGGACGAGATGAACATGCCGCGAATTCGCCAACTCGACTCGGTAGACGAGATCGACGCGCCCGTTCGCCACGAGCATCCCTCCGAGTCCGTGCTGGCAATCATCTACACATCGGGCACGACCGGGCAGCCCAAGGGCGTGATGCTCACCGTAGGCAACTTCTGGTGGAGCGCCATCGGCTCCGCCCTCAACCTCGGGACAACCACCGACGACCGCTGGCTGGCGTGCCTGCCCTTGTTTCATGTCGGTGGCTTGTCGATCCTCATGCGATCAGCCATCTACGGCACCACCGTTGTAGTGCACGAGCGATTCGACGCCAGGGCAGTCAACGCCGCGATCGACGACAACCGCGTGACGATGGTGTCTGTCGTTGCCGTGATGCTGCAGCGCATGCTCGACGCCAGGAGTGATGCGCCGTATCCACGCACGCTCCGATGCGTCCTTGTGGGCGGTGGACCTGTTCCAACCTCGTTGCTCGAGCGGTGTGCATCGGTGGGCGTGCCAGTAGTTCAGACCTACGGTCTCACTGAAGCCTGCTCGCAGGTCGTCACGATCTCTCCCGACGCCGCCGGGCGCAGGCATGGCTCGGCCGGCAGGGTCCTGTATCCGAATCAGATCCGAATAGGAGCTCCCAGCGATCGTGATCCGGCTCCAGGTGAGGAAGGTGAGATTCTCGTGCGAGGTCCAATCGTCATGGCGGGCTATGCTGGTCGTCCGGATGACACTTCAACCGCGATAGTGGGAGGGTGGCTTCACACGGGTGATGTGGGCCGCATCGACGCAGACGGTTTCCTGTACGTGCTCGATCGCCGGGACGATCTCATCGTCACTGGCGGAGAGAACGTCTATCCCGCCGAGGTAGAGGCGGCGTTGCTCGCGCATCCGTTGGTCGAGGAGGCGTGCGTAGTGGGTGTTGCCGATGATGCGTGGGGGCAGCGCATTGTCGCAATCGTACGGATGGCTGCCGCATCTCACGAGGCGGAACTCAACGGCTCCGGGCTGATCGAACATTGCCGAACACGACTCGCGGGCTACAAGGTGCCGCGGGAAATCGTTTTCGTAACTGCGCCGCTGCCACGAACAGCATCTGGCAAGCTGCGGCGCGCCAGGCTTCGCGACTCCATCGTAGCGGACTGAAAGTCTTCAGCGCGCAGCGAATGTCTCCTGCCGCGCAGTCAAGTCATCGATGAATCCTGTGTCGACATCCACTCCGATTCCCGCGCGAGCGAGCGGCACACTCACCGTGCCTTTTTCGCTCATCGTCCAGGGCGGAGTAACGACGTCGCGCGCCCAATAGCGTGCACTCGGAGAGAGATCGCCAGGTTCGGTGAAATTGGGGAGTGAGGCAAGGGCAACGTTGTACGCGCGTCCAATGCCACATTCGAGCATTCCTCCGCACCAGACTGGAACGCCAGCACTCGCGCATCGGTCGTGAATTGCGAGAGATTGAACGAATCCGCCAACTCGTCCTGGCTTGAGATTCACCATCCGGGCACTGCCAAGCACAAGCATCGCGTTCGCGGCGGCGTCACTGGAGATGCTCTCATCCAGACATATTGGAGTTTCGAGCCGACTCTGGAGCTTGGCGTGTCCTGCGAGATCGTCATGCGCGAGCGGCTGCTCGATCATCGTCAATTCCAGAGTATCGAGCGTATCGAGGGCGCGCATGTGTTCTGCATTGTCCAGCGAATAGCTGCCGTTGGCGTCAACCGAGAGGGATACTGACGATCCCACAGCGTCTCGAACGCGCCGCACGTACTCCACATCGCGACCAGGCGCGATCTTCAGCTTGATGCGACGATATCCTTCCGCAACTGCAGCTAGAGATCTTTGCGCGAGATCATCCGGATTTGCGTGCATTCCGAGTGCGATCCCCGACTCGACAACTGACTTCGGAGCGTCGCCCCGTGACTGCGCGTATGTGCTCTTTCCGGCGAGCAGCGCGGCCAGTGAAGTTCCGCGTTGCAGTGCCTCGATAGCCCAGGCGCCCATCTCGACGGACGCTCTCGCCATGCGGTGCCCACGAATGCTGCTTTCCAATCTTGCGTTCAGCTCGCGCGGCGTCGGGAACGGTTTGCCAAGCGTGGAGGGAATGATCCATTCCTTCAGCGCCAACCAACAGGTATCGACTGTGTCGGGGCTGTATGTCGGCAGCGATTCGGCGACGCATTCACTCCATGTTCCGATGCCGTCGGCATCAGTGATCTCGAGGAGAAGAATGCGCCGCTCGCCGACAACGCCGGCCGATGTCTCGAACGGCTCTACCAGAGGCAGAACTATCTCGCGCATGCCGATGCGCGCGAGTCGGATCATCCTCGCTCAGGCCCGGGAAGCTGCGCTATGGCGATTCTCCTGCAATGCGTTGGTGCGCGATGCGACTTCTTTTCGCACGGCGGGCGCGACCTTGGTGCCATAAAGCTCGATTGATCGCATGACGACCGCGTGGGGTAAGGTTCCGACGGTGAACTGAATGAGAAATCGCGTCATGCCGAACAGTTCGTGTTCGTACAGAATCTTGTCGATTACTTGCTCGGGGTTCCCGAGAACCATCGAGCCGCGTGGCGAGCGTTCGGCGTCGAGTTGCCGCCGTGTCGGCGCCGGCCACCCGCGCTCTCGGCCGATGCGGCCCATGGTCTCGGCATATGCTGGCCACGCTACGTTCGCTGCCTCGTCCGAACTGTCGGCGATCAACCCGTGCGAATTGATGCTCAGTTGAAGCCTGGACACATCGTGCCCCGCCTGCTTCGCGCTTTCACGATAAAGGTCGGCGAACTGCACGAACCTTTCCGGTGCTCCGCCGATGATCGCGATTGCGAGCGGGAGTCCGAGTGTGCCCGCGCGCACGACCGACTGCGGCGTTCCACCCACCGCGATCCATACAGGCAGCGGGTTCTGAACTGGCCGCGGATAGATACTGATGTCGTCCAGTGATTGCGTGTGCTTGCCCGACCAGGTTACGCGGGTGCTCTCCCGAATGCGGAGAAGCATCTCGAGTTTTTCCTTGAACAAGTCG
>JBKJRW010000229.1:0-4258 GCA_046593165.1 Gemmatimonadaceae bacterium
CCCTTCATGTAGATCACGGGATAGAAGGTCGTGTCCGCAAATGACGGAGGTGAGTCCGGGGGAATCACATAGTCAGGGGTCACCGCGGTGCCGGCGCGAATGCCTGCCCAGTCGATCTCCACCAGGCGGGCGGCGTCGTTCACCGTCTGTGCCAGGTACTCCGTGCTGTCTGCCGTCGCGGGACGATTGAACCCCGGGACCACTGGCACGGCGACTCCCGCGATCGATGCCGAATCGCCGCATGCGTCGAGACCAAGGAACGAGCCTGACGAACCGTTTTTCCTGATCCCGCTCAATGCAGTCCAGCCCGCCAGCACTTCCATTGACGCGGGCTCCCATGCTGCGTACTGCGCCACGGTCCGGACGCCTGCAGGGCTTCCCCCAATCGCGCCCTGCGTTTGAGTCCCGCGGGATCGCACCACATAAAGTCCGGCGAGCGATCCTGTTGGTGGGCGCACGCGGTCGAGCTGAACATCCGCATAACCACCCTTCAGGTAGATGCGAATCGGGCCTTCTTTCACACCCGGCGGCCTCGAGATGAATCCGAGCGAATCACGCTTGACGAAGAAGGTCTGGAGGCCCTGCTCAGCAAGAACAAATGCCGATACCTGCGCCTTCTGATCGTCCACTCCGCGACGCTCTGCATTCACGAGACTGAATCCGGCCGCGATGGAGATGGAAAGGATGCCTATTACCAGAATGGCAGACGGAAGGGCGAAGCCTTTTCTGAGACCTGAACGCATCATTTTTTTCTCCGGTCAGTCGAGTCGGTTCTTGAAAAACACCGCGGTAATGAACGGCGCGCGCTGCCGTTGCGTGTCACCTGACGGAGCCCGCTCGCTCAACCCTGTCATGTTCATTTCTATCCCCCGGAGAGTCGAGAGATTAGCGGGTGCCGCGTCCTGCGCTACGGAACTGCTGCCGACGAAAAACCTGAACTTTGCCGCTGCATCGTAGGGCGCCGAAAGTTCCTCGGTCTGGTTGTTCTCCATACGGGTGCGAAACAGTCCGGTGCTTCCCGCAACGATCGTCGATGGAGCGAACGAATACCGGATCTTGCGGTAGAGAAATACTGGGGTTCCGTAGCTCGCCGTGTCGGACATGAGCGGCGAAATCTTGATGACCTTTGCTCCCTGCGAAGTGAGGGTTCCGATCTTTGCATTCACACAGACTTCCAGCGTCCCGACATCCTTGGTCTGGTTGTCTTCCTTATACCTGTAAACACCATTGCCGCCGCGCCATGCGTAGCCGGAGTAACCCGGCGCCGCAAACATGGCCGAGTCGACCGGCAGCAAACTCACATGGGTCGAGTTGTTGTTGGGTCCCGGCCCGCAGACGACACCGATCGCGAACGGCACCCGCACCTCAATTGCTGTCGCCGAAGCCGAGATAATCCCTCCCCGGGCTTCAACCATTCGCAGGTCCGAGACAACCCGGTTGAGAGGCCCCCGCGAGACGTTGCGGGCGAGGTTGGAGATTTTCTGATGATCGAAAAATCGCGCCTGAGACCGGAGGGTCCTGGTCAGCGCCATGCCGACAATGGCCAGTATCACCATTCCGATGATAAGCTCGGCCAGGCTCATTCCGCGACGGGCACCGCCGGTGAGCGGCCTCACAAGCCGTCGCTCACAAACGTGGTACGCGTATTGGCGCTCGACCTGATGAAAACGGTGGTGTCGGGACGGTACAGCGGATTTGTCGGCGTGATGATGAGCTTCACCGTTTTCGCCCGCAGTTGCCACCTGGAATAGTATTGGGCCACGACTACCGTCTGCGTATGCGGATACGGCATTGCAGTGACAACTGTCGTTCGAGTGCCGCTGGGAAGACTGTCATACGGGACCGCCTCCAGATAATTGACCTGTTCCATCAGCGCGGCATTGCGGTACGTGTTGCCAATCGAACGGTGGGACCGCGCCGTGATCTGAAACACGGTCGCCGCCAGCGGTGTCATGATCAATGCAAGGAGCGTCATGGCGACGATGACTTCCATCAGGATGTACCCTTGCCGTGGATTGGGTGCACGAACAGCGACGCCTGGCGAATGGTCCTGCCCTGATTGCTGTGTCATCGGAGCCTCTTCTTTACTGGGGTGACATTCGAACGAATCCTGCGCTCGACGCTGTTATCGTTCGCGAGTAGTCGCCGTTGGCGAGTGTTACTGTGAACTGCGTGGAACCGATACCGTTCGGTAACACATCGACGGTAGGAGAACTCACCGTCATCGATGTAAGGGAGTAATCTGAACCAGTCGACATCAGGCGCGTCTGGAGGATTGTTCCGGTAGCGCGGTCGGTGAACTGGTATGACTGGGCACCGGGAGTAAACGTCAGACGCACCGGCGCACGCTGCCGCCCTGCCATGGCAAAGCCGTTCTGAAGATCCTGGACAAGAACCTGCGCCGCCCTGTTGACGCGTTCGTGCCTCACCAGTCGTCCAATCTTCGGGATCACGATCCCGACCAGCACGGCGACGATGATGAGCACGATCAGCATTTCGAGCATGCTGAAGCCCGACGCGCGATGTGATCGGCGGCGTACCCCGTTTACGCTGGCGCACCTCTCTGGCATAAACTCCTTCATCATGTGCGTTGCGTGAAACGCGCCGGCGCTGCCCTTTCCCTGAAGGGCTCCACGCAGCAATCCGGTGCACCATGATGACGAGCGGCTCCAGCGCGGGTCACAACAAGCCACAGCGGGGCCTGATTTCCATCGGGCACTATATGTTTACATCACCTTTGCACCACCCTGGTCAAATGAGGACAGATACATGGAAACAACGGCCACATCAGCCACGAAAGCCACGCTACGCTGTCAATTCTGCCAAAGCTGGAACCGCATCGACGTGTCGCGCTCGGCCGACAAGCCCAGGTGCGGCAAGTGTGGCAAGCCGATGCTGCTGGATCGGCCCATCAAGTTGGACGACGAGAGCTTCTCGCGCACGGTGGCGGAAAGCCAGGTGCCCCTTCTGGTGGACTTCTACGCCGACTGGTGCGGGCCATGTAAAATGATGGCGCCTGCGGTAGATCAACTCGCCGCGAATTATGGTGGGCGAGCCATTGTCGCCAAGCTCGACACCGATGCCGCGCCCGCGACATCGCAATCGTTCCAGATCAGGGGAATCCCCACCAGTATCGTGTTCAGCGGCGGGAAAGAGATCGTTCGTCAGTCAGGAGCTGTACCCTACGCCGCTTTGGCGTCGATGATGGACAAGGGATTCACATCTGTCTGAAACCGCAGATCACGGTCACAGTGATACCTGGACTCCTTTTAGTCGCGCTGCGACTGAGGCGATATCGGCCCGGCTCGACATATCGAGCACGGGCTCAGCTACTTTGACGGCGCGGAAGCGCATGCCCATTTCGCGGATTCCGAGCTCGACTGCCTGAGGCAGCTCGAGTTCCCCCCGAGCCGACACAGGCACTCGGCGGCAGGCAGCGAATATCTCTGGCGTGAACAGCCAGCAGTTCATGCTCGAAAAGATTTCGTCGGTTGGTCCAGCAGCCCCCGTGCGATTGATCTTTTGCAGAAACCCCTTCTCGTCGATGTCGAGTGCGCCGAACCTCGCGGTTCTTTCAATGGAAACGTTCCCCGCCTCGACGAGAGACCGGCGCGCGAAAGCGACGATGGCCGGCGGCTCCGCCTTGCGGAGCATGCCGAGCGCGTTGACCGGATAGTAGTTATCCGAGTTGATGACCACGAATGGATCGTCTCCGGCAAACGATTCCGCCGCGAGCACGGCATCGGCGGTGCCAAGGGGCTTCTCCTGGACTGCGAACTCGACCGCGATTCGTGTGAGCGTGATCCCCCTATAGTAGTCCCGAACAGAATCGTGCTCGGGCCCGATCACGAGGCAGGCGTGCCGATATCCGGCATCGGCGAGTGCACTCAGCACATAGTCCAGAAACGGGCGGCCAATGGGGATCATCGCTTTGACACCCGTGTCGGCCGCTCGGGATTGTCCCGCGTCGATCGATGCCGAGTCGTCGGCCTTTCTCATCCTCGTTCCGAGCCCTCGGGCAAGGATGACCGCTTTAGTGACATCTCGTTTCATGCCGCACAATAATCGCGAAGCGATTCTGCCGCAGAATGCGGATGCCCCGTTGATACGTGGCCTTTACGGACTTCCTGCGTTCGGACCGCGCAAGCCATAACTTCGGATGGTGAATACAAGCGCGCTGGAGCGGCCTGAAGGCTTTCCGTGGGGCACGAACCGTCCAGGCCGAAGGCAACGAATGGCATTCGCGCTGGCATTGGCA
>JBKJRW010000223.1:0-32498 GCA_046593165.1 Gemmatimonadaceae bacterium
CCGTGGTCGGAGTTCGCCGTGGGATACATTCCGGGCACGATCAACATCCCGCTCAACAAGAGTTTTACTACGTGGGCGGGTTGGCTGCTCCCGTACGATCGCCCGTTCTACGTCATCGTTGATGATGCCTCAACACACGACATCGAAGAGGCGGTGCGCGATCTCGCGATGATCGGTCTCGACCAGGTCGCCGGATTCTTCGGTGCCGCCGTAATCGATGGTTGGACTTCGGAGGGTCGGATGCTCGCGACGGTTCCACAAATGACGTCGCAGGAACTCTCGAAGGCGCTCGTTTCAGACAGCGTTTCGGTAGTCGACGTGCGGGGAGCAGCGGAGTGGTCGAGCGGACATCTCCCTGGCGTTTTGAACATTCCCCTCGGCTATCTCAGCGGGCAGATCGGTGCGCTTCCGACCGGAAAACCGCTTGTAGTTCAGTGTCAGGGAGGCGCGCGCTCGGCGATTGCCGCGAGTGTGCTTCGCGCAAACGGTGTTGCAAACGTCGTCAATCTGATCGGCGGCTTCAACGATTGGGAGGCGGCAGGCAATCCTGTCGAGCGTGGCAGCGGGGCTGCGACAGCCGGTCACACAGCGTGAGCGACTCTGCATCCGGAGGCAATCCGTGGCGAAAATGACTCTTTCACCCGACGTCCTGACGTTGATCGCGGAGCGGTTCAAAATTCTTGCCGAGCCCGCGCGGCTGGAGATTCTGAACCGTCTTCGCGGAGGCGAGCAGACGGTAGGCGATCTCGTAAACGACACCGGGCTCGGTCAGGCGAACGTTTCAAAGCATCTCCAGCTTCTCCACTCTTTCGGCTTCGTGGGCCGGCGAAAGGAAGGGCTGTACGTTTATTACAACCTGGCTGACCGCCGAGTATTCGATCTTTGTGAAATCATGTGTGGTCAGATTGAGGCAGATATCAAGAAACGGCGGAAGATGCTGGCCTGACGCCTTGCGACCGCCCTAACACAGCCCACGGTGAACATACTCGTACTCAACGCCGGTTCTTCCTCGCTCAGATTTCAGTTGATCGATACTGATGAAGCATCGATCGAGAATGGAAGTGACCGGCGCGTCGCGCGCGGACATGTCGAACGAATTGGAGGCGAGGCGATCCTCACGCTGACCTCAGGCGGACAACCTGCAAGGACCATCACCGCGCCGATCCGCGACCATGCGGCGGCAGTATCGCATGTGATTCGCTGGCTCACCACGAGCGAGTCTGAAAACACGCCGCCGATAACCCGCATCGCTGACATACGTGCCGTTGGGCACCGCATCGTGCACGGCGGGGAGCGCTTCAAGCGGTCTACGCTCGTGACCGCGGAGGTAAGGCGACAAATCGAAGCCCTCATCGAGCTGGCACCACTTCACAATCCCCATAACCTTCGCGGTATCGAGGCGGCTGCGGCCGTGCTTGGGACTGACATACCGCAGGTCGCCGTGTTCGACACTGCGTTCCACCAGTCGCTGCCCGAGCATGCATACCTCTATGCGTTGCCGTACCAGCTTTATCGGCGCTACGGCGTTCGTCGATACGGCTTCCACGGTACGTCGCACCGCTACATCGCCCATCGGTACCGTCAGCTCACCGGCCGGTCACGCGAAGACACGAAAATCGTCACCCTGCATCTCGGCAACGGTGCGTCGGCGTGCGCAATCGTCGGTGGCGAATCGATCGACACGTCGATGGGCTTCACGCCGCTCGAGGGGTTGGTGATGGGCACACGCTCGGGCGACCTCGACCCGGCCATTCTCGATTTCGTCGCTGGCAAGGAGGGAACGAGCCTGCATGAGGTGGACTCGATGCTCAACAGGCAGTCGGGACTACTCGGGATATCGGGACTGACAGCCGACATGCGCGAGCTTCTCGCCGAGGAGCATGAGAATGGCGATCGACGAGCGCGCCTCGCGATCGATGTCTTCTGCTATCGCGTCAAGAAGTATCTGGGCGCTTACATCGCGGCAATGAACGGTGCGGATGCCATCGCGTTTGCGGGTGGCGTCGGTGAGAACTCTCACGAAGTACGATCGCGGATATGCGCCGGTCTCGACTGGCTCGGCATTTCGATCGACGCGGCAAAGAACGCATCTGTCGTTGGCAGTGAGGGGCGGATCGACTCACCCGATTCGCGTGTCGCGCTGTGGGTTATTCCCACCGATGAGGAGTTGCTCATCGCGCGCGATACATGGCGCGTTATCGAGGGGGCAGATCTGAGATATTGATGGCCGACGACTCAGGTATGCGCGCACATCGTACGCTGAGTCAACATGGTGAACGCGAGCGACATCGTCAGATCTCCACCGCTGAGCATGCCTCAGCTATCGGCATCAAGCTATTGGAGCGGTTCGCGGCGGCCTTGCCCTCGAGCGGTGAATGGATGATTCAAGGCGGCGGGGCGCAACTACCCACCCTCCGAAACCACGACCCCGGAACGGATAGCTCTACATTCCGCATGCCGATCCCTGCACTACCAGAGCCGAAGGGATAATATCATGGGCAGCGGAAGCCGGCGTGAACGCACCGGCCCAGCGTTGTAACCAGGCCGGCCCATCTATCGTAGAGAGAGATATGCAGACTTCGCAATCAGCTCCGGCCGCGAGCCCCGCGACAGCGCCGGTAACCGCACCCGCTCCTGTTGTGATAACCCTGCCAGCTGCCGCGTCGGTGCTCACGCGGCGTGACATCGCAGCACTTCGGGAAAGGAGAGAGGAGCTCTCCAATCAACTTGTTTCAGCGAGCCAGCGACGATCCAAAGTCGCCAGTCAGCTCAATGGCGTTCCGCCCGGTCCCGCCCGAAGCGGACTGGAACAGAGGATCGGGGTGCTCGACAATCGCATCGCTCAACTGGAGTCCGATATCGCGAGCACGGGCCAGCAGCTCACCAGCGCGCCTGCTGGACTCGTTGCCACGACTTCGGAATCGTGGAGGCTGGGGTTGAACTCCGACAACCTCATGGTAATCTCGAACGTCTTCATCATCTTCGTGCTTGCTCCGCTCGCTTTGAGCGCCGCGCGCACGATTTGGAAGCGTGGCAGCAAGATACCGATGACGCCGGCCTCCGCCGAAAACGCGCGCAAGCTCGACCAGCTACAACAGGCGGTGGATACAATTGCGATCGAGGTCGAGCGAGTTTCCGAAGGCCAGCGATTCGTGACCAGGTTGCTTTCTGAAACTCAGCCGGTCGCGGTAGCGGCGGTCGCACGATCTGCAGCGCCTGCGGAGTCAGCAGGAAGGCCTTGAACTCGCGGCAGGCTCAGCGCGCTGACTGGATTAGATTGAGGAGGCGCGCTGCGCCTGAAGTGCATACCCTCTATCGAGCAAGACAAAGTGAGCGCGACCGACACCGAAGTTTCGATTGATGCAAGCGGGTTCGGCTCGCTCGGAATCAGCGAAGGCATAGCCAACTCACTTGCTGCGCTGGGGTATGAAGAGCCGACGCCTATTCAACGTGAGGCGATCCCCGCGCTTCTCGCTGGTCGCGATGTTCTTGGACAAGCGGCAACGGGCACCGGAAAGACCGCAGCTTTCGCCCTGCCGCTGATCGAACAGCTCGCGGCAGATCCGGACAGACGGCGCGGCGCCGGAAGTGTGCGCGCCCTTATTCTGGTTCCCACGCGCGAACTCGCCATGCAGGTCGCTGAGGCGATACACAAGTACGGCAAATCAGTCGGCGCCCGGGTCCTTCCCGTTTACGGTGGGCAGTCGATTCATCAACAGTTGACTGTCTTGCGCAGAGGAGTAGACGTCGTCGTCGCGACGCCGGGACGTGCGCTCGATCACATCCGAAGGAAGACTCTCGACCTTACGGGCGTTCGAACCGTGATCCTCGACGAGGCGGACGAGATGCTCGACATGGGATTCGCCGAGGATCTCGATGCTATCCTCGAATCAGCTCCATCGGAGCGGCAGACTGCGCTCTTCTCGGCCACGATCGCCCCCCGTATCAAGGCGATTGCCAAGCGTCACCTCACCGATCCCGTGAGCGTGCGCATCGAAGCGGAGCGCGCGCAGGCGGGGACGATGCCGCGGGTGCGACAGATCGCGTACATGGTCCAGCGACAACAGAAGGCCGCTGCGCTTGGACGTATTCTGGACATCGAAAATCCGACTTCGTCGATTGTGTTCTGCCGCACGCGCAATGAGGTTGACGAACTAACCGAGAAGCTCAACTCCCGCGGCTACAGGGCCGAGGCGATACATGGTGGACTGTCGCAGGAGCAGCGCGACAGGGTGATGCGCCGCTTCAGGGACGGTGGCCTCGACCTGCTGGTGGCAACCGATGTGGCAGCGCGCGGTCTCGACATCGGTCACCTTTCACACGTTGTCAATTTCGACGTCCCAGCCGCTCCCGATGCATATGTGCACCGCATCGGTCGCACTGGCCGTGCGGGTCGTGAAGGCACTGCGATCACGCTCGCCGAACCGCGGGAATCGAGGATGCTGCGCAACATCGAGCAGCACACGCGTCAGAAGATTCGCATCGAGCCCGTGCCCACCATGCTCGACCTTCGTGCGCGGCGCCTTGAAGCGACCAGTGCAGCGGTTCGGGCGGCGGTCGAGGCGGGCGGGCTCGACCCGTACCGGACGATTGTCGAGACTCTTGGCGAAGATATCGACCTCATGGATGTCGCCGCAGCCGCCGTAAAGCTTGCTCACGAAGCGGGCGGTAATCGCGGCGAGGACGGGGAGGAGATCGCTGCGGTTCAGCCGGCGCGCGAGAAGGCTCCTTCGAAATCCAGGGGAAGAGAACGACCAGATCGGCCACGTGCGTTTGATGGAGAAAAGGGATCGTCCCGCCCACCTCGCCCGGCCGGGAAGGCAACGGCCAAGGGGAAGATGGTGAGAGTCTATGTAGGGCTTGGGCGGAACACTGGTGTTCGTCCGGCCGACCTCGTCGGTGCGATTGCCAACGAAGCGGGTATGTCCGGGCGTGATATTGGGACGATCGAGATGGGAAATGGATTTTCACTCGTCGAGGTTCCTGAAGCTTCCGCCGAATCCGTGGTAGAAGCGCTTTCTGGAGCAAAGATCCGTGGGCAGCGTGTCACGGTCCGTCTTGAGCGCCCAGACGGTGCCCGTCCCAAGTTCAAGAAGAAGGGCGGAGCAGGGAGTACTTGACTCCCCGTTGTTATCACTGTATTATACATACATGAACGAAACGAAGGGCGCCGTGAAAACGGCTCCGCCACATTTCACTTTTTCGATTCTTCACGCTGCTCAGGCAATATCTGACCAGTTGGAGTCTGCTCTCGGAGCCGTCGGTTTGTCGATGGCGAAGCAAAGCGCGTTGACCCAACTTGAGCTTGCTGGAGAGCCTTTGACCCTGGGTGACCTGGCTGCTCGTCTGAGCTGCGTTCGGTCCAACATCACGCAACTGGTCGATCGCCTCGAGGCGGATGGGCTGGTTCGACGAGTGGACGATGCGTCCGACAGGCGCAGCGTCAGGGCTGAGTTGACCGGCCGGGGGCGCGAAAAGCAGGCCGTTGGCCAAGCGGAAATGGAGCGGGTCCAGACGGAAATCGGGAGCCGGATATCGAGTTCCGACCAGGGTAAACTGGATCACGCGTTGCGGGGGTTGGGATAGGCCTTTTTTTTTCGGTAGTGTTTCATATATGCACCGTACAGCACCAAATAACACAGTACTCAACCTTTCAGGAGTGGACCAAAATGACAGCAGCAATCGAAACCATCGTTGAATCGCCCGTAGCCGTATGGGAGATCGATCCCGCGCACACGAACGTGGAGTTCGCGGTAAAGCACCTCATGATCTCGACCGTCAAGGGTCGGTTTGCGGAAGTGACCGGGAGTCTCAAGGGCAACATTGAGCAGCCCGATAGCTTTGAGCTGGATGTCGTCATCGGTACCGGCAGCGTCGACACGCGACAGGCACAGCGAGACGCGCACCTGCGGTCGCCCGATTTCTTCAATGCGGAGCAGTTTCCGACAATTCGCTTCGTCGGGAAAAGAATCGAGGGAGACACCGCCGGCGAATTCTCGCTCTTTGGTGACATCACGATCCGCGACGTGACTCGCGCGTTGGAACTGAAGGTCACGAACGAGGGAGCAGCTCGGGACCCGTGGGGTGGTTCGCGCATCGGATTCAGCGCGAGCGCGAAGCTCGACCGGCGTGATTTTGGCCTCGTCTACAATCAGGCGCTCGAGGCGGGTGGATTCGTCGTCGGTGACGCAATCAAGATCACGGTTGACGTCGAGTTTACGGCGACGAGCTGACAGAACGTTTTACCACTGCACAGATGAAAGCGAACAACAAAAAAATGATTGTCTGATTTGTTGAAGACCGTTGTCATTCCTTCATCTGTGCAGTGTCATCTGTGGTAAAATCAGCTGTGCCTGGTCGTTTGCTCTAATCGGCGGACCGGACGGCACGCATGAACGCATCGACTTTCACCGCATCCAGCGCCCCACCGGTCCGAAGCCCGCTGCACACGTCCAGCGCAAATGGCTTCACGGCGCGAATCGCCTGGGCCGCGTTCGCCGCGTTGAGACCGCCGGCCAGATAAACTGGCACCGATGAAAGGTCCCGAATCTCGCGGCTCAACGACCAGTCGTGAACTCTTCCCGTGCCGCCAAGTTCCTTCACCGCGAGTGATGGATTCCCCGAGTCGAGAAGGAGAGCATCAACATCGTGCGCGATCGCAACCGCCTGATCGACTGAGGCGGAGCAGCTGACGTGAATCACCTGAACGATCGCGACGCCGGGAAGCGCCGTCCGAAGAGCGCGGTGAGTCCCCGGCTCGACCTCGTCCACTAACTGGATTGTGTTCACCCGCGTTCGCCTCTGCTGGTCAATGATCGGCTCGGCGGACGTTTCGCTGGTAAGCAGGAAGGTGGCGATACCGGCCGGCACTCGTGGAACGATCTCCGCTATCAACTCCTCCACAATCGGGCCGGGTCCACTGGGCATTCGAGACACGAAACCAAGGGCGGATGCGCCGTGATTGATTGCCAGCCAGGCTTCGTGGATGCTGCCTATACAGCAGATTTTTACCCGAACCGTTGCTCCGCCGCCGAACGAGCGCCATGGGCTCATCGCGGTGTCCTCTGTTTGATCGACGCTCGCATTCCGCCAACTTGCCTTGCTCGCTCCGTTTGTCAATCTCATCGGCGAGCTTGCGCCGTCCTGCACGTCGCACAGCTTTCCACTCTCACCGCAGGCCGCGCGAGGAGACTGACTCGATGGGATTTGCAAGACTGGTTGGAGAGCTCTGGGCTTTCATGCGGGTAAGAAAAAAATTCTGGCTACTACCGATCCTTGTTGTGATGCTGCTCCTGAGCGGGCTCATGGTATTCGCGCAAGGATCTGCGCTGGCGCCTTTCATCTATACGATTTTCTAGAGTATGGCTCGACGCAAGGGCAAGGATCCGCCGCCGGGCGACGCAGGGCGCAAGCGAAACCCGCCCGGGAAAGTCGCGCCCCTGGCACAGGGCTCGACCCAAGGTCGGTCGGCCGCAGCACTCTCTCCCGCCAGGAAGGCAACCTTTCTCGCGATCACCATCGCGCTTCCTTTCCTTATTGTTGCAGCATTCGAGGGAGGTTTGCGTCTCGCCAACTATGGCGGCGACGTTCAAGCGTTCGAGGCATCAACCGCGCTGGGCGGGGAGTACCGCATGCCGGGCAGAAACCTCGGAAAACGCTACTTCCCTCAGGAGCGCTTTCCTCCAACTCCGCCCAACGATCCGTTCCTCGTTCAGAAGCCCGCGCACTCGATGCGCATTTTCGTACTTGGCGAATCATCGGCGGCGGGTTTCCCATATCCGTCCAACGGGACATTCGCCCGAGTTCTCCGCGATGCGCTTTCCGATGTCCTGACCGGTGACACTGTCGAGGTCGTGAACATGGGCATGGCGGCCACCAACAGTTACGCGATTGCCGACATTGCGGAAGAGGTCGCCGAGCAGGAGCCGGATGCCGTGATCATTTACGGTGGACACAACGAGTACTACGGCGCTCTCGGCGCGGGCTCGACCGAAAGTCTCGGATCATACCCGTCGTTTGTCAGGCTTTACCTGCGGCTGCAGCGGTTCAAGACTTTCCTCCTCCTGAGGAACGCCACGAACACGGCACTGACTGCCGTGCGCGGTGGACGTTCGACCTCGGACCTCGAGGCAGACGCAACGCGAATGGAAAGCGTCGTTGCCGATCAGAGTATCGCTCTTGGAGGTACCACGTACTCCAGGGGGACCCAGCAGTACGAGAGCAACCTTCGAGTTGCCATCGGGACGTTAAGGCGACGTGGAATTCCGGTATTTATCGGAAGTACGCCGAGCAACATCAGAAACCTCTCGCCGTTCGGCGCGTTCGCTGTTCCGCCAGACAGCGGGGCGACCGTCGTCTTCGATTCAGCTGCGGCTCTGCTTGCTGCGGGGGACACCGTGCGGGCGGCGGTGATGTACGGTCGCGCGCGCGATATCGATGTCGTCCGATTCCGCGCACCAGGCGAGTTCCAGGGAATCGTCGAGCGGGTGGCGAAGGAAACCGGTTCGGCATACGTCCCTGTCGCCGAGGGCTTTGCGGCCTCGTCGGCTTTCCGAATTCCAGGGAGCGACCTGTTCGTCGAGCACGTTCATCTCAATCAGCGGGGATACGTTCTGCTCGCGCGGTCGTACTTCGACGCATTGCAGCGGCAGAAATTCCTCGGCAGGCGTGCCGATATGACGCGATTCGCCGGATGGGACGCGTATACAGCGCGAATGAAGCTCACAGATCTCGATCAGCGAATTGCCTACCATACCGTGAAGACTGTCACGACGAGGTGGCCGTTTGTGCCCTTGGCGCGGCAGCTCGACTATCGCGGTACGTACAGACCCACGGACTTCGTGGACAGCGTTGCGTTCACGGCCTCGCGCGGTGGGATGTCATGGGCGCAGGCGAAGGTGGTCGCGGGCGAGCGGTATGCTTCGGCGCGTGACACGGAGCGGGCGTTGGCGGAATTCGAGGGGCTCATGCGGGATGCCCCCGGAGTAGAGATTGGGTGGCGACTGGCGGGGCAGGCACTGTTTGTTGCTGGCCTGACGCAGCGTGCGCGGCCGTATCTGGAAAGGGCGTATTCAATTCAGCCGACCGGATTCACTGCGTTCAGCCTTGGTGTGATTGCGATGCAGGAGAAGAATCCGCCACGGGCAATCGCGCTGCTCGAGCAGGCCCTTCAACTAAGTCCCGACATGCCGCCCGCGCTCTATCAACTGTCCCTCGCGTTTGGTGTTCAACGCGATCTCGATCGCGCGCGGGCACTGGCGCTGCGCCTGGCCCAGGTGTCGCCCGGTTATCCCGGTCTTTCGGAATGGATGGCCGCAATCGGAATTCCGTCGCGGTAGGTGTTCGCACGGTCCTTGCTCGATCAATCGTAGCGGGTAATATCCCGCCAGTCCGCCAACCCAAGAAAAAATCCGAGGCACGAATGACTAGACCTGTACTCGCGGCAATGGCACTCTCGACGCTGGCGCTTGGCATCGCGGGCTGCGCATCGGCGCCGTCCCCGCTCAATCGCGCCGCAGTCGCTTATGCTGCGATCACGAACGCGGCCGGCGAGAATCGCGGAACGGCCCAGTTATGGCAGGATTTCGACAAGGTGGTGCATGTCGATGTTCAGCTGACCGGACTTCCGCCGGGGCCACATGGAATTCACTTCCATTCAGTTGGTGTTTGCGAGCCCGCTGGCGCCACTGCCTTCGCTTCGGCCGGCGCGCATTTCAATCCGCTCGGAAGGCAGCACGGCCTCGACAATCCAGCAGGCCCTCACGGTGGCGACGCGCCGAATTTCACTGTGAGCGCAAGCGGTGTCGCGCGCGCGGCGTTCACTACCGATCGGATTTCGTTAACCGACGGCTCCACATCGCTGTTCGACGGCGACGGCAGTTCGATGGTAATTCACGCAGCCGCGGACGATCAGATATCACAACCAGCGGGAAACAGTGGAGTGCGTATCGCGTGCGGAGTGGTGAAGCGGACGCTTTGAGCGGCATCTGTGGTCACAAACGTGCTTAAGCCGACAGCTAAAGATCACATTTGTTGTGTCGCAACAGGCGCGTTTTGTGCCTATGAAAGTGCCTATGAACGACTCAGCCGCAGGTGCAAAAACTGACGCCAGTCATAAGGACGGCGGGGCCCAGCGGGGCATAGGGCACACAGAGTCCTGGGGCGGTCGGGTCGAGCGAAGGAAACCCGAGCGGCAGGCTCTTTTTCTCGCCGACATTAGCCGGACCCTTTTTGAATCCCTCGACTACGAGGCAACGCTTGCGACTGTAGTTCGGCTCGCCATGCCCGAGCTGTGCGCGTGGTGCATTGTGGACCTGCTCGACGAAGCGGGAGAGATGTCACGGCTTGCAGTGTTTCATCCTGATCCTGCGCTTCAAACCCTGGCGCTCGAGCTCGAGTCTCAGTACGCGCCATCCAGGGGCGACATACTCGGTGCGCCGCGCATCGCGCGCACGCAGCAACCCGAGTTGATGGCTGAAGTAGGGGACGACGTGCTTGGTGCTGTGTCGCGGGACGAACGGCAGCTGGGGATACTGAAGGCGCTCGGATTCTCGTCCTACATGATCGTTCCACTCAAGGCGCGTGAGCGCCTGCTCGGTGCGATAACCTTCATCTGCGCGGATGCGGCCCGCCGCTACACTCCCAAGGATCTCCTGTTTGCTGAAGACCTGGCGGGCCGGGCAGCCGTGGCGATGGACAATGCCCGGCTCTACCAGGAGGCTCAACAGGCAAGGGAAGAGGCAGTCGCGGCGGTCGCGCGAGCCGCTATCGCCGACCGCGCGAAGACCGATTTTCTCGCCACAATGAGCCATGAGCTGCGGACTCCGCTCAACGCCATTGCTGGCTATGCTGAACTGCTCGAGCTGGGAATGCGCGGGCCGGTGACGGGGCAGCAGCGCGAGGCGATCGGTCGCATCAGGCGAAGCCAGCAACACCTGCTGGGAATCGTCAACGACATTCTCACCTTCGCAAAAACCGAAACAGGCCGCATTCCGATGCAGCTCGAAAACACTCGGGTGGTTTCAGCGCTTGAGAGCGTTCATTTTCTCGTCGAGCCGATGCTCGCGGCAAACGAGATTCATTTCAGTGTGGACGCATGCGATTCGGAACTATCGGTAGTTGCCGACCGCGAGCGCCTGCAACAGATTCTCGTAAACTTGCTGTCCAACGCGGCAAAATTCAGCAGTCGCGGCGCGCCTGTCGTGGTAAACTGCGAGGTAAGGGAGCATCTGGTGGCGTTGAAGGTCGAAGACCGTGGGTTCGGGATAAGCGCTGACAAGCAGGAAGCAGTCTTCGAGCCTTTTGTGCAGTTGTCCACCGGCCTCACGCGAACCGCTGACGGGAGCGGCCTGGGCCTCGCTATCAGTCGCGAACTCGCGCGAATGATGGGTGGCGATGTCACAGTCGAGAGTGTTGAGGGCAGGGGATCGACATTCACCCTCACGCTGCCGATGAGTCCGCCCGCTGTCCCTCTCCTATAGAGAATCACAGGTAAGTGCCGGGACTGGAGTTGCCCGCTCTCGCCGATAGATTTGCCACGATGAATGCAGCGCGTGCACTTCTCGAAGGCCTGATCGACTACGCGGGTCTCTTTCCGCCCGCGTCGTTATCCATGCCCCAGGCGGTGAACGCCTACGCCGGCTACCTCGATGGCGACGACAGAGCCCTGCTCGGAAGATTCGTCGTTCCCGCAACGCGACTGGACGAGTTTTCGGATGTGGCAGCACCTTTTCTCTCTCGCGGCGGCGAACCCTGGCATTTGAGCGTGATCGCAACGGCCGACCCTTCCGATGCTCGCGAAAAGGCGCTCCATTTCAACTGTAGCCACTCGGCGAGTACTACGGCTGGCCACGCCATTTGCGAGTCGATCGAGATTCCCGTGAAGTCAGCCGCCGACATTTCGCGAGCGCTGGGACTGTTTCCCGCGTTCTTCGAACTTTTTCTCGAGATCCCTCTGGATCCCGACCCGGCTGACTTGATTGGTGCGCTCTCGGGTACTCGCGCGGCCGCGAAGATGCGCACAGGTGGGACAGTGGAGAGCGCGATCCCTGACGCCGCGCACATTCTACGTTTCATCCGCGCGTGCAGCGTGCATCACGTTCGCTTCAAGGCTACGGCGGGATTACACCACGCCGTGCGGGGATCGTACCCGCTCACTTATGAGGCCGACGCGGCTGCGGGCGTGATGTTCGGGTACCTCAATATTTTTCTTGCATCGGTATTCCTCGCAGATGGAATGCGCGATGCCGATCTCATGCGTTTGCTCAACGAGAACGAACCGTCCGCATTCAGGTTCGATAGCGAACATGTATCGTGGCGCGATCACTCGGCATCTCTCGGCAGGATCAGCGAGGTGCGACGCGATTTCGCCATGTCGTTCGGATCGTGCTCCTTCACCGAGCCCATCACCGAAGGCAAACAGCTTGGCTTCCTTTAACCAGTTGATGAATCACACTCACGATCCCGCGCTCCAGAGCTGGGTAAGATCCGCCAATACCGCCGATACCGATTTTCCCGTGCAGAATCTGCCATTCGGGATATTCAGCCGACATCACGGCGCCCTTCGCGTTGGCGTCGCAATCGGAGACATGGTTCTCGACCTCGCCGCCTGCGCCGAGGCGGGGTTGCTATCGGAGTCGCCCGCGCTTGCAGCCTGCTCGCTCCAGTCGCTCAACGCACTCATGGCGCTTGACCCCGATGATTTGTCACGTCTTCGGGCTGAGCTGAGCGAATTGCTGCGCGAGGACTCTCCCGCTTCGGCCAGCGCGCGCACGCATGCGGCGAGGATTCTGGTACCGATGGGGGATGTCACGATGCATCTCCCGGCCGACGTGGGCGACTATACCGATTTCTACGCCTCCGTTTACCACGCCACCAATGTCGGGAGCATGTTCAGGCCCGATAATCCGCTGCTTCCCAATTACAAGCATGTGCCCATCGGTTATCACGGCCGCGCATCTTCGATTGTTGCGAGCGGCACAGGAGTGACGCGCCCACGAGGGCAGACTAAGGCGGCCGATGCCGTCGAGCCGTCGTTCGGCCCGTCGAGGATGCTCGACTACGAGTCCGAGCTCGGATTCTATGTCGGGCAGGGAAACGACCTGGGCCACGTAATTCGGATCGACGACGCGCCCCGGCACATCTTCGGCTTCAGTCTCGTCAACGACTGGTCGGCTCGCGACATTCAGGCCTGGGAGTATCAGCCTCTGGGCCCTTTCCTGTCAAAGAATTTTGCCACCACCGTTGCGCCGTGGGTCGTGACGTCGGAAGCTGTGGAGCCTTACCGCGTCCATGCAGCGTCGAGGCCGCAAGGTGATCCGGCACCGCTCGATTACCTGCGGTCCCGGGAGGACGAAGAGCGCGGGGGAGTGGCCGCCGTTCTCGAGGTCTATCTGTCGACCGCGAAGATGCGCTCCGACGGGACGCCTCCGGCCCTGCTCAGCAGTGCTCCGTTTCGCGGGATGTACTGGACGGTTGCGCAGATGCTCGCGCACCATGCGAGTAACGGTTGCAACCTGCGTCCGGGCGATCTTCTGGCGAGTGGCACCGTATCCGGCGAGACAGACGGTTCCAGAGGCTGTCTCCTGGAGCTCACATGGAGGGGAACCAGGCCGCTGACTTTGCCGTCGGGCGAGGAGAGGAAATTCCTGCTGGATGGAGACGAGGTGATCATGAAGGGCTATCTCGAAGCCGCTGGCAGGCCCCGGTTGGGCTTCGGCGATTGCCGCGGAACGATTCTTCCGACTGTTGACTCGTAGCAGGAAGGCCGGCGTCGCCCCGCCGGTTGACATCCCCGCGCCCGGCGCGGCTAACTACAACAGCTAACAACAACATCGGGGAGTAATGAACAGGAATGGCACGAGCGGCCGCGCGGTGCGTGGCAACGGGCTTTACGAGGTTAGAAGGTCGAACATTCAGGGACGAGGAATTTTCGCGACGAGGCGCATCAGGCCCGGCCAGAAAATCATCCAGTATACCGGCGACCGCATCCCCAACGATGAGGCCGACAGCCGGTATGACGAAGAGAAAATGGATCGTCACCACACTTTTCTGTTCACGCTCGACGACGAGACGTGCATCGACGGCGACGTGAGAACCAACACCGCGCGCCTGATCAACCACTCATGCGATCCGAATTGTGAGGCGATAATCGAAGACGAGGAGATCTGGATTTACGCCCTCAGGAATATTCAGCCGGGTGTGGAGCTCGCATACGACTACAAGTACGAACGGACGGGCGGCAAGGAGCTGGAGAAATTCTATGTTTGCCACTGCGGCGCGGCGAAATGTCGCGGCAGTATAATGGCTCCCCCAAAGCGCCGCAGAAAGAAAAAGAAAGGGTCATGAGTGCGCCTTCTTTCTACTATCGCGAGTCCTTCGGTATTCGCATCACCGTGAGGCCAGTGTACCTGCGGGATCAGTCGGAACCATCCGCCGGGCATTACGTGTTCGCGTACTTCGTGCGCATTGAAAACGTGGGCTCCATGCCTGCGAAGCTGATGTCGCGGCGCTGGTTGATCCACGACTCCACCGGTGAGGATACCGAAGTGAAAGGCGAGGGCGTTATCGGGGAGCAGCCGCTGATCGACCCTGGCGCGGTGCACGAGTACCAGAGTTTCTGCATTCTCAAGTCGGGGGAAGGGCACATGGAGGGACATTACAATTTCGTCTGTCCAGATGCGACGGGATTCCGGGCAGACATTCCGAGATTCCTGCTCAGCGCGAGCGCGTCAACGAGCTTTCCATCCTGAATTCTCACATTTGCCGATCAGCATGAGCCGCATCTACGATATCTCGGTTCCCATACGGAGTGGCGGACTCATCTACCCCGGCAACCCTGCGATATCGATCGAGCCCGAGCAAGCCATATCGAAAGGCGCGAGCGCCAATGTTTCGCGCATCTCATTCGGGTCTCACACCGGAACTCACGTCGACGCTGCGAAACATTTCTTCGACGATGGACGCACGGTCGATGATCTTTCGCTCGATCGCCTCGTTGGGCCCGCCATACTGATCGCCGTCAACGACGACATCATGTCGATCGGTGCGCGCGAACTCGAGATGCACGATCTGCGCGGCCACAAGCGGGTTCTCATCCGAACCCGCAACTCCTCGTTTCTCCTGGAGCCGGAGTTCGTCCGGGACTACACCTTTCTCGCCCCCGACGGAGCGGAGTATCTCGTGGCGCTTGGAGTAGAGCTGGTTGGCGTGGATTACCTGTCGATTGAGCAGTTTCATTCCGGTCATCATCGCACCCATCGCACGCTTCTCGAAAACGACGTCGTCATCGTGGAGGGCCTTTACCTCTCCAAGCCCACTCCCGGCGAATATGACTTTGTTTGTCTCCCACTGCGGCTGGAAGGACTCGACGGCGCGCCAGCACGGGCGATTCTCAGGGAAAAATGACAGTCATTCGCCACGTTTTTTTCGATATCGGCGGCGTGCTTGCCACCAACGGCTGGGATCGCACGCAGCGGAAGGCGGCAGTCGAACGGTTCGGGCTCGATGCAGCGGACCTCCAGGCCAGACATGAGGAGATGGCCGGCCCGCTCGAAGAAGGCCATGTCTCGCTCGACGAGTATCTCGGTTTCACAGTGTTCTGCACTCCCCGCTCATTCTCCCACGAGGAATTCAAGGCATTCATCCTCGCCCAGAGCAAACCGTATCTGGAGACGATTCAGATCGCACGTGAAGTCGCAGCCGGCTGCAAATATTGGGTGATGACGCTTAACAACGAGTCAGACGAGCTTAACCGATACCGAATCCGGAGCTTCGGGCTCGACGAGATTTTCGATGCCTACCTCTCATCGTGCTGGCTTGGACACCGCAAACCGACGCAGAAGTTCTACGACCGTGCCCTGAGCATCGCCCAGGCCGATGCCGCCACGTCTGTGTTCATCGACGATCGCGAGCAGAACATCAGGCCGGCGCAATCGCTCGGCATGCATACGATTCATTATCAATCAGCTGCCCAGCTCCGCGCGGCGCTCGTCGCATTGGGCATTCAACTCACACCTCCGAAGGAATAGCCATGCAGCTCGGAATGATCGGACTCGGCAAAATGGGCGGCAACATGACCGAGCGATTGATGCGTGATGGCCACAAGCTCGTAGTCTTCGATCGAGGTCCTGATGCCGTTGCGCGTTACGTCGCCATGGGGTCCGAAGGGGCGAGCAGCGCGGCAGACATGGTGGCGCGGCTCGATGCGCCGCGAGTGGTCTGGATAATGGTCCCCGCGGGAAAGCCTGTTGACGACACTATCACTGCCCTGCTGCCGGGTATGGCGAAGGGTGACGTCATCATCGACGGCGGCAACTCGAACTTTCACGACACCATGCGGCGCGGCGCTGAGCTCAAGGAAAAAGGAATCGAGTTCGCGGATTCGGGGACAAGCGGGGGCATATGGGGACTCGAGAACGGCTATTGCCTGATGATCGGGGGCTCCGACGAAGCGTTCGCGCTTTGTGAGCCCGTCTTCAAGTCACTCGCGCCACCGGACGGCTACGCGCACATGGGACCGACAGGCGCAGGGCACTACGTGAAGATGATTCATAACGGAATCGAGTACGGAATGCTCCAGGCCTACGCCGAAGGGTACGAGATACTTCATGCTTCAAAGAATTTCGATCTCGACCTGCATCGCATCGCCGGTGTCTGGAATCGTGGAAGCGTCGTGCGGTCGTGGATCAACGAGCTTGCGGAGCGCGCTTTCAAAAATGACGCAGACCTGGGCGCCCTCAAGGGGTTCGTCGCGGATTCGGGAGAAGGGCGATGGACAGTACAGGAAGCGATCGATCTCGATGTCCCCGCTCCAGTGATCACGCTCTCACTTCTTGCACGGCTCAGGTCGAGGCAGGAAGACTCGTTCTCCGCGAAAGTGGTCGCGGCGCTTCGCAACGAGTTCGGCGGGCACGCGGTCCAGAAGGCGTGAGGGCGCCAAGGGTCGTCCCTCTGCCGGCACATATCGCCAAGTCGTTCGGCAAGGAAATTCGCGTAGGCCGGTGTACTGCAGTGATCATGGGTGCTGGCGGTGATCTCATGCGGCGGAAGTTGATGCCCGCCATCTACTCTCTTGCGGACCAGAAACTCCTGCCGGCGAGCTTCGCACTCGTTGGAGTCGGTCGCGACGCGATGGACGATGCCGCCTTTGCCGCGACCATGCGCGAGGCGCTCAGTGTATCGGACGAAATCGGACAGTTGAACGAGGATACCTGGAAATGGCTCGCGTCGCGCATCCGCTATGCCTACGGCGATCTCACGAGCAGAACGGCGTACGAGTCTATCGGAGCAGTGCTCAACGGCGTCGAAATCGATTTGCCGGAAGAAGAACGCAACCGCCTCTTTTACCTCGCGATTCCACCGAGCGTTTTCGAGACGACCATCGAACATCTCTCGGCCAGTGGCCTCGCGCCCAAAATCCCCGATGCCGAGCAGCGCCCGTGGGCGCGCGTCATCATCGAGAAGCCCTTCGGGCGAAGCCTCGAAACTGCCCGCCAGCTCAACTGCGTCGTTCTCGAGAAGTTCTCCGAACATCAGGTCTACCGTATCGACCACTACCTCGGCAAAGAGAGCGTGCAGAACATTCTGGTGTTCCGTTTTGCCAACCCGATTTTCGAACCACTCTGGAACCGCCAGTACATCAAGCAGGTGCAAATCACCGTCGCTGAATCGGTGGGTATTGAATCGCGCGGAAAGTACTACGAGGAAGCGGGCGTGCTTCGGGACATGTTCCAGAATCATCTGCTGCAACTGCTTGCGCTTGCGGCAATGGAGCCGCCGATCGCATTTCGTGCCGACGACGTGCGCGACGAGAAGGTCAAGGTACTTCGTTCGCTCAAGCCGATTCTCGATTCGACCGACCCTGCCATCGTATTAGGCCAGTACAGTGGAAGCGATGTCGAGGGCAAGCGCGTGCCCGGCTATCACGAGGAGAAGGACGTCGCGGTTGGCTCCAGAACTCCCACCTTCGCGGCCATGCGATTCGACATCGACAACTGGCGATGGAAGCATGTGCCTTTTTATCTGCGATCGGGTAAACGGCTTCCGGCGCGCACGTCGGAGATTGCGATTCAATTCCGGTCCCCTCCGGTGTTGATGTTCAGCCAGCGAGAGCTGGAGACGAAATGGCCCAGCGTGCTCGTGCTGCGCGTACAGCCGGACGAGGGAATCTCGCTTCGCTTTCATGTCAAGACGCCGGGCGCGGCAAATCAGCTCACGCCGCAGTTTGAGATTTCGCCGGTCGAAATGGATTTTTCCTACTCCGGGGCATTCGGGGGCGAATCCCCGCCTGCGTACCAGACGCTGCTGCTCGATTGCATGATCGGCGATGCCACGCTTTTCACACGCAGCGACGAAGTCGAAGTCGCGTGGCAGGTGATCGATCCGTTGTTGCAATACTTCGAGGAACATCCGGTATCGTCCTTGCCTCAGTACGAGGCAGGCTCGTGGGGACCCGCGGAAGCCGATCAACTTCTGGAGAGGTCGGGAACGCAGTGGAGATAGTTGTAAGAGCGTTGTACATGTCGGCGATGTTGGTCACGACGGCATGCAGTGATGCGGAAGATGGGGAGGTCAGGAAGGATCCGGTAAAGGCGCTTGTCGGTAAGTCGCTCGAGAAATCGATAAATGACACTCCCGAGCGGGAGCTTGTCCTGAGAGCCCGTGCCTTCGATCGCGCGGACAACCTCGATAGCGCACGGATACTGTACGAGGAGGCCGCGCGCCGGGTTCCCGCGGTGAAGGACTGGCTTTTGTTGCGTGCGGCGGGTGTGACACGCGACCGGTCAGCCAGAGACCGCCTGCTGTCGCGAATCGAACTGCCGGTGGCGCAGGATCGGCGCAAGCCTACAGAGGCGCTTGCTTTCGAGAGAAGCGGCGACGTCGAAGGAGCGATCTCTGCATACACCGCGTCAGGCGACCGGCTCGCTGCGATCCGACTCCGAATGGTTGTGCCCACCGATACGCCAAAGGTTGCCTCTGCCCGCCGTGATCTCATCGTGTTCATCGGGAGCGCTCCCGGTTCGCAAAGCGCGCGTGAGGCAATTGCACTCTTCGACAAGGTGTTCGACAAGCCGACATCAGTTGAAAATCTGACAATCGCTCGCGCGGCCGTTGCGGCCGGCAGCTCGGCGCGGGCTGTCGCTGCGTATGGTCGCGCCTTCGCGGCCGGATTGGGAACGGGCCGAGACCGTTTCGACAACGGGATGATGCTCGCGCGTCTCAATCGCGACAGGGAAGCGATCGCGGAATTTGGACGGGTGTCTGCCCCGCCGCCGCTTGCCGCCGCGGCGCGCTATCAGCGTGCAAGAGCACTGCTCGCGCTTGGGAGGCGAGATGAGGCACGAGCTGCGCTGCGTCAGATCACGACAGCGTACCCGAGCGACAGCACCGCCGCATCGGCGCTGCTGCTGCTTTCGGACTTGGCGACGGACGACATGCGCGATGCCGACGCACGGACAACTTTACTGTCGCTCGCAGAGCGGTTTCCACGCACACGTCACGCGCCCGTTGCGCTTTTTCGGGCAGGACTCGTCGCGTACATAGCAGGCGACTATCGCACTGCAGCGAACGAACTCGATTCTGTAGTTGCCGGGTATCCGGAGAGTGATGATGCGCTGGCTTCGGCTTACTGGAGCGGGAGAGCGTGGAAGGCGCGCGGTGATACGGCTGCGGCGAACGGACGCTGGCGCAAACTCATCGCAAAGGAGGGCGGCTCCTATTACTCGGTACAAAGCGCGAAGCGACTGGGTGTGCCATTGCTTGCTGACCGGACGATGGCCAACCGGTATCCTGTTTTCCCGGAAATCGACGCTGCAACTCGGCGCATTGCGCTTCTCAAGGATTTCGGGATGGATACCGAGGCAAGGTTCGAGTACGACCGCCTGTTCCGGGACGCGGCAGAGACGCCCGGGCGACTCGTTGCCACGGCGGATGCACTCGCCGGAACAGATCAATCGTCACGGTCCATCGCGCTCGGTAGACGTGCAGTAACCGAGATCGGTCGCACCGCACAAAATTATCGACTGATGTATCCGGTACTCGAGCGCGAAACGCTGGTTGAGAGCTCGAAAGCCTACGGGCTCGATCCGGTTCTTGTGGCGTCGCTCATACGGCAGGAGTCGAATTTCAATCCGCGGGCCACTTCCCCTGTTGGCGCGAGGGGACTGATGCAGTTGATGCCCGCTGTCGGAAGGACTCTTGCCCAGGCGACGGCAATCCCGGGCTACACCGACGAGTCGCTTTACGAACCCGCTGTCAACATCCGGCTCGGCACCCGGCATCTCTCAGGATTGTTCAGGCGGACATCGAACATCGAGCGCGTCCTGGCCGCGTACAATGCTGGTGAATCGCGGGTGGCGCGCTGGGTTCAGAAAGCGGGTTCGGCGGATCCCGAGTTGTTCACGGAGCGGATTCCTTTCGTCGAAACCCGGGACTATGTCAGGGCGGTAGTCCGCAATCGAGCGTTCTATTCGATTTTGTACGAGTGGCAACCGTAGCGTGTTGCGCTTCGCCTGCTGACCCTCAGGTCGTTTCGCGCCGGGACTTCGCCGCTTTTCGCTCCTTGAGCTTGTCCATCAGCCAGGTCTGCGGAATGATGAACAAGGGCGTGAGAAAAAGCCCGAGCAGCGAGTTGAGCCAGATTAGCGCAAGGTAGAAACCAATGAGTCCCAGCGAGACCCAGAGCGTGCCCAGCGGACCGTGTGTTTCCATGCATTACTCCCGTGCAGCGGTGGTTTAGATTTAAAGTATCATGAGATCCCGCCATGATGAAGACTCCGCTGTGCTGGAATCGACAGCATCAGCTTTTTCTGGCTGCGAGAGAGTCGTGCTCGCGGTTTCGGGCGGGCTCGATTCGATGGTGCTTCTGGACACCGCCGCCAGAGCGCTGGACCGGCCCCCATCCGCAATGCTCGTCGCGACCTTCGACCACCGCACCGGCCCGCACGCCACGAAAGCGGCAAATCTCGTCGAGGGGAGAGCCACAGCACTTGGGCTCAGATGCGTAGTCGGAATGGCCACCAGGCAAGGTACGCGCGAAAGCGAATGGCGTGACGAGAGATGGCGTTTTCTGCGGGCAACAGCCATCAGCTTCGGGGCCATCGTCGCGACTGCACATACGCTCGACGACCAACTCGAAACCGTCTTCATGCGGATTCTCCGCGAAGCCGGGCCCCGCGGTCTGGCAGGGCTCTACGCGGAGTCCGACATCGCTCGGCCCTTTCTTGCTCTGCGGCGACGCGAACTTGTTGCCTATGCGGCTGCGAATGATGTGAAATACGAGGAAGATCCTTCCAACGAGTCCCGCGCTCATCTCCGAAACCGCGTCCGGCACGAACTTCTTCCGGCGATCACCCGCGTTCGCCCCACCTTTGACCGTGATCTTCTGACGGTTGCCCGGATGGCGGCCCAATGGCGCGGGGACATGGCCGAAGCGGTCGGTCAATTCGGCCTCACGGTGTCGTCCGATGGCTCGCTCCGCGTTGCCAGAGAGGTGCTGGCCGGGTATGATGCTGAAGCCCTTCGCGCGCTCTGGCCGGCGATCGCCGCCGAGGCGGGGGTTGTAATGGACAGGCGCGGAACTCATCGAGTCGCGGAGTTTACAATGAAGGGTCATACTGGCGGCTCGATCCAGCTATCTGGAGGTATCGAAGTCCGGATGTTCCGCGATCACCTTTTGCTCAAGAGATGGGATGCTCGTCGCGTCGAGATGATTCGAAGCGCGCGACTCGGGCACGGGCCTCACCGCGCTGCTGGGCAGGCGGTAGTCACGTGACCGCGCCAACCGCAGCCGATCCGAGGCTATCCGGCCGCGCGCTCAGGCGGATCGCGTACGACGAACAGACGATTGCCGCACGCGTCGCCGAGCTGGGAGAACAGATCACGGAGGCATACCCTGACGGCGACTTGCTCGTCCTTGGATTGTTGAAGGGAAGCTTCATCTTCCTGAGCGATCTCGTTCGCCACATCAGGCGGCCGCTTCAGGTGGACTTCCTCGTGGCGTCGAGTTACGGCGAGGCGATGGAGTCCAGTGGCCTCGTGCGCCTTCTTTACGATCCCGAGACACGACTTGAAGGGAAGCACATCCTGCTCGTCGAGGACATAGTGGACTCTGGCCGCACGCTCAGCCGTCTGATGACTCTTCTCGGAAAGCGCGCGCCGCGCTCGCTCGAAATCTGTGCGCTGCTCCATAAGCACATTGCGACTGAACTGGACTACGAAACGAAGTTTGTTGGATTCGATGCGCCCCATGAGTTCCTCGTGGGGTATGGACTGGATCACGCGGAGAATTTCCGCCATTTGCCATACATAGCGAGCTTGCAGTAAATGCCATTGCCAATGAGTCAGAAACCAAAGGTCCCCAAAAACTGGGGGAAGTTCTCGAAGACTCTGTCGTTCTGGGTCCTCATAACTCTCCTCGCCGGTACCCTTTTTACGTACACGTCGGGCTCGAAGGATGCAGCCTCGACGATCAGCTACTCCGAGTACGTCAGCCAGCTCGAGGGCGGCAACATCAAGGCTGCCACGATGCAGGACGGAGCCGCGGTCATCGGCGAATTCAAGAGTGCCGTCCCGGTCAACCGCAAGCCTGTAACGCGGTTCAAGGTGGAGCTTCCGGTCAAGAACTCGGATGCCGAGCTCGATCGACTAAAGGCGAAGAACGTCTTGATCGATTCCAAGCCGCGCGGAGCGTCGATCGGGAGTTTCCTGCTGATGTTCCTGCCCTACATCATCATCTTCGGAATCTGGATTCTCATTCTCCGGCAGATGCAGTCTGGAGGAGCGAAGGCGTTTTCGTTCGGAAAATCCAAGGCGAAGCTACTTACAGCCGATGCCCCGAAGGTCACCTTCGCTGATGTCGCCGGCTGTGACGAAGCGAAGGTGGAGCTCGAGGAGATCATCGAGTTCCTCAAGGATCCGCAGAAGTTCACAAAGCTCGGCGGTCGTCTTCCCAAGGGCGCACTTCTCGTCGGCCCTCCGGGCACCGGCAAGACGCTTCTCGCCCGCGCCGTTGCGGGAGAAGCAGCGCGTCCGTTCTTTTCGATGTCTGGCTCCGATTTCGTCGAAATGTTTGTCGGTGTCGGTGCGAGCCGTGTTCGCGATCTGTTTGAGCAGGGCAAGGCACACGCTCCGTGCATCATCTTCATCGACGAGATCGACGCCGTCGGCCGCCATCGCGGAGCCGGGCTCGGCGGTGGACACGACGAGCGCGAGCAGACTCTCAATCAGCTTCTGGTCGAGATGGACGGTTTCGAGTCGAACGAGGGGGTCATTCTTCTCGCCGCGACCAACCGTCCCGACGTGCTCGACCCTGCGCTGCTGCGTCCAGGTCGCTTTGACAGAATGATCATCGTAGATGCGCCGGATCTTCGCGGCCGCGAGGGAATTCTCAAGGTCCACGTCCGTAACAAGCCGATGGCCGACGACGTGAACATCACGACATTGGCCCGCGGAACTCCAGGCATGTCGGGTGCAGACCTGGCGAACCTCGTGAATGAGGGTGCGCTTCTCGCCGCCCGTCGCGGGCACGACAAGGTCTACATGAATGACCTCGAAGACGCGAAGGACAAGGTCATGCTTGGTGCAGAGCGGAAGTCCATGGTGATGAAGGATGAGGAGCGCAAGCTCACCGCCTATCACGAGGGCGGACACGCGGTCTGCACGATCAAGACGCCGGGCAACGACCCGCTACACAAGGTGACGATCGTGCCGCGCGGTCGCGCGCTCGGGCTCGCGTTCACCCTTCCCGAAGACGATAGAGTATCGGTCACGCGTGAGCAGCTCGAGGCGCACCTGGTCCGCATGTACGGCGGTCGTGTTGCAGAAGAGTTGGTGTTCGGGCGCAATCGCGTCACCACTGGCGCGTCGAGCGACATTCAGCAGGCAACGTCTCTGGCGAGGCGGTATGTCAGCCAGTGGGGGCTCTCCGATGCTATCGGCCCAATTCTCGTTGGCGACCACGACCAGGAGCTTTTCCTCGGCCGCGAGATCCAGACGCGCCGTGAAGTGTCGGAGCGAACCGCTCAGCTCGTCGATTCCGAAGTTTCGCGCGTGATCAAGGAAGCGTACAATCGCGCTAAGGAAACGCTGACCGAGCACATGGATCTTCTTCACCGGGTTGCGGAGGCGTTGCTCGACCGTGAGACGCTCACGGGCGAGGATGTGAAAATGCTGGCGCGTGGCGAAACGCTCCCGCCACGGGCACTGCCGCCATCCACGCCGCCGTCGCTGCCTGCGAAGGACACCCTCGTAGCACAGCCGAAGCCGGCGAAGCCACCGCTCTTTGGCGGGCCCGAGGTTGCACCGGCGTGAACCCCGTGCGTGATCGGTCCGCCGCCGGGTCAAACCGGATCTGGCGGGCCGGGTCGCGCGAAATTGTACTCGACCACCCGCTGGTGGTTGGCATTCTAAACGTTACCCCCGACAGCTTTACCGACGGGGGTAAATTTTTTTCGCCCGATGCCGCCATGTTGCATGCAGAAGCCATGATCGCCGACGGGGTGGACCTGATCGATGTCGGCGGTGAGTCCACGCGTCCAGGCGCCATCTCGATCGAGGCAGCCGATGAGGCCACTCGCGTAGTTCCGGTGATCCGTGCGATTCGCGAAAGATGGCCTTCGATGCCGCTGTCGATCGACACGGTCAAGTCGGACGTCGCAAAAGCGGCACTCGATGCCGGCGCAGACATCATTAACGATGTCTCCGCGATGCGCCTCGACCCGGCAATGGCAATTCTCGCGGGCAACTCCGGATGCGGCGTAGTGCTGATGCATTCGCGCGGCGATGTCGCCACTATGGCGACTTACCAGCACGCTGGCTACGACGACGTTGCGTCGGAAGTGCTGACAGAACTCGGCTCTCAGCTCCTGGCCGCCGAGGACGCAGGCGTCGATCGATCTGCCGTGGTGTTCGACCCGGGATTGGGCTTCGCGAAACGCAGTGAGCACTCGATGAGATTGTTGCATGATCTTGAGCGGTTCGCCGCATACGATGTTCCGGTCATGGTTGGAGTATCACGCAAACGGTTCGTAGCGGAGGCGATGCGGCAGAAGGCCGGGCCGGAGTCGACACAACCGGCGACCTGGGCGATCGATGATCGGGATTCTGGAACGGTTGCCGTCAACGTAATGGCACTCGAGCGCGGGGCTATGCTGTTTCGTGTTCACAACGTGCGCGTCAACCGGCGGGCGCTGGACGCGGCGTGGTCGATTCTGACCGCGACGGTGTGACAATCGGTCGCGGGTTCGGTGATGGAGACCCACATTCCTGGATGAATGAAAGGCGAGCTCCGCTCGTCGTCGCATGCTTTCTCCTCCTCGTCTACGTCCTGACGCTTGCCCCGTCCGTCACTTACTGGGACTCCGGGGAGTTTCTCGCTGCCATAAAGACTCTGGGAATTCCTCACCCTCCCGGCACGCCACTCTACATCCTCGTGGCAAATGTATGGGGCAGGGCGCTCGGCCCCGTCTTCGGATTTGCGTGGTCGATCAACCTGCTCTCTGCCGTGTCTACCGCTGTTGCCTGCGGCATTCTTGCGTGGCTCCTGGCGCGATGGACGCGAGATGCCTGGATAGGGGTGGCAGGGGGAATTCTGGCCGGTCTGATGTCGAGTGTATGGCTCAACGCGAACGAAACCGAGGTCTACGCCCCCTCACTACTTCTTTCCGCGTTGCTGCTGCTTGTCGCCGAGCGGGCTCGTGTGGAGCCGGGTGCGCGATGGCTCGTGCTACTCGCGTATCTGGTGGGGCTTGGGTACTCGCTGCAATTGTCGTCGCTCGTCGCCGCACCCGCTGCCGTAATGCTCGCCCTGAGCGGTGAGAGGCGCGGACGATTTCCCGCACTCTGCATGGCAGGCGCAGCTTTGCTCGGCGCATCGGCCATCCTGTTCATGATTGTACGGGCTCAGCACGATCCGGGAATCAACCAGGGAAACCCGGCCACCTGGGGTGCATTCGTGGACGTTGTCACTCGCGCTCAGTATCAACCGGTTTCCATACTACCGAGACAGGCACCCTGGTATCTCCAGATCGGAAACGTTTTCGAGTACGCCGACTGGCAGGTGGCACTTGGTTTGAGTCCAGAAGCACCACCTGGCTGGTTGAGAACTCCCTTTACGCTGATCTATGCGACACTCGGTGCGTTGGGATGCGCGTTGCATCGTAAAGTTCACCGTCCGAGCTGGCGCGTGATGCTATTTCTCTTCGTGTGTGGGACACTTGGTGTTATCGCCTACCTCAACATGAAGGCGAGCCCGTCGTACGGGTACGGTTTTCTTCCGCCTGCGGCGAAGCACGAGGCACGTGAGCGCGACTATTTCTTCGTGATTGCCTTCGTCTGCTGGGGAATGTGGGCGGGCATGTATGCGATGCATGCGCTCTCGCGCTTCGCGGTGAGGGGGCGGGTAACTGCTCTCGCAGTCGTCGCCCTTCCCGCGGTGCTCAACTGGTCGGCGGTCGATCGAAGCCGCGAACCGATTGCCTCGGCAGCTCGTGACAGCGCGATGCGAGTGCTCGGCACCGTACCGCCACGTGCAGTTGTGTTTGCATACGGCGACAATGACACGTACCCCGGTTGGTACCTGCAACAGGTGGAGGGGGTACGGCGCGACGTGACTCTGGTTACGATTCCGTTGCTTGGTGCGGGGTGGTACCGTGCCGAGGTTGCTCGTCGTGACGGGTTGCTGCCGAATGAAATGGTTGAGTCGTGGCGTGGCTTTGGGCCAACGCTAACGGCGCTGTGTGGTGCTGCGGCCCGGCGCGGGCGTGCTGTGGTTGCGGTGCCGGTACGTGATAGACCGGCGATTCCTTTTGAATGCGAGCGGCGTTGAGATGCCAGGACAACTGAACCCCACGATTTTGGCGTTCGAGGTCCGGAGCCAAGCTCCCCAGGCCCGCGCCTGAAAAAGAAAAAGCGCCCCGTTAAAGGGCGCCCTTCTTTCAAAAAGCGAAGCCGAATCTAGTACCGGTAATGATCCGACTTGAACGGCCCATCGACCGGTATCCCCAGATACTCAGCCTGATCTCCGCTCAACCGCGTCAGCTTAACGCCGAGCTTGTCGAGATGGAGCCGGGCGACCTTCTCATCGAGATGCTTTGGAAGTGTGTACACCCTCTTCTCGTACGACGCATTGTTCGTGTGCAGCTCGATCTGAGCCATCACCTGATTGGTGAAGCTCGCCGACATCACGAAACTCGGATGGCCCGTCGCGCAGCCAAGGTTAAGCAAGCGACCCTCGGCCAGAATCATCACGCTGTGCCCATCGGGGAACACATACTCGTCGTACTGCGGCTTGATGTTGATGCGCTCAACGCCCTTCGCCTTCTTGAGACCAGCCATGTCGATCTCGTTGTCGAAGTGCCCGATGTTACCAACAATCGCCTTGTCCTTCATCTTCGCCATGTGATCGGCCGTGATGATGTCCTTGTTACCCGTAGCGGTGATGAAGATGTCGGCCGTTTCGAGGACCGACTCGAGTGTCGTCACCTGGTAGCCTTCCATTGCTGCCTGAAGCGCGCAGATGGGATCGATCTCGGTGATCACGACTCGCGCGCCCTGGCCCTTCAGCGCCTGCGCGCAACCCTTGCCCACGTCGCCGTATCCGCAGATGACAGCAACCTTGCCCGCGAGCATCACGTCTGACGCGCGGAGAATTCCGTCGGTCAGCGAATGACGGCAGCCATAAAGGTTGTCGAACTTCGACTTGGTGACCGAATCGTTGACGTTGATTGCGCAGAACAGGAGCTGGCCCGCTTCCATCATCTGATAGAGGCGGTGCACGCCCGTCGTCGTCTCTTCCGAAACTCCCCGCAGATCCTTCGCCATCTTCGTCCAGCGAGCCGGGTTCTTCGTGTACTCGGTGCGGAGAAGATCGAGAATCACGCCGTACTCTTCTGATTCGCGCGCGTCGTCGAAATCGGGAACGACACCAGCCTTTTCGAACTCCACGCCCTTGTGAACGAGAAGTGTCGCGTCGCCACCGTCATCGAGCAGAAGATTCGGACCCGACCCGTCGGGCCACACGAGCGCCTGATCGGTGCACCACCAGTAATCTTCGAGCGTCTCGCCTTTCCAGGCATAGACGGCCACACCCTGTGGATTGTCGATCGTGCCGGTCTTGCCGACGACTACCGCGGCTGCGGCGTGATCCTGTGTCGAGAAGATGTTGCACGAAACCCAGCGCACATCGGCGCCGAGCTCGACGAGAGTCTCGATCAGCACGGCCGTCTGCACGGTCATGTGAAGCGACCCCATGATCTTCGCGCCGGCGAGTGGCTGCTTTCCCTTATACTCGCTGCGAAGCGCCATCAGGCCCGGCATCTCATGCTCGGCGAGACGAATCTCCTTGCGGCCGAATTCGGCAAGGTTGATGTCGGCGACCTTGAACGGCTCACGGACGCCGCTTACGGCGAACGGGCCTGCCTCGGGTGCGTCCATCCCGGATGCTACGGGTAATTCAGCTACGCTCGTCACAGTCTGATCCTCGAAACGGGTGGGTGCTGCTGTCGGTCACGCGGAGAGCGCTAAAGCTGCGCCCTCTTCGTTCACATCTGCGCCACTTTCGGCGGGTACTTCTCTGCGGCGCGCTACAGCCGCGAACAACGTCGGCCCCTTCGCCGCTTCGTCCGGCGGAAGAGGATGGTAACGACCGCCGGAGAACCCCGCGGTTTCGAACATCGAGGAAACCTGATCCTCGGAAAACCCTCGCCACGCGTGCCCCATCTCCTGCAGCAAGTCATCGCGATCGTGGGGCATCATGTCCACGATCAACAGTCGTCCGCCTGGCTTGAGAGTACGATGTGCTTCGGCGATTGCCGCGCCCGGTTCGGGCACGTAGTGCATGACGAGGAAGAGAAGCGCGGCATCGAGAGATCCGTCCTCGATGGGCAATGATTCCAGGCGTCCGCTCCGAACGTCGACGTTCTGCATGGAGACCAGCCGCCTGCGTGCCGCGGCAAGCATCGCCGCCGAGTCGTCGATCGCGATGACGCGTGCGACGAATGGCGCGAGCGCTTCGGTGAGTTGTCCGGTGCCGCAGCCAAGGTCTCCCACGGTCCACGTGTCGTCGAGGAGGCCGAGCAATCCCATCAGGTCGGCACCTTTTCCGAAGAGCTCGAGGCGAAGCCGATCCCACTGTCCGGCCGACGACGAGAAAAATTTCTGCGACCGGCTCCGGCGATGCGCGAGCACAGTCTGAACGCGCCGGGCGTCGTGCGCCGCTGCGGAAGTCATCGTCACTTGCTCGCGAACCAGGTGCCAGAGACGTCGGCTCGACGGCTCGAGTTTCTCAGCGGCGCGATAGCGGCGGCTCGTTCCTTCGGGGCGCGACAGCACGAGATCGTGGTCGCCGAGAACCTTGAGGTGGCGGCTGACCGTGGATTGAGGAAGCTGGAGTACCGAGCGGATCTCGTTCACGGTGAGCTCGTGCCTTTCCAGCAGCAGAAGCATCCGGCTCCGGGTGGAGTCGGCGAGCGCCGTCATGCGGTCGAAGAGGGGGATGGGCTGGGTGACTTGCATTCGTTAATCCGGATATAAGGATGGTTAATCTGCCAGCCCGCGTCAAGTCCCATGTCGAACACCGCAGGCAACTTGTTTCCGACCCTCCAGAGGGGGATATTGAGCAACCGTTCAGCTTCCCCTCCACCCCCAGCCGATGTCCTTCGAATCCAACCTCAAACGTCTCGAGCAGATCGTTGCACAACTCGAAGGCGACCGCCTCGAGCTAAGCGCGTCGCTCGGACTGTTCGAAGAGGGGATCGAGCTCCTGCGGCAGGCGTCGGAGGAGCTCAACGAGACCGAGGTTCGCGTGAAGGAGTTGGTGGAACGGGCGGACGGCGCCCTGGAGTTGCGCGATTTCAGCGCCTGACGCGACCTACGCGCTTCCCGTTGACGACCGCGGGGCAGTCGAAGCTGCAATCGGCAGAGTTCGGGACCAGAGTGCTGCTGAGCTTCCCGAGCCGGTCGGCAGCGCCGTCCGTTACGCGCTCTCAGGCGGCGGCAAGCGTCTCCGCGGGATTCTCGTGCTCGCGGCCTATCGCGCGGCGGCGGGGCGAGGCGACGCATCGGGGATCGCTGCATCCGTTGAGATCATTCACGCGTATTCGCTCGTCCACGATGACCTGCCATGCATGGACGATGATGATATGCGCCGAGGCCGCCTTTCAACACACCGCGCGTTCAGCGTGCCCGTTGCCACCGCTGCGGGTGCAGTGATGATTCCGCTTGCCGCTCGCGTGGCGCATCGCGGAGCGCTCGAGCTTCGGTTGCCCGCGAGTGCCTGCTGTACGATAGTTAAGGTATTGATGCAGGGCGCCGGGGCAGGAGGAATGATCGGTGGCCAGCTGCTGGACCTGGCGGGCGAGGGGCGTTCACTCGACCGAGTTGAGCTCGACTCGATTCACTCGGCCAAGACAGGCGCGTTGATCTCGGCCGCGGTGAAGCTTGGGGGACTTGCAGCCGGCGCTACTCCGGAGCGGATTGTCGCGCTGGACCATTACGGACAGCGGGTCGGCCTGGCGTTCCAGATAATGGACGACGTGCTCGATGTTACCGGGTCTACCGACCAGCTCGGCAAGACAGCGGGACGCGATGCAGCGATGGGAAAGAGCACGTATCCTGCGCTGATTGGAGTCGACGGCGCGGTAGCGCGTGCGGAGTCTCTTGTCGCCGAAGGGTGTGAGGGTTTGAAAGGGCAGGGTTTGCTCACCGGCGATCTCTCGAGCATCGCGGGCTTTATCGTTTCACGCAGTCATTGACACAACCACGAATCAAGAATGTCGATCCTCGATAGCCTGCAGCTTCCATCAGCACTCAAGTCCATGACTCGCGACGAGCTTCGCGAGCTTGCCGCGGCCATACGCGAGCGCCTCATCGATGTTTGCTCGAACACTGGTGGACATATCGGCGCGGGGCTTGGAGTTGTCGAGTTGTCGGTCGCGATTCACGCGGTGTTCGATACGCCGCGCGATCAAGTGGTCTGGGACGTGGGCCATCAAGGGTATCCGCACAAGCTGCTGACGGGGCGCAATGCTGGAATGGAAACCCTCCGGCAGGAGAACGGTCTGTCGGGTTTTCTCAAGCGCAACGAGAGCGAGTTCGACGCGTTCGGTGCGGGGCATGCCGCGACGGCGATCTCTGCCGGGCTGGGCATGGCAACAGGACGCGATATCAACGGCGAATCGTTCAAGGTGGTGTCGATTCTTGGCGATGGGGCATTGACGTGCGGACTCGCATACGAAGGGCTGAACAATGCGGGCGCGTCGGGTCGCGATTTCATCGTTATTCTCAATGACAACGAGATGTCGATCGCGCCCAATGTTGGTGCGATGTCGAAGTACCTCGTGTCAATCCAGCGAAATCCACTGTACAACCGCCTTCGATCGGCGGTCGGCGGAGTGCTGGATTCGGCTCCTGCGAAACGGACTGGCGTCGCAACTCTTGTGAGAAAGTGGGAAGAGAGCGTGAAGGCGTTTCTTACGCCGGGCGTGCTGTTTGAGGAGCTGGGCTTTCGTTATTTCGGCCCGATCGACGGGCACGACATCGACGTGTTGATGGATACGCTCACAGCGGTGCGCGACTTCACGGGGCCGCGGCTGGTTCACGTCATCACGCAGAAGGGGAAGGGATTCCCGGCCGGCGAGCACACCGAGAAATGGCATGCGCTGCCACCCGGGCACGATCCGGCGACGGGCAAGCAGCTCAAGGTGTCGTCGGCCAACGCGGGTTACACAGCAGTGTTTGGAAAAGGGCTCGCTGAGCTTGGCGATGAGAATGAGAAGATCGTGACAATCACCGCAGCGATGCCGACGGGAACTGGAACCGGGATGTTTGCAGCGAGGCATCCGGAGCGATTCTTTGACGCCGGAATTGCGGAAGGGCATGCGGTGACATTCGCCGCGGGTCTCGCGACTCGTGGTCTGCACCCGTTCTGCGTGATCTATTCGACGTTTCTTCAGCGCGCCTATGACAACGTCATTCATGACGTGGCGATCCAGCATCTCCCGGTTGTATTCGCAATGGACCGCGCTGGGCTCGTGGGAGAGGATGGGCCGACGCACATGGGGCTTTACGACATCGCCTACATGCTCGCCGTTCCGGGAATGACTGTAACTGCTCCAAAGAACGGTGCCGAAATGCTCGGCCTTCTCCGGACGGCAGCGGCACATACTACCGGTCCGTTCAGTCTGCGGTATCCGCGCGATGCGGCGCCCGACGTTGTGCCGCCGATGTCCGAGATTCCTGCGGTTCCCTATGGAACGTGGGAAACGCTTCGAAAGGGCTCGGGTGCGCGTGACGCTGGCGGCGGGATCGCGATTCTCGCGACGGGCACTATGGTGCTTCCTTCCATGAGCGCCGCGGAGATGCTGGCCGATGAAGGGATCAACGCTACTGTCGTGAATTGTCGCTTCATCAAGCCGCACGATGCGGCGATGCTTGCGTCGCTCGTCGGCGAGAACCGGCATCTGCTTGTTGTGGAGGAGGGAACGGTGGTGAACGGATTCGGC
>JBKJRW010000041.1:0-24706 GCA_046593165.1 Gemmatimonadaceae bacterium
CCTGCGACGCGGGAAGGTCGGCGCCGTCTTTTGCAACGGGACGCCATGTTGCAACCGTAGTATCGGTGCCCAGACCAAATTCGACTCGCCAGTCGGGATGAATGTTGATGAGACGCAACCGGTATGTGGTGCCCACTTCCATTCTGAGTGGAGCAGGATCCGGGCTTCCGTTCACGAAGCCACGCGTATCCATTCCTGGAAGCGGCGGGGGTCCTCCACCTCCGACGAGAATGACCTTGTCTCTCACCGGGTCGAACTTCGCGGGATCGTCTACCACAATGAGAGAGCCGTACATACCCGAGTTCATCTGCGTTCCCTCGTTGAGATGCGAGTGATACATGAACGTCCCCGAGCGTGGCGGGGTGAACTCGGCGATGAATGAATCGGCGGGAGCGATTGGCGCCATCAACTTCGTCCCCATGCCGCTCCAGTTGGGAACGCCGTCAGGAAAACTCTCCAGTTCGATGCCGTGCCAGTGAATTGCGCTCGGCTCATTGAGGCGATTGACGACAGTTATCCGAACCGGTTGGCCTCGCTTGAGGAGAAGCATCGGGCCGGGCATGGCGACCGAGTCGCGCTTCGGTTCGTTGGCACCGTCCTGAAGAACGAAACCGTAGGCGGGCTTGTCTCCGAACTTTTTCGGAGCAGACTGTAGCAGCAGCCGCATGTTGCGAACAGGTTCGGTTGATCGGGCGTACGTCTCTCCCGCGCGCGGATGGACCGTGATTCCGAGCACGAGGCCCGCCATCGCGTGCGGTTTGTCACCCGGATGCGCGTGATTGTCCTTCCCTGTGCTTGCCGTCATCACGGGCGGTTCGAGTGAGGCTTCGGACGAGACGTGAAACGCGAAGTGGCAATGAAACACCCAATTGCCGGGTTTCTCAGGCACCCAGGTGGTGGCCATGGTGCTGCCAACCCGCATCAATTCCGTGTTCACTAACCGACGGTCGCCTGGCTGATAGATGGTATCGGCTTTCATCCCTCCGCGGCTCGTGACGTTGTAATAGAAGCCGTGCAGGTGCATCGGGTGCGTTGACTGGGTCGGGTTCACCCAGCGCCAACGCACCGTGTCGCCAACAGTAAAAGCGAAACGCTCGGTATGAGGCCACGACTTGCCATTGATCACGAGCACTTCGCGCTCCGGTTTCTCGACTCCGTTCACCTTGCTGGCCTCCTCCAGCCAGAGGCCCATCACGAACACGCGGTCGTTGGGGGTGCGCGAAGCAGATCGGGGGTCGATGACGAACGCGCCCGAGAGCTGGCTTTCGGGGGCGGTTCGATTACCTAGCGAATTGTCGCCAGTTGTAGCCCAGTAGTAGTAGGTGCCGGGAGCGCCGGCCCTGAACCGAACAGTCGCGGTACCCTTCGCAGGAACCACAACTCCGTCATCGTCGGCTGCGCCCGGACGCGTGTGAAGGCCCAGCACACGGGCTGATGAACTCCCGAGCATGTTGCGAAGAGTGACGTTGATCTCCGTTCCCTCTGGAACGCGAATCAGCGGACCAGGGGTGGATGTGGGTTTGCCAGGTTCGCCGAATGCCTGGATGGGCACATGCGCACCGTTGTCTGCTTCGGGATACCAGGTGCCGTTTCTCAACTCGAGTGTCAGTTCGAGAACGCCATTCTTCATTATTCCCGCAGAGGAACGGTTGTCATTGGCGGCAATTCGTTCGGGAGCCGCTTGCGCGGTGGCGCACAGCGGAAGGATGATGATTGCTGCAAGAAGGCGAAAATCCGGGGCGCGCATCGATGCGTCTCTCGTTATGGAAGGCCACTAGCATGGGCATTTTTTGGTACTAGTCAAGGAGAATCTCGGAACCCGAGAATCTCGGAACCCGAGAATCTCGGTGCAAGGGCGGGAATTCTTGCCAAGTCGTGCACAATGTCGGAAGTTGTTCCGCAAACATTCGACGCTTCCCCGAAGCTCCCGGTATCAATGAAAGAATTGAAGGTGCTGACTCTCGTGATGCTGTTCTGTCCAGCCTCGGTCATCGCGCAGGCCCCGGGTCACAGCGGAGCTGCATTGCCGCCAGTAGTAGTTGCTGCGCTGCGCGCGGGAGCAGTCGTGATCGATGGGCGCATGCAGGAAGGCGCATGGTCTGGAGCGCAGCGCGTGACCGCCTTCACCCAGGTTCTGCCGCGCGAGGGAGAACGGCCCGGCGACTCGACCGAGGTGAGATTTCTCTACGACGAAGAGGCTCTTTATGTAGGGGCGAAAATGTTCAGCAGGACAGGTGCGGCGGGCGTGACATCGCGGCTCGTGCGGCGGGATCAGATAAGGGAAGGCGACACCGATCTCTTCACGCTGACTCTCGACACGTACCACGACCATCTTGGCCGGGCGATTTTCACAGTGAATCCTTCCGGCGTGAAAGCCGATGCTCTGGCGCAGGGTGGAGGACATCAGGATGCATCATGGGATCCTATCTGGGAAGCTGCAGCATCCATAGGTGAGCAAGGCTGGACAGCGGAGATCCGGATTCCATTGAGCCAGCTTCGATTTTCGCGCTCTGCCACGCAGCAGTGGGGAGTGCAGCTCACGCGCTTCACCAATCTCACCAACGAGCGTGACCAGCTCGCGTACTGGCGTTCGAACGAAGTGGGGGGACCATCGCGTTTCGGGCACCTGATGGGTCTGCAGATTCCGTCGCTTCCATGGCGAGCCGAGGTAACCCCGTATGTCGTGAGTCGGTCGCGATTCGTACGTCCAGCCGACGCGGCCAACCCGTTCACCCGGTCGAACGAGAACACAATACGTGCAGGTGCAGACTTGAAATGGCTCCTCGCTTCGAGCTTGACGCTGGATGCGGCGATCAATCCGGATTTCGGCCAGGTTGAAGTCGATCCCGCGGTCGTGAATCTCACTGTGTTCGAGACTTTTTTTCCGGAGCGGCGGCCGTTGTTCGTGGAGGGCTCGGGAATTTTCAGCTTCGGCGCGTTCTCGTGCTTCATTTGTGGCGACGGTGCGGGACCTCTCGATCTCTTCTACTCGCGGCGGATAGGACGGCAGCCGCAGGGGATCGCCACGGGCAAGTTCGTGCGCATGCCTGAATCGACAACCATTCTTGGCGCAGCAAAGCTCACGGGACGGACGCGAGGCGGCACGTCGATTGGAATTCTCGATGCGGTTACCGGTGCCGAGCAGGCGCGCGTGCTGACAACTGGCGGTGACGAGCCTCCGGAAGAAATGAGTGTCGAGGTCGAGCCGGCATCGAACTATTTCATCGGCAGGGTGAAGCACGACTTCAACGGCGGGAAAGTGGTGCTTGGCGCGATCGGCACTTCGGTGAGGCGATCATTCACGAACAGCTTGCTCGCTGATCGGATCGCCCGCAACGCGGAAAGTGGCGGAGTGGACTGGAACGTTGCGTGGAAGGAAAGGAGATACACACTGATCGGGCAAGCTGCGTTCTCGCGCCTTGCTGGTGATCCTGACGCAATACTTCGTATCCAGCGGACGAGCGCGCACTACTTTCAGCGGCCCGACAGGGAGAATGGCGCGGTAAGCCCTTCGGCGGCGGGGAGTGGAGCGCAGGTGATGAGTGGTTTCGCAGGATTCACGCGATTGGCCAAGGAAGGTGGCAACCTTCTGGCCGAGGTGATGGGGAGCGTACGAAGTCCCGGTTTCGAGACGAACGATTTTTCGTTTCTCAACCGGGCCGACCACGCTTTTGTCAACGTGAATCTTGGCGGGCAGAAAACGATTCCAACACGATTCAGCCGAAGTCTCAATGGGGGGATTGGCGTTCAGGGTCAGTTCAATCTCGATGGCGACGGGCTCGACCGGGAGGCGCATGCAGCCGCGCGGATAGTGTTGCGGAATTACTGGACGGTGAGCAGTTCCGTGTACCGGCGTCCCGAGGCACTCGATGACCGGCTTACGCGAGGGGGGCCGGTAGTACGGCGGCCCGGTTACACGGTCGCCTATCTGAACATTTCGACCGACCCGCGCCGGCGGGCTGCATTCGCGACAAATCCCTCGTTGACGATGCATGAGTCTGGTGAGCGCGGGCACAGCGTCAATCTGAACGCCACGATCAAGCCTTCGTCGAATGTTCTCGCCAGCGTCGGGCCGCGTTTTACCCGCGTGTCGAATCCATATCAATTCGTGACATCAGCCGCGGACCCGTTGCTCACAGCGTTCTTCGGCCGGCGATACATATTCGCGGAGCTCGACCAGAGAACGCTGTCGATGGATACGCGACTGAACGTCACCCTCACGCCCGCGATCAGTCTGGAGTTGTACGCGCAGCCGTTCATCTCCAGTGCGGGCTACTCCGGGTTTAGCGAGTTCATCGCTCCGCGCCAGTCGGCGCGCAGACGATTCACGGGCGGCGAAGTGACTGTGGATGGAAGCGGCTCGACCGCGGTTTACCGGGTTGCGCCACCGGGAGGAAAGGCAGTGACATTCGGAAACCCTGATTTCAATTTCCGATCGCTGCGGGGCAATGCTGTTTTCAGGTGGGAATACCGGCCCGGATCGACGCTGTTTCTGGTGTGGCAGCAGAACAGGTCGGACACCGAACGCACGGGAGACTTCGACTTTTCACGTGATAGGTCGGCCCTGTTTCGTGCCAGGCCGGGTAATGTGTTTCAGTTGAAGATGAATTACTGGTTGGGCCTGTAGAGCAGAGATAAAGCAAGACGGCGCAGCCGGGGTGGCTGCGCCGCCTGTCTATTCGATCTACGAGTTTCCTGCCGCGTAATTCGAGTCGATCGCGCCGAGTTGCGAACGCAGGGCAGACCATGCGTTCTGAACCGTGGATGAAGGACGTGCACGCTGGAGTGCTGTGTCTACGCGTCGCGCTGCGTTGACGAGCGCGCGTCCGGCGAGAATTGAAGCGTCGGAACTGGAAGATCCGCCGCGGACGAGCTGTTCGTAGAGCGAGGCATTGTCCGCGAAGGCCGACAGGGCAAACCAGAGGTCGACGTCACCTTCGCCGTATGCGCGTGCGGCGTTTAGGCGGCCAGTCGTGGAGACCGACAGGTCTTGTCGCTGGCGTCCAGTGATCGCCTGCGCGTTGCGGCGCAAAGCTGCTGCTTCGGTGATCGAGAGCGTTCCGCCAACTGTGGTTGCCGTCGTCAGAGATATGCCGAGTGCCTGTGCGGTGCGGCCGTCGAGATTACCGGTGGCGCGGATGTCGCGGTCGCTCTGGAACTCGAACAGTGCGCGCTGCGTTGCTTCGTCGAGCACTCCGTTGATGGGGCCGCGATAGTAGTTCTGATCAGAAAGCGCCTGCTGAGCTGCACGGATTCTGTCGGCGGCGGTGTAGATGGTGAAAGCATCGGCGGCGCGAAGTCGTCCGCGTCCTCGTAGCACAACCTGCTGGTCGAGTTGAACCGCGAGCGGGGTGCCGGCGGGGACGCGGACATCCAGTGCCTGCGAGAGAAGTCCGCCGAGGGCAGCGAGAATACTTGATGCGGGGCTCTTGTCTGAGCCGGCGCCCGCGATTGCCGCGCCAATACCGCCGCGTCCACCAACGAGTACGACGCGCGCGTTTGGATCAGAATCGATCTGTCGGCGTTCGGTCGAGTCAGTACTGGTGAGGCGGCCGACCAAGGGGTAGCTGGTTCCGTCGGGCAATGTGAGCCTGTCGAAGCTCACTTCGATGACGCCGGATTCCTGGCGGGTTGCTGCTCTTGCGAAGGTGATGGTGCCGCGAATTCGGCTGTTGGATGGGATCACCGTGTAGTTGTCTACCCCGACCGAATCGAGGACGACGGTTTCGAAGGTTTGGCCGGTTCTGGCTGTCGAGGATTCGAGGGCGGAGCTGGTGCGGACGATGATGACACTGCCCTCTGGGAGGATGAGGCGGGCCTGAGCTTCGATTGCGGGGGCCGCTGCGAGGAGCGCCAGCGCCAATGTCGGCAGAGATTTTCGATTGATGGGATGCATTTCCGGAGTCTCCTTTTGGTTCTTTGTGGGTACGACTGGAGATTCCATTAGTCAAAAGGCGTACCCAGGCAAGTTCTGGAGAACCGATTCTGCAATGCAGCGTCGCCTCATATGACGCGCTACCTGCTACCTGCTGGTAGCAGCTTGGGCGCCCTGCTGCAACTACGAAGAAGAGTTTGATTATTATCTAATTACTATGTTTCGCCGAGGTGCTCCTTGATCCATCGCGCCGTCTCGCTGCCCGCTTCGTCGAGTACCTCGGCGTCGGTTCTGCCGGACGACTTGAGAACATGGAAGCTATGATCGGCGCCCTCCAGCCAGTGCAGCGTCCAGTTCGTCTTCACCGGCTCGAGCGCTTTCGTCATCAAATCCCGAGTGCACAGCGCGTCTCGCGTCCCGTTAATGCAGAGGACGGGGACTTCTATGGAAGGGAGGTGGGTAACGCGCAGTTTTTCGGGCTTACCAGCGGGGTGAAGCGGATACGCAAAGAGCATCAATCCGTCGGTGTCGAAGCCTCTTGCCGCCATCATCGATGCCGCCCGGCCACCCATAGAACGGCCGCCGATTAGCAGCTTGCCAGGATTCAGCTCTTCGCGCACACGATCGACTACCGCCGCAAAGCATTGCTCGAGTTTCGGCATTGGATCGGGCCGACCGGATTTTTTCTCGCGATAGACGAAGTTGAATCGTACTACGCCGAGTCCGATTGATGTCAGCGCTTTCGATAACGCGAACATGCCGCGATCGGACATGTGACCGCCGGCACCGTGAGCGCAGACAAATATCGGACTTTCCCCGGGAGTGACGGCCGGCTCGTACACGGCGGTGACGTCATCATCGCCTATCGCAACGGTCCAATCGCGGTCACTCATGTGCGGAACGACCGTGGGAACTGCCACGGATTGGACGGATTAAACGGATTCGCACGGATAAGAACAGGAAGGTCAATTTGACGCTCGAGATTGGTGAGGGGTTAGTAAGAGAACTCGTGTATCCGTCCCTGATCCGTTGCATCCGCCGAATCCGCGAACAAAGTCATTGAACCGGCTCAGCGAAACAAAGAATGGCGTTGACACCTCCCACGCTGCATCATAGCCTCAAGACATGAACCGAGCAGGCAGGCTCTTCGTGTTCGCCGCGATAATATCATGCGACACTGGCCCTGCCGTGCCACTCACCGAAGTCGTCGGCACATGGGGTGGCGACAACGCGGGCCTCATTGCCTCCGACACTGTCGCCCACATTCACATCGGCTGCACACTCGGCTACGCACGCACGCCGATCCGTCTCGACTCCGATGGGCGATTCGCGGTTACAGGGACATACAATGTGGATGCATACCCAGTGGACCGCGGAATCATCCACCCCGCCACGTTCACCGGACAGGTGAAAGGCAATGCGCTCACCCTGACCGTCGTACTCACCGATAACGGCAGGCAACTGGGCCCGGTGACTTTGATCTACAAAAAAGAGCCGACGATGGGACCATGCCCGATATGCCGAACGGCAGAGTGGAGCGCGGCCGCTCGGCAAATCGAACTAATGCGGCGTCAACATCACAACGCCGCAGTTGGCGCAAGGCCCATTTCCTCCAGAAACTGATGACCACCCGTCGGGTCTCCATTGCGTGACTCGGAGCACGTGAGAACGAGCCGGTCCATGGTGCGAGTCATGCCGACGTAAAGCAGTCGCCTCAACTCTTCGATTTCCGGCTTGCTCTTCTTCGCGGTCCTGCTGAACCCCGCGTCATCGGTGCCCAGTATGTACACGCGGGAGAATTCGAGACCCTTGGTGGAGTGGAGGGTGAGAAGGCTGACGCGCCCGGTATCTGGCGAGGCCCCATCCCATTTTGAAAGCGCGATCCGTTCGAGAAAGCCAGCGATTTGCTCCTTGAGTGGCTTGCCCTTCTGCAACTGCAGCAACGGGCGGAGGCGCGCCATCGCTTCGGGAAACCGTTCATCGGCGGTCTTTTCCGCCCGCAGGCGGAGCATGAGCTCGACTCCGCCAAGCAGCACGATCACGTCGTCGACGGTCGGAATCGATACATCATTGGCCTGCTCTGATTCGAGCCGGTAGAAATCGAGGCAGTGGCTGTAGCGGCCGAGAGACCGAATTGGTGAGACATCGCGAAGTCGTCGTGCTTCCTCGCCGAGTGTTTCATCATCGCTCAACGCGAGCGCGATGCCGAGGTAGTCGAGCAGGCCGTCGAGATTGGTTTTGCGCGCGCGGACGATCTTGTCTTCACCCAATGCCAGGAAGACGTGCGCCAGGGTGCGCGTGTCGTCGAGAGCATGGTGGGCCCGGCCGCCATCGATGCCGTAGACACGAGCGAGATTCTCAAGCGAGGCACTTCCGGTGCGTAGCTCTCGCGCGAGCAGCAAAGTGTCGTATGTGAACATCTCCGCTGATTCGGCCTTTCCGGCCATACGCCTGAGAATCGGGAAATCGAAGTTGTGTCCATTGTGCGCGACGACCACATCGCTGCCGCAGAACTCGCGAAAGCGCGGCCAGACTTCTTCGAAGAAGGGCGCATCGCTCACATCGGCCTGCGTGAATCCATGAGCTTCCTGCGCCCCGGCGGTGATCGACACCCGGGGTTTGACCAGAGACCGAAATTCGTCCACCATTTTTCCATCGCGTACGCGCACGGCTGCGATCTCGACCACTTCCGACGTTGCGATGTCGTTGTCGGTTGTCTCGATATCTACGGCCGTGAAGTCCCGGAAGTGATTGGTGAACTCGCGACTTCTCAAGAGCTGTATCGCCTTGAAGACGCCAAGTGCCAGGCCCAGTGACCGGGAGTCGGAGTGGCCGATGGATACCGCGTCCGGCGGTGGCATTCCGCCAAGCTGCACGCGGTTGAGTTCGATGCCGGCGAACATGCCCTTGATTGCGATCTCGAGTCCGCCCATTCGCGGCAGCCACACGGTGCGGCCAAGGTCGAGGGCTTCGCCCAACCGGGCGGCGAGGAGTTGTACCTCTTCGTTATCGGCCGGGTCGGACAGATCGTCGTGGTTGTCCTCGAGCATGGTCCGATACTGCCCCACGCCGTGCGATAGCAGCTCGTCGACAAGTCCGGCGACTCCATCCTGCCGCGTTGCGAGCGCGGTGAGATTTCTCAGGGCCACAATTCCACGCCGCAATTTTTTGCCATCGGCATCATCCTTTGGCAGGCGATGACCCGTGCGCTCGAGATGATCGAGAATGCTACGGCGCTTCTCCTGCGCTTTCGCTCGCACGCGGTCGAACAGGGGGCGCGGAAGCACTGCCTGAAGGAACAACTCCTGCTGAATCGGATCTTTCGGATCGGCAATCACCCGAAGCGCGGCAACAACGTGTCTCACTACCGGGTCGTCTGCCATCGCGCGCCCCTGACCCATTCTGCACGGAATGCCCTCGGCGAGAAACCGGGCTTCGGCCGCGTATCCCATCTCGTTAGTGCGATAGAGGAGAGCGATGTTCTCCCAGCCGTGGCCGTGCGCCTCCCGATCGCGGCGCAGATCCTGAATGATCCACTGCAGTTCGCTTTCCGCGGTATCGAATTTCAGTGCTGTTATGGGAAATGGTGAGCTGCGCTCGTTGCCGCCGCGCAATCGCTGTGCGAACATGGGCGTATTGATGTCGATAAGGCGGCCTGCGAGTTCAATTACCTCACGCGGGCAGCGACGATTCTCGGCGAGCTGTGTCTTTGGACCAGCAAGCTTGAAGTCGTTGATAAACTCGCTGAAAACTTCGCGGTCCGCGCCCGCCCATGCGTAGATGGACTGATCGTCGTCGCCAACCGCGAAGATGTTGCCGTGTTCCTTTGCGAGGCTCCGAACGATCGAGTATTGAACGGGATTGAGATCCTGGAACTCATCCACCAGCACGGCATCCCAGCGGCGTCGGACTGTCTCGGCGACAGATTCTATTCGCAGGAGGTCGGCGGTTTTCAGGATGAGCATGTCGAAGTCCACCAGGTTCCGCTTGTCGAGAATGCCGGAGTACTCGACGTATTGAGAGAAGTCACGGTCCTGTATGGTGTAGCCGCGGACGAACCGATGGGAGGTGAACGCCCTTAGGGCCAGGCCGCGCCACCGCGCTGGTACGCCAACGCGGCGAAGGACAAGATGCTGGTACTCCTCGTCGGCGATTCCGAAGCCTGGCTCGAGACCAACCTCGGCGCCGAACTCGCGAAGGAGTTCAGCGCAGAAAGCATGGATGGTTCCGCGCTTGACTCGTTCCGCTGCCGGGCCGAGGTACTTCACGAGGCGGTCGGAAATTTCTCCGGCGGCTTTGTTGGTGAACGTGAACGCGCAGATGCGGGCGGGGTCGAACTGTTTCTGCTCGACGAGAAAGCGAATGCGTTCGATGAGACAGAATGTCTTGCCCGCACCGGGGCCGGCGAGAACCAGCAGTGGCTGTGGGTCAGCCTCGATCGCCAGGAGCTGCGAGTCGGAAGGACGGTGCGCCGCGGGCTCATCGGCGACTGGACGGGAGTTGTTCAAGGTCAGTTCAATCTTGGGTCTGGGGTACGAAAAGTGAAGGAAGGGGCCGTATGTCACGCGCATTTGTAAACGAGGACGCCGGCCAGTGGGGGAATCCAGGTCGGCGATTCGACCTTCCTGAACGGGACCACCCTGACTTCGACAGGGCGGCAGCCGAGGCGATGATGGAAGCTGCGCGCGAGGGCGATACCGGGAGCGCCGAGATGGCGACGGGCTACTATTGGGGGGAGCCGAGGCTCAAAGTTTACGTCGAGGAAATTCTTGCGCGGGTGAGAGGGGAGAACGACGAGAGGATGATCCAGCTCGCGGAGAGATTTCTGAGGTAGGGCGGTTTGATCAGCGGCAACTACGGGTTCTTCGGCTTGGGCGGGTTCTGTGTTCCCTTGAAGGTCGCGAGGAGCGGACCGAGTACCCGGTCGATTTCGTCCAGTGCGTCCTGCGGCAGGATTACATCAGATGCGGCGACGTTGTCGTCCACCTGTTGCGGCCTGCTTGCGCCGACGATCGCCGATGACACCTCTGGGAGGCGCAGCACCCACGCGAGCGCCATCTGCGCCATCGTGATGTCGAGTCGTGCTGCGATGGGGCGGAGATCCTGCACCGTCGCCAGAGTTGCTTCGCTTCTCAGATCATCGCCCCAGAAGCCGTTCATCTCCGGACTTGCGGCGCGCGAGTCGGCCGGTGGCGGCTGACCGGGAATGTACTTCCCGGTAAGTACGCCTTGCGCGAGTGGTGACCAGACGATCTGGCCAATTCCGTTCGTGGCGCTCAACGGAAAGACTTGGGCCTCAGGTGCGCGCCAGAGCATCGAATACTGCGGCTGGCTAGAGACGAATTTCTCCACTCCTGAAACTGCGAGAGCTGCCGCGATCTGGTCGGCGGTCCATTCGCTGAAGCCGATGTAGCGGGCTTTGCCGAGATGGACCACCTCGCTGAGCGCATACAGCGTCTCCTCGAGCGGAGTGTGGACGTCGTACCGGTGGCACTGGTACAGATCCACGTAATCTGTCTTGAGGCGTTGGAGGGAAGCGTCGATCTGCTTGTGTATCTGTGGTGCCGAGAGCCCGCGATCTGTCTCGGTCATTGGGAAATAGAGCTTGGTGGCCAGGATGTACGACGATCGATCGCGTCCCCTCAGCGCGTTGCCAAGGAACGATTCGGCCGCTCCCTTACCATAGACGTTCGCGGTGTCGATAAAGTTGACACCGAGTTCGAAGGCGCGGTCGAGGCATGCGCGCGCACTTGAGTCCTCCACGCCGACTCCATAGGTAAGCCATGATCCGAGGGAGATTTCGGAGATTTGGAGGTCGCTGCTGCCTAGCTGTCTATAACGCATGGTAGGTGGGTAAGGGAGGGCATGGAAGTCTATAGGACCGTAACGGAGCACGATTCGAGCTAGACCATTTTCCCTGACGAACCTACGTTGGGACTTGGAAGGGCCACGGATTTGACGGATTGAACGGATCAAGGACGGCTAAGGGACGGCGTACACTCATTTCAATGATGCCGATCTGGGTGCGGTCATCGGTTACCTGAAGACGCTAAGTAGAACCGGTACCCGTTGCCTGTTACCGGCGGCGCCCAGCTACCAGATCGTCGATTCCTCCGTCGCCCGGTTTGTCGGTTCCTCGCGTAAGCTGTGAACTGCGCTTCTTGATCATGCTGGCCAGCACTGGCGGAGTTATGAACGTCGTCGCGAGCACCATCATCGCCACTGCGCTGTAGAGTTGAGACGTCAGCGCGCCGGAGGCCAGGCCCGTGCTCGCGAAGATCAGACCTACCTCGCCGCGCGGCACCATTGCTACGCCGATCAGCGCTTTGTCTCCCTTGAACCAGAAAGGCGCGTACCCGGCTGCAACTTTTCCGATCACTCCTACGGCTATCAGCGCCAGACCAATCATTATTGCTCGCGAGTCGGCGAGCGTCTGGAGTTCGACCGCGGCGCCCACGGTCGCGAAAAAAATCGGGACGAAAAAATGGCCGAGCTGGGTAGTCGCCTTCTCGATCGTTGCGCGCTGTGGTGTATCGTGGAGAACGATTCCGGCGGAAAACGCGCCGATGATAGTTGCCGAGCCGGCCGCGTCCGCGAGCCATGCGAGGAGAAACGCGAACGCGAGGCCAGCGACGCCAAGTGTCCCCGATGCCTCGACTTTGGCGACGGCTCGAAAGAGCGGAGGCACCAGCAGCCTGCCGAGCATGAGCGCTGCGATCACGAATCCGATTGCTACCGCTGTCGTCGTTGCGACTCCGGCAAGTGAAAGGGTGGCTCCTCCGACCAAGCCCCCGACGACCGAGAGGATAACCAGACCGATGATGTCGTCGAGGACAGCGGCCCCAAGGACAATCTGCCCCTCGGCTGAGTCGAGTCGTCCAAGGTCCGAGAGTGTTCGTGCCGAGATGCCGATTGATGTCGCGGTGAGCGTCGCCCCGCATACGATCGCAGGAATGGTGTTGAGTCCGAGCGCGACAGCAGCCGCGTATCCCAAACCAAATGGAAGCACAACACCGGCCAGCGCGACGGTGGTCGCTTCGCCCTTTACCTTGACCAGCGAGCGGAGGTTTGTGTGCAGCCCTATCTCAAAAAGCAGAACGAGCACGCCAAGTTCGGCGAAGCTGCGAATGGTCGGTTCGTTGGGGTCGATGATTCCGAGGAAAGATCCGCCGAGCAGAACTCCTGCGAGGAGTTCTCCGACGACGGCCGGCTGTCCGACGCGCTGGGCGATCAGTCCGAGAAACTTCGTCGCCACGAGGAGGGCGACGAGGGCGGCAAGAAGGTCGGGGAAGGAGTGTTCCGTCATTGAGGTGCCGGTGGCCCGAAAATTTCGCGAGTGACAATCGGTGTGGCTCTATTACGCGAACGGTTCGAACGGTAAGTTTTCGTGTCTCGCAACAGCCCCCGGAAATGCGGGGCAACTTCCAGATCAGTGCGAATGAACACAACTGAAGGACGCACCGCCAAGATCGCCCGGATCGCCGCCTTTCCGCCAGTGCTTCGAAAGGCCGTCGAAGGTCTCTCTGAATCAGCGCTCGATACACCCTACCGTGACGGTGGATGGACGGTGCGACAGGTCGTGCATCATGTGGCGGACTCGCACGCCAATGCCTACCTCCGATTTCGCTGGATCGTGGCAGAGGATCACCCAACGATCAAGACATACGATCAGGACGTATGGGCGACGTTTGCAGACTCGAAACTTCCTCTCGAACCGTCGCTCAAGATGGTAGAGGGGCTGCACGAAAAATGGGTTTCGTTCATCGAGTCTCTTCCGGACGAGGCATGGTCGAGGACTGCGATGCACCCTGAGCGCGGCGAGATCACGCTCGACGATCTGCTCGATGTTTACGCCGATCATGGTGATAAACACGCGGGCCAGATCGACGGTCTGAGGACGCGAAAGGGTTGGTGAGGTAAGAGGCTTGCTTCTCCCCGCGATTCCGCGTGTTGAGCATCGAAGGCTGCTCCGTTTTTTCGCGTTCCTCCCAGGAGCGCTGGGTGCGCTTGTATCGGCGATAGGCGTTGTCGCGCTGATCGCGTGGTCAGCGGGGTTGGGCTCTGTTACTGGTGCCCTGCAGGGTGGCATCCCGATGATGCCCATCACGGCGGCGTGTTTCGTAGTCGCGGGATTGAGTCTGATCATCGCGCAGCGACGCAATTCGTCAATCGCCACCTGGGTGTCCCGCATTCTGGCTGTAGCGGTTGCCGCAACGGCGCTGTTCGGCATTCTCGACTATTCCGTCGGACTGCGTGCGCATATCGATCTGCTCTGGTTCACGCTGCCAGGCGCCAGCCAGATAGAGATGGAGGCGCAGAAGATGGCGATCAGTACCGCGCTGGCGTTTGCGAGTTTCGGGCAGGGAATTCTGCTCCTCGATGGTGATCGCGCATCGAATCGGTTCCGATCGCAGTTTTTTGCGACACTTGTGCTGATAGTTGCCTTCATCGCTCTGGTTGGGCACATCTTCGGCGTCCGCGATTTCTATAGCTTCCGGGTGTTGTCGGGAATGGCCTTGTCGACAGCGATCACTTTGACACTCCTGGGATTAGGACTGCTTTTTTCGCAGCTCGAGCGCGGCGTACCGGCATTGATCGTGGATGATGGTGCGGCCGGATTCGTCGCGCGGCGATTGCTCCCTGGTGCGGTGCTGGTGCCGTTCATCCTCACCATGCTGAGGTTCGCGGGTGAGGAGCGCGGCTACTTTGGACAGCGGCTGGGTGCATCGATCGTCGCCGTGGCGGATATGGTAGCCTTTCTCTTGCTCATCGCATGGAGCGCGCGGGTGCTGCGCACGACCGACCGCAGGCGTGGGGAGCTGTTTGTTCTCGAGCGCGAGTCGCATCGCTCGTCGGAGCGAGCGCGCAGCGAGGCTGAAGAGGCAAGAAAGCAGGCCGAGGCCGCGCGCGCGGAAGCAGAGAGCGCAAACGGTGCGAAAAGCGATTTTCTGGCAGTGATGTCGCACGAGTTGCGCACGCCACTCGCGGCAATCATGGGGTATCAGGAACTTCTCGCCGATGGAATTACGGGCCCGATCACCGAGGGCCAGGCACAGCAACTGGGGAGGATCAAGGCAAGCGCGCGTCACCTTCTCCGTTTGATCGACGAGATTCTCACCTTCACCAGGCTTGATGCAGGGAGTGAGACCGTAACACCGGAGCCGATGGACCTGGCTGAATCGCTGAACCTGGCGGCCGAGATTGTGGAACCACTCGCAGCGGCCAAGAAGATCGAGCTGCGAATCGATTCTCCCGAAACAGGCAGGATGGTGGAGAGCGATCCGACGAAGGTGCAGCAGATTCTCGTGAACCTGCTTTCGAATGCCGTAAAGTTCACGGATGCGGGCACTGTTACGGCGGGCGCATCAGTGCGCGAGAACGAGTTTCAGCTTACCGTGAGCGATACGGGTATCGGAATAGCGGAAGAGAATCTCAGCCGGATCTTCGATCCGTTCTGGCAGGTCGAGCAGTCGGCAACCCGGCGGGCAACCGGTACCGGGCTTGGGCTGACTGTTACGAAGCGACTCGCGAATCTCCTCGGGGGTGATGTCGTGGTCATGAGCACTCTCGGGGAGGGGACGACATTCACCGTCACCCTTCCAATCAAGGCCCCGCGCATCGGCGTAAATCCCGAGCGAAGCGCCCGGCTTCGTGCCGGATGACAGTCGAGTTTCACCTGCACCCACCTACACCCACCCATCATGAAACTGTTTGTCAGAATTGCAGTCGCCGGTTCGCTTGCGGTCGTGGCGGCGCTGCCCGTCGGGGCACAGTTGAGCACGCCAATCGCGGACGCGTATCGGGCTCCGGCTGACAAGATCATTGCGGCCGCGTTCGGGGACAGTGCGGCCTGGAACCGGCTTGCGACTCTCTCGGACAAGTTCGGGCATCGACTGAGCGGCTCACCGGCGCTCGAGAGAGCTATCGACTGGATTCTTGTCGAGATGAGAAAGGACGGGCTCGAGAATGTTCGCGGTGAACCGGTAATGGTCCCGAAGTGGGTACGCGGCGAAGAGTCCGCTACGCTTGTGAGTCCTCGGCCAATGTCGCTTCACATGATCGGACTTGGACGTAGTGTTGGGACGCCGAAGAGCGGAATTACGGCGCCGGTCATCGTCGTGAACGATTTCGACGAGCTCACGCGCCGCGCGGCTGAAGCCAAAGGGAAAATTGTTCTCTTCGACGTGCCATTCACATCGTATGGTCAGACCGTGAGGTATCGAGGGGGAGCGGCCAATGCGGTGGCAAAGGTTGGGGGTGTCGCTGCGCTGATCCGCAGCGTGTCATCATTCTCGATGCAGAACCCGCACACGGGGGCGATGTTCTACGACACCGCCGCCAAAATCAAGGTGCCTGCTGCTGCTCTTAGCGTGGAAGATGCGGCGATGGTGCACCGCATGGTCAATCGCGGTGACAAAGTGGTGATCACGCTCAAGATGGCGGCGCGGACGCTACCCGACGTGCCGTCACGGAATGTTGTAGCCGAGATTGTCGGTTCGGCGAAGCCGGAGGAGGTGGTGGTGCTGGGCGGACACATCGACTCGTGGGATGTGGGACAGGGGGCAATGGATGACGGAGGGGGCTGCGTCGCCGCGTGGGAAGCGTTGAGGCTGATTAAGCGACTTGGTCTGCGTCCAAAGCGGACGATTCGCGTGGTCCTGTGGACCAACGAGGAGAACGGGAGCCGCGGTGCGGATGGCTATCGCGACGCTCATCGGGCGGCAATCGACAAGCATGTGCTTGCGATGGAGTCGGACAACGGAGTGTTCGACGTGAGAGGTTTCGGAATTACGGCTGGTGAAGGTGGATTGGCGATGGCGTCGGACATTGGATCGCTGTTCTCGTCGTTCGGCGCTACTGCTGTGACCGCAGGCGGCGGCGGTGCGGACACGGGGCCTCTCAACGCGCTGGGAGTTCCGACTCTTTCTCCGACTGTGGACGGCACGAAGTACTTCTGGTACCACCACAGCAGTGCCGATACGATGGACAAGCTCGACCCGCGGGAGATGGCTGAGAATGTCGCGCTGCTGTCAGTGCTCGCCTATGTCGTTGCGGATATGCCCGGGACACTGCCGCGGGCACCGGTTGCGGCGGGAACGGCGCGGTAGGAGCGATTCGTGATCGAAGGGTGGGCGAGTTACCCCGAGACTGTATGCTATTTCCAGGGAGAGACGGAGGTGATGGTGGACCTTCGCATAGCGGTGCCTCCGGCTACCAGGACGGCGCTTGCCGCGATTGGACTCGGAGCGCCCTTCGGAGTGCTGACGGCGTTCAATCCTCGCGGGATCGTGCTCGACGAGGCTGATAATTCGCGGCGAGCTTCAGAACTTGCAGCGGAGCTGGTGAGTCTCGGGTTGGAATTCGTGAGGGTGGATTGCTGCTCTCCGGATCGGTCGCATTGTGAGTGCAGCGTTGCGGTCATTGCGCCGCGGGATCAGGTGCTGGAGATGGCGAGGAGGTGGGAGCAGATCGCGATATTCTGGTGGGATGGTGCCATGGTCTGGATTTATGGCGCTACTCAAGGGGGGGTGCTGAAGCTTCCAGTTGAGAGCGGTTAGCTCCGGGTTCTTAGGGGCAACGACGAAAAGGGGCACGCTCGAATGAGCGTGCCCCCGTACCAATTAGAAAGAAAGTGTCAGATGACCGTTTTGTATCGGTACCCTGCAACGCCCGTCTTCGCGTTCTTGATACGGAACTCCTTCGTTTTCTTTGCGGCCACGGGACCCACGGCAACGCTCTCAGAGTAGAGTACCTCGCCGGTGGCGCCCAGAAACTCGAAGTCCAGCTTGTAGCTCTTTGCGGCGGTGCTGAGATTCTCGACCTGCCCGACAAGAGTAGTGCCCTCGTTGTTCCGCGAGAACTCGGAGAACGACACCTTCAGGGGCATCTTCTCGCCCTTGGTGTTCCATGTCATCAGCGAATCGTTGTAAGCCTTCGTTGTCTTCACGTCGCTCTTCTTCTTCAGCTTTCCCGCGTACATGTATGCGTAGAGCATATAGTTGTCGGGATTGGCTGGATCGAGGGCAACGAGCCGGTCGATGATCGGCGTCGCCTTGGTCGTCTCACCGACCTGCAGGTAGCTTGCGGCCAGATTGTTGAGCGCATCGCGGGAGTATGGGTTACGGACCGATGAGGCCTCGAATAGCAGGACCGCATCGGCGGGACGCTTGAACTGCGAAGCGACAACACCGGCCTGAAGCAGCGCGCCCTCGGAATATTTCGCCGGCTCGGCGACGATTGGCGCGTAGATCTTGCCGATCTGCAGGCTGTCGCCTGCGGCGATGTACATGTTCTCGAGATGGTTGACGGCGACTGTGCCATGCACGTTGTCCTTCGAGCCCATGAGCTGGTGCCAGATAGCGATAGACTCGCGGGCGAGCGCCTTTTTCTCGGCACCCTTTGCGGCCGTTGCACGCTCCGAAGTGGTCGAGCCGAGCTCGTAGAGCGCGCGTTCCTTGACGTCCGCATATACGGTGTCGTTACCCGCCGCCGCGATTATCTGGCGGGAATATTCGGTCATCGCCGCGAAGTCTTTCTTGTTCTTGGCGATGCTGGCCAGCACGGTGTAGGCGTACGGCGACTTCCGGTCGAGGGTCAGTGAGCGTCTGGCGTAAATCTCGGCTGAGTCGAACTTGTTGGCGTTGAGCGCGTTGATCGCTGCGTTGGTGACGTTGAGCCATGCCTTCTGCTGGCGGAACGGTGTCATGTACACGGCGCACGCCGGGGAGCTCTGCTCGACGATTGTGATGGCCGAATCCGCGGCGGCAAAGAGGTCGATCGTTCCGTTAGGATCAGTCGTAAGCCCAACGGCAGACCTCGGCGAAACCGGCTGGATGCCTGGCTGTTCGAGCAGGATTACATAGGCCGAGGCGAGCATGAATGCGCGGCCAACGGGGTTCTCGTTCTTGAGGGTGGGCGCGTTGAGACTGGCAACTATGTCCTTGAGGTCCTTGGTCGGATCTCCGCCCTTCATCGCAGAGTGGGCGCGGGTGAGCGAGAGCGTTGCGCGGGCGATCGCCTGCGGCTTCCCCTGCTCGATTTCACACGTGCCGACGGCAGCGGCGGGCGCTGCGGTCTGCTGCGCGAACGCGGGCGCTGCGGCTACTATAGTAGCGGCGGCGAAGAGGGTCGAATACAAAGATTTCATCAACTTGCTCCTGCGGGTTGCAAGCACAATAAAGAGAGTCCCGCGCGGTGAATAGTTTGGCCGAGGATTGGAATGGTGATGCGTTCCGGTACTAATATACCCTCGGTGGGAAAGGGTTCCAGAAAGGCAAACCTGCGAGCTTCCAAGCTGGTTCCCCGGTGTTTGGCAGGTGATATTCGATGATGAGCCCAGGTGGAGCGAGAATGAAGTCATTGTTGTTTGTAGTGGCCGTTGCTGGTATCACGGCTTGCGCTCCCGAGCCGACCACTCCGGCAGACAGCGATCTCGCGGGTGTGTGGAAGGCCAACGCCTTTCTCTACACACTCTCCGACTTCAGGATGGACATCGTCCAGGAGCCGAGGGGGATTGTGAGCGGCAGTTGGTCGGCGAAGGGTGCCGGTGGTGGTGGAGGCTGCCCGGTCGCGACTCCGTGCAACGCGTTCGGCGAGCTGATTGGTCGAAATACGGTTGCACAGGTGGAGGTCGAGCTTCTTAAAGCCGGGAAGTTCGAGGGCGCGCTCGTGGGGCCCGACAGAATGCGCGGAATTTTCGCGGTTGGCGAGTCGTACGACACGATCACCTTCGTGAGAGTGCCGCGTGTGACTTTATTGGGGGCGGCGCGGTGAGTCCGGCCTCACCTCACCTGAAGGCGATCAACCATCTGAAGCGTGTGGATCCCGTGATTGGTGAAGTGATCGTGAAGGTCGGACGCTGCACGCTCACTCCGCGCATTGAGTGGACACATTTTGATGCGCTCGTGCGGTCGATAGTGTACCAGCAGTTATCGGGCAAGGCAGCCGCGACCATACATGGCCGGGTTCTCGCGCTGATCGGAGATGGTGGACAGGCGCCTGGCAGGATTGTTGAGACCTCGCACGACGACTTGCGAGCTGCGGGGCTTTCGAACGCAAAGGCCAGGTATGTTCGCAATCTCGCGGAGCACGTTCTGAACGGATCGCTGCCGGTGGAATCGCTGCACGAGATGAGTGATGACGAAATCATCGCCGCTCTTGTTCAGGTGAAGGGGATTGGGCGGTGGAGTGCGCAGATGTTCTTGATGTTCCGGCTGGGGCGACCGGACGTCCTTCCCGAGTTGGATCTGGGCGTGCAGAAGGGAATTCAGAAAGCGTATCGCATGAGGAGGCTTCCGACGCCGAAACAGGTTCTCGCGCGGGGGGCAAAGTGGGCCCCGTATCGCACCGTTGCGGCGTGGTACATGTGGAGAATTCTCGAGGTTTAACCGATGAGGAATGATGCCTAAGGTCGAGTTTGATACCCTGCCGGATTCTGCGCGTGTGTGGGTCTACGGCGCGGACAAGGAGTTGGGAAACGATGGCGAGAAAAAGCTGCTCTCGTCAGTCGATTCTTTTCTGGCCCAATGGAAAGCCCATGGAGCCCCGCTTTTGTCGGCGCGCGATTTTCGAGAGGGGAGATTCCTCACTGTCGCTATCGATCAGGAGCAGGAAAACGCTTCTGGCTGCTCGATCGACGGGCTGTTTCGCAACCTGAAATCTCTCGAGTCGGTGCTCGGCGCGAAGCTCGTTCCGAGCGGGTTGGTCTATTTTCGGGCGAAGGATGGAAAGACCAGCGCAGTGACACGCGAAGAGTTTGCATCTCTCGCCGAGCGTGGGGAAATCGATGGTGACACGGAGGTGTTTGACCTCTCGGTAACAACGCTTGGCGAGTGGCGCGGGAGATTCAAGTCCCGTGCGGCGGATTCGTGGCACATGTCGCTCATGTCGGGGCAAAGGACCAAGGCGGCGGGCGAGTAGCTAGACGCGCATAAGGTCCGGCCGCCAGTTCCGGACTTCCTTCTTCACCGCGCCCGACCCTCCGAGTTCGCCGTCGAGGCAGCGCTGTGCCAGACGCGGTGCTTCTTCGTCGGAGGCAAACCGCAAACCAATCAACTGGCTGGTTCTGAGCTCGGCGATACGAGAACGCTGAGACTCTGGCAGGATAGAAGCGAGACGGAGTCTTTCCTCGAGGCGAATGGTGCGGTTCTGGACGATGAGGGCCATCAACCGAGCCGCCAGGGCGAGGAGTAGAAGCGTAACCGCGACAATGAGAGACCAGAGCTGACTCGGGCTCTGGCTGTTGAAGAGGCGTACTCCCTCCACTCCGATGTTGGCGATCAGGATCGGCATGACGACAAAATGATACAGCGGTAGAAACCGCCGGTGGTTTGAGTACGTCTGGGCTGCGCGAGGCATTGAATCCTTGTGCGTGAGTTGTTCAGAAAGCTACGGCAAATTCTCTGGCTCGATCAAAAACCTCAAGGACCGGCGCGATCGGCCTCGGCTGCATATCGCTTCAATCGGGATATCATCGCATTGAGCCCGACTTCGCGCGCGCCCAGCCCGATGCTTTCCATCAGTGTGCGGACAAAATCCTGGGGAATCGCCATGGTCGTAGCGGGCGGCTGTCCGTTGACCGCGCCCAAGACTATCGCCAGTACTGCAGCAATGGTGGGAGACTGGCGGACATTGAGGTCGGCGTGGAAGTACATCTTCCCGTCAACGAACTCGGGTATGATATCAACCCGGGTCTGACACTCGGGCACCGTAAAACTGGCGCGATCAAGCCCGCGAAAGCGCTCGGGCAGCGGCTCGAGCTTCTTGGAATATTGAACGAGAGCTTGCATCTTCTCCTCACGTCCCATCGAACGAAAGAGACGAAGCACGCGGTCGATCGAGGGCGGGATGGCGCTCCCTGTCGTATCCTGCATGGGGTAGAATCTAAACGATGAAGCACGCACTTTGGACGATTGCGGTGGTGATCATTGCCTGCAGTCGAGACGGTGGTGATTCGATCGTCGCGAACGGTACGCTCGAGATAGTCGAGGTGGATGTCGCCCCTCTCATCGCGGCCAGAGTTCTGCGCGTGGTGGTCGAAGACGGCGATTCGGTCCGCGTCGGAGACACATTGGCGATCCTCGAACAGCCTTCGCTGGCGGGCGATATCGGACAGCGTGCCGCGCGGGTGTCGGCCTTGCGCGCCGGACTCGCCGACCTGGAGCGAGGAGCACGCGCTCCGGAAATCGCGAGGGCACAATCGCAACTCCGCGCACTGGACGCACAGGCGACAAGGCTTGCAAACGACGCTTCCCGGACGCGAAAGCTCTACGCCGCAGGCGCGATCTCGCAGCAGCAACTCGAGGCTGCAGCTACCGCATCGCGAGAAATCGCGGCTCAGCGGGAAGCTGCGCGCCAGTCGCTGGTGCTATTGCAACAGGGATCCACGCGTGAACGGGTGGAAGGGGCTCGCGCGGAAGTCGCAGCGGCTCAGGCAACGCTCGCCTCGGGATTGGCGACGGGCGACGCACTCACCCTTCTCGCGCCAATCGACGGAGTTGTGATCAGCAGGAACTCGGAGCCGGGCGAAACACTTTCGCCGGGGCAATCGGCGGTTACGCTCGGGGAAGTGAAGCGCCCGTGGACGCGAGTGTACGTGAATGCTGCGGATATTCCGGGGGTTTCCATCGGCGGCCCGGTGCGCGCAAGCGTCGACGGAATTCCCCGGAAAGTGTTCAATGGGCGGGTTGTCGCCATCAATACCAAAGCCGAGTTTACGCCACGCGTGGCGCTTACCGAGGACGAGCGCGCAGACATGATGTTTGGTGTGAAAATCGAGTTCGACGACTCGGCGGGCTTGCTCAAGCCCGGGCTTCCCGTGACGGTCGCGATCCGGAAGAAAACTCCGCAAAAGTGAACGGTCCTCCGACGATCGTCATCGACCATCTGAGGAAGGAGTTTGGGCCTCTCGTCGCTCTCGAAGATCTCACACTCACCATCGCGAAAGGCGAAGTGTTCGGCGTACTCGGCCCAAATGGATCGGGAAAGACGACTACGATCCGAATGCTTTGCGGGCTGATCGAGCCGACATCCGGGTCTGCGACGGTTGCGGGCTACGATGTTCGTTCGCAGTCAGAAGAGGTGCGGAAGAACATCGGCTACATGTCCCAGAAGTTCGGGTTGTACGATGACATGACCGCGCTCGAGAATCTGGACTTCTACGCTGCCGTGTACGGGCTGGTGGGCAAAGAGCGGCGGACGAGATTGCAGGAGCTTATGGCCGACCTCCACTTGGCCGAGCGACGTGAGCAACTGGTATCGACTCTGAGCGGCGGATGGAAGCAGCGCGTGGCTCTTGCCTGCGCGATTGCACATCGGCCCGCCGTGCTGTTTCTCGACGAGCCGACGGCGGGAGTCGATCCGGCGGCACGTCGCCGATTCTGGCAGACGATCTATGATCTCGCGGGGCAAGGCACCACGATTCTCGTCACAACCCACTACATGGATGAGGCCGAGCGGTGCGGCAGGGTGGCGTTTCTCTCGCGGGGACATTTGATAGCGTTGGGAACGACGGACGAGGTCACTCGCCAGTTCGGCCAGGCGAGCATCGAGGATGTGTTCATCGAGCTTCAGCGGCGGGATGAGGGGGCGACTGCCTGATGAGGATCGCAGACAGAATTCGACGGAGCCTGCTGTGGCCGATGCTGCGCAAGGAGTTCATCCAGATGCGTCGTGACCGCTTGACCTTCGCGCTGATGTTCGGTGTGCCGGTGATTCAGCTCCTGATGTTCGGGTTCGCGGTTCGGATGGAGGTACGCCATCTCCCGATGGTGGTGCTCGATTACTCGAACACGTCCGAAAGTCGGGCGCTCGTAGCCGTGATGGAGCAAACGCAGAACTTTCGCGTTGTGGGTCCGGTGAGCAGCTATGACGATATCAGGCGCGCGATAGAGTCGGGGCGAGCGCGCGCTGCGATAGTGATTCCGCCGGACTACATGAAGGATCTCAAGCGTGGAAGGACTGCGCGGGCACAGGTGATCGTCGATGCTGCTGATCCGCTCGCTTCGTCGGCTGCCATTGGCGGGGCGTCGCTTGCCGCTTCAGTGCGTGCAATGCAGCTCAATCCCGCGGTGGCGAGCCGACCAACGCCCCTGGAGGTGAGAGTTCGGCCGTGGTACAATCCGGCGCTCAGGAGCGAGGCCTACATTGTGCCCGGACTGATCGGTGTTCTGCTCAGTTTGACCCTGCTTATGATCACCGGCATTGCGGTTGTGCGTGAGCGTGAGCACGGCACGTTCGAGCAGTTGGTGGTGACACCGATATCGAAGTCGAACGTAATTCTCGGCAAGCTTCTGCCGTTCGTGCTCGTCGCGTACGTGCAGGTGACGAGCGTGCTCATCGTCGGGAAGCTTCTGTTCGATATGCCGGTACGAGGGAGCATCGTGCTGCTCTACATTCTCAGCGCGCCGTTCATCGTGGCGAATCTTGCAGTGGGGCTTCTCGTGTCTACGCTGGTGAAGACGCAAATCCAGGCGATGCAGTTGAGCGTATTCTTCCTGATGCCGAACATTCTTTTGTCGGGTTTCATGTTCCCGAGAGATGCGATGCCGGAGGCTGCGAAGTGGATAGGTCTCGCGCTTCCGTTGACATATTACCTGGAGATTTTGCGAGGGATTCTCCTCAAGGGAATCGGATTCAGCCACTTGTGGCACGAAACTCTCATCCTCTCCGTCTTCGCGATCACGTTGATCACGTTCAGCGTGATTCGTTTCTCGAAGACGGTCACATAGACACTCAAATGGAAGACTGACAGATGCCGACACGCAGATCGAGCGCACGCTGGGAAGGCGGGCTCAAGGGAGGAAAGGGAACCTTCAAGGGCGAGAGCGGCGC
>JBKJRW010000181.1:0-6160 GCA_046593165.1 Gemmatimonadaceae bacterium
GGTGCGCGCGATGACCAACCTGCTGTCGTATGCTGACGGAACGCGTGATCTGATTGACCTGGCCGACCACATTGGAATCGGCGCCGAGGAGGCGGTCGAGACAGCGGAGAAGCTGGCAGAGGCGGGGCTGCTCTCCATCATCGATGCCTGACCGCGAGCCGCGGGTGGACGTCCGTCGGCCGTTGCCGGCCGCGATTGCGGCGATCGCGCGCGGAGGCGAGCCGTTGTGGGTAGCGTCGCTGGCGGCGCTGTTTGTTCTTTGGGGTTACGCGTGGATTCCGCGTGCGATTCGGATGCTCGGGAGGGCAGGGCAGGCCGAGACAGTCGAGTGGGGCGTCTACATGTCGCTGCTTGTCGGGTTCCCGCTGACGACGCTGATAATCGCGCTGGTGCTTCCCAGGCTCTTTGGCAGACAGGCGCAAACCATCGTCAAGGCGTCAGCCGTTATCTTCGCGCTCTGGATCGCGTTCCTCTTCGCTCTCGACGGGCGAGTTACGCTGGTACTCCTCGCTCTCATTCCTGCGCTCGGGACGGCGCTGGTGGACGTGGGCCCCCGCGTGCTCATGCGGGACGGAACGCCCGATTCGCGAGTGCGATTCGCGATGACCGTTATTGTAAGTCTCATTGCCTGGATGTGCGCGGGCTCCCTTGTGTACTGGACGCGTGGCTCCGACTGGTTCCTTGGAAGTCTTGCCGCCATTATTGCGTTGGCGGTCGCGACTGGCATTGCGGTGTGGGGGCTGCCGCGTTCTGACTTGCCAACGGAGGTCAGGGGTCAGGCGGGGAGGATCGAGCGGGTTTTGTCTCTGGTTGCGATCGGGCTCCTTGTCGCCTTCAGTTTTCGCACTAATCCGATGGTGGAACTCTACCACTGGGGATTCTGGACCGGTCCTGTCGAGCAGTTGCGGCAGGGTGGATGGCTCCTCAATGACACGCCATCGCAATACGGATTTCTCAGCATTCTCATCCCGACTGCGCTTCCAGGAAGTGCCTGGCAGTCGTTCTGGTTTTTTCAAGCCGCGATCTACGCCGTTGTGGCGGCCACGATGTTTGTTGTGTTTCGCAGAATGCGCCCAGGCATTGGGAATCTTGTGCTTTCCGCGACTCTGATATTCACGAGTCTGTTCTTCCGGCCGCGTACTGCGTCGCTGATACTTCCGGCACAGATGACCCCCTCTGGTGGGCCCGTGCGTTTCGTCTGGTGCTTTGTGCTTCTCGTTTACCTTCTATGGGCGTACGACGCGCATCAAAAGGGGAAGGTGCGGCCAGGCCGTGCAGGCTTCCCGGTGATGGGCCACGCGATCTGGTTAAGCGCCGTCGCCTGGTCGTTCGAGGCGGCGATTTACTGCTCGGCCATCTGGTTCTCGGCCTTCCTTGTATATCTGATTCAGAAGGCAGCGTCCGAACGTAGCGCCGGCATGAAGGCGAGGTCGATCGCGCGGAGGGTCGTTATATCGGCGGCCATACCGTTGTTGATGGCGCTGGTGCTTTATGGAATCGTATGGACGATTTACCAGGCGACCATCGGCGTGGCGCCGGACATGACCGCGTACGTCGAGTACGGTATGCTCTACAGTCGTGGATTTGGCGCGCTTCCAATCGATCCGACCGGTGCTGTGTGGTATATGCTGCTGGTCTTCTTTATAGTATCCACGATCGGCGTTGCGCTGCTGGTGACCGATTGGCGGGATTTCCGGCTTGTCGTCGCCGCCGGTGTCTGGGGTGGCGTGTGGTCGCTTGGGAGTTACTTCGTGTCGCGAAGTCATCCCGTGAACCTCCTCAGCATCGTGCCGGTATTGGTATTTGCAGTCGCGATCCTGTTGATAGTTGCCAGGGACATGCCGCCTGCCCGATGGCATGCGTATGTCCGTGCGGCAATGATCCCGGCGGTCGCAATGCCAATTGCGCTGACGCTTGGACATCCCGGTCTTGTTGCTAATCTCCGCAGTCAACAGCTCTCGCCGGCGAGGTTCACCGAGCAGGTACCCTTGATGGATGCCGAGCTGGAGTCGTTGATGCGAGAGGCGGGTGCCAAACCCTCAGATCCTGTTGTGCGAATTGCCGATGGACGGCTTGTTCTGCCCGCGTGGCGGAGCGCGACTGGGGGGGCGCATATCATGAGCGACAGGTCGTGGCTGCCCAAGCCGTACGAGATCATCGGCACGCTGTCACCCGAGCGCCGCCAGGTCTACATCGACAGGGACTCGCGGACCCCTCTGGCTGGCTGGATGATACAGCACGAGAGCGACACGGTTCGATGGTTTGCCCAGCATCTTGAGCAGATCATGCGGACTCATGAGCCGGCCAGAAAGCTCGAGCGGGGGCCGTGGCGCCTGTGGTGGATGGTGCCGCGGAAGCCATGATTGCCATATTTTCCAACCCCTGATGATTGAGCGAACAGGAGGCAGACTGCAGTCCGCGGATTCATCTCGCCCGTTGTTATCGGTCGTGGTGCCGGTATACGACGAGCAGGATGTTATCGAAGCACTGCATTCGCGTCTGCTGCAGGTGCTGGCTCCTGATATTCCGTCGTTTGAGGTGGTGTTTGTGAACGATGGGAGCAAAGACCTGTCACCGCAGATGCTCGACCAGATATCACGTTCCGATGTGCGCTTCAAGTCCATCCATTTCTCACGCAACTTCGGCCATCAGGCGGCGGTTACGGCGGGCCTCCATGCCGTATCTGGCCAGGTGGTAGTCGTCATCGATGCGGACCTCCAGGATCCACCGGAGCTCATCCATCAGATGATCGCGAAGTGGGACGAAGGTTTCGATGTCGTCTACGCGCAGAAGAAGAGGCGGCAGGGCATTGGTCCGCTGAAGCGCTTCTCGTACTATCTCTACTATCGCATGCTTGGCAGCCTCAGCGACGTCGAGGTTCCGCCGGACACCGGCGATTTCTGTCTCATGGATAGAAAGATCGTGGACTTGCTCAACGCCATGCCCGAGCGCAACCGCTATGTGCGCGGGCTGCGGGCCTGGCTCGGATTCCGGCAGACGGCGATCATGTTCGAGAGGCCCGCGCGATTCGCTGGCGAGACGAAGTATTCATTCAAGCGTCTGGTCGGATTGGCGGTCGATGGAATCCTGTCCCTGTCCAAGGCACCCCTTCGCCTCGCGATGTATATGGGATTCGCAGCGTCGGCGGTGAGCTTCCTTCTGCTCCTCGCGTTCGTCATCGAGCGGGTATTTGGCTCGAGTCAGCTCGCGCGTGGTTGGGCATCGACCATTGTTGTCATCCTTTTTCTTGGCGGCATTCAACTCATCTGCCTTGGCGTGATCGGCGAGTTTATCGGCCGCATTTACGACGAGGTCAAGCAGAGGCCGCTCTACATAGTCGGTCGGTCGACGGGCTTCTGAGCGACCGTCTCTACCGGCCTCCGGTCAGCAAGCCCAGGTATCTCGACGCCGTCGATAGCCTGGCCGGGCAAAGCGCGGAGGCAGTGGGCAGAGCGTTTGGTACTGTTGCCGTCGGATCGTCCGTCCTGGCCGTCGGGCTCGCTGTAGTCTACTGGCTGGCCCGCGTCGGGTTCGACAATTCTCCGTGGCCTGTTCTACGCGCCGCGGCCCTTGGTCTATTGTTGATCAATGCGCCGTATGCTGTGCGGATGCTCATCCGGCGTCGCACGCTCGAGTATGGATGGGCGACGTCCTACTCGTTTCTCTGGCTGATGACGATGGCGGTGACCGCCGCGGTTGGGTGGCTCGCCGCGCTGACGGGATTCTCTCCGTTCATTCCGCTCGCCGCGATCGCAATCGTGGCGTTCTTCGTTCTGCTGGTGGACTGGTCGCGTCACAGCGGGTGGAAATCGGCAATTGGCCTGATTGTCGGCGGCGCGTTCTTCTCGACATGGACGGCAGGCGTCGTATGGGGCCGGATATACAAGAGCCCGCTCTTTCTCGAGATGTTGATGCTCGACGGCAAAGTGCATCACGATGGTATCGCACTCGCCGCGCTCGGTAACATGATCCGCACGTACGACGTTCCGAGCGTGGGATTGGATGGGCTCCCATACATGGCGTACCATTGGGGCACGCCGTGGCTTTTTGCACAGTGGTCGAGCCTGGGTGGATTCAGCCTCAACGAATTCTACCAACTCGTATTCCCGGTGACGATGATCCCGTTCTTTTTTGGCGGGATAGTCGCATTCGCGCTCGAGGCTCGTTACTCGATCTTTCAGCGGCGTCTGGCCGACCTGCGGACGGTGTACACGGGTGAGGCGGGGGCGTTCGATCCCCGGCTCGGCGCCACGTTCTGGATAGTGTTCCTCGCGGCGACAATCGGCTTCGTGCCGATCGCCGGAATGGATGCATTCGGAGTGTGGACTTCAAACCTGATGATATCGGAGTCGTACACTGTTGCGATTCCGGTCGCATTGCTCCTTGCCTCGACGACGGTGGTGTTCTGGCAATCCGGTGGTGATGGAGTCCTGAGAGGTCGCGGGTCGGTGATGGACTATGTGTTCCTGGCCGTCGTGGTGCCCGCCGGGATCGTTGCGCTCGGATACCTCAAAATATCGCTGATGATTCTCTGGTTCGCCGGAGCGCTGTTTCTGGCATTGCGGCTTGGAGCGTACAAGCGCTGGCCCTTTACGCTGCTTGTGCTCGTGACTGGCGCCCTGGTCGTGCTGACGTATGGGCATGTCTCACTCGCCGCGCACCGGGAAGGAGTGATTCCTCTCGACTTTCTCAAGGGATTTGTGCCGCTCGCGTGGTGGCCTTTCTTTCTGCTATTTCATCTCTTCTGGTCGTTGCTGTACGTCGTGTTGCGAATGAGGCAGGAAGGGGCACGCACTCTCGGTGACGTCGTGGGACTCATGCAGAGTGCAAAAATTCTTGACGTTGAGCTCGTCGCACTCATCGCACTCGCCGGCGTTGCGCCGGGTCTGGTTCTCCATATCGACGGGGGATCCGCCTTCTATTTCTCTGATGTGCAACGGTGGCTTTCCGTTGGACTTCTCCTCGCGGGCGCTGGCTCGCTCGTACCGCGAATGCCGCGATGGCGCGGGTCGGATCTGAGAATGATCGCAGTCGCGTTCGTGGCCCTTCCGTTCGTCGTATCGATGGCGCGCAACTCCTACCACTGGACGTCACGCACGTTGCGTGCGAACTCGGCGACGCGGCACGCGCTGTACGCGGGGTCAGACCGGGCGTCTGAGCCCGGAGGCATCAAGGCGCTTCGAGATCTTCGCGACCCGGTGAAACTGAGAGCGGGCCTCGCGAGAGCGCCGAACGCTAACGCGGTGCGGGGACTCCTCGCTCTGGATGAACTGTCTCTCACTCAGAAGCGGAAGACGATTGTCTTCGTTCCGCAGACCGAGGAGAGATACTGGACGATTCTCGGCAGGCCGGGCGCGTGCGCGTTCTCCGGCTACCTCGTCCCGGCGCTCTCGGGAATGGCAATGATCGATGGAATGCCGGCAGTTGGATGCGAGCTGAGCCCTTACTATGGATTGAGTCTGTTCCAGGCGCGAACGAGAGCGCAGACACCGGCGGATTCCGATCCGGCGGCACTGTGCCGGAGAGCGATGACGCGCGGTTTCGAGCGCGTTCTTACACTTCGTTTCGACAAAACCGGAATTATGGACAGGCAGCCGGCAGAATGTCTGAAGAAGTAAACGGCGTGGCCGGCCTGGAGTTGGCCGCGGAACTCGACAGTCGCGAGACGGTCGTGGTTGCAGCGTCGACTGCGGGCGCCGTGCTGGGCGCGATTTACTTTATGTCCAGGATCGGATTCGAGAATCCCATCGCGCCGGTGCTCGAAGCAGTCGGACTGGCAATGTTCGTCTCGGCGGCTCCACTTTGGCTCATGCGGCTGTTGGTCAGGCGTGGTGTCGGAGTCGGCGAGTGGTGGTCGTCGCAACCCGCCCTCACGCTGATGTGCATCATGACGATGGCGGCTCTTGGGCTGCTCGCGCAGGCGACAAGTGTTGCGTTGGCGCCAGTGCTTGGCGTTCCCGGGGCGGTGCTCGCTCTCTGGACCGTCGTCAACTGGCTCAGGCGCGGGCGGGTTGTCGCGACCATCGGGTTCCTGGTCGGAACCACGGTCTTTTCGATATGGACGGCTGGTGTGGTCTGGGGGTCTCGTTACAAGATGCCCCTCTATTGGGAGACCTTCGCCCTCAACGCCAACGTCCACCACGATCCGATCTACTACGCG
>JBKJRW010000068.1:0-19219 GCA_046593165.1 Gemmatimonadaceae bacterium
ATACGCTGCGGATTCGTTCAGCGAAGTGAGAGTTTCGGCGCCGAGCATGCTGTCTACCGCAATGCCGTGTCGCGACTGGAACTGGGCGACTGCGCCTGCGAGGCCGGCATCGTAGACGCCTGACTGAGCACTGGCAGTAGTAGTCCTGCTTCCCGGAGTTGCAGGTGCCTGCGCGGCAGCGGGTGGAATGATCCCTTCGATGCTGAGCCGCTGTCTGAGCGCCGCGACGCGAGCAGGTGCCATTCTCTCACCTGGTTTTGCTGCTTTGCCGGCTGGTACTGCGGGCCAGCCGCCCTTCACGGTAATCTGCTGGAATCTGTCGAGTTCTTTTCTAAGCGCGGCGTAGTCGGGATCCTGGGGTCGCATTGTCGCGATCGACTTGTCGAGCGCTGTATTGCGGAGGGAGCGTGCGAGAGCAGAGTCCACGTTCTCTTCCTGTGGGTCGATGTGCCAGCTCTGGGCAACAGTCCTGGGATCGACCTGGCCGGTGAGATAGTCACCACCCAGCGCGCTGAACGATGCCGTGAGGAGGACGTCGGCGTTGGCGAGTTGATCTGCGGTTGGGGCCGCCGTTTGCTGAACTGTCGCTATGGCCTGGGCCAGCGCGCCAATTGGGTATGCGTCCATTCGCAGCCCGTCCTGCTCTGCTTGCAGCACAGAGTTGGCGAGTGCGAATGTACGATTCTCGTGCAGGCCGTCGGACTTGAGCCAGAGCGGATTGTTTCCGTACTGCCTGTAGAGCCGTTTTGCGCGGCCCCATTGGCGATCGCTGATCTTCGCCGGCGGCGCTCCATCGAGGCGCTTTTGGAGGGCGGCCTCGATCGCTGTGGCGGGCACGCCTTTGACCGATGTCAGCTTCTCCGGCGACCACGTCTGGTCGATCGCGTTCGACGCCGTTCCACTGGATTTATCGCCGCTATTGCAGGCGGCGGCAAAAATGAGCGTTACGGCGAGGGCCGTAGCAGTTTTCGTGTGGGGCATTCAAAGGCCTCTGAATCGGTTCGTCTGTGTGATACCCCCGTCGAAGACCGGGATGCCGACAAAGGCGAGATTCGGGCCAGCCTTTTCGCGCTGCACGTGACGGCAAGGGAAGCCGACACCCGCTGGGCGTTCAGGTCGGATGGTGGACTAGCCCCGCCGGCACCAAGGTCGAGTTGCCCTGGTGCCGGTAGGGTGATCTGCTATTGGATTGTTCCCGGTCCTGGAAGCTTTGGCTCTGGAGCAGACTCCATCATCGCGGCTACCTCCGGGCTCGGCGGCGGTGGCGGCGGGGGAGGGGGATAGCCTTCGCCGCCACCCCTCGATTTGGTCATTTGGCGCATGCCGCGACTCGGCGCCACACGCTTCGCCACCGGGTTCTTCCGAGCCACTGCCTTTCTCGCGGAAGTCTTCCTCACCGCTTTACGAGGCGACTTCCTCACTGCTTTTCTCACCGCTTTCCGTACCGGCTTACGCGCCGACTTACGCGCCGACTTACGCGGTGATTTTCGCACCGCCGATTTACGCCGCGTCGATTTCTTCGCAGCCGACTTTCTGCGTGTGGATTTCTTCGCAGCCGACTTTCTGCGCGTCGCCTTCTTCGCGGTTTTTCTCGTGCCCCCTTTTCGTGCCGCCATGGGAACTCTCCTCGAATGAAAAGATCACTTCCTCGCGACTACCAGGCCGCCGCGGAGTGCGGCAAGCCTCTCTCTGAAACGCGACTCCAGCGCCTTGTCCGCCAGCGCAGCGGCAGCCCCCGCGCGCAACTCCAGGCTGGCCGGCACATACAATAAATAGATCGAAGGCCACGCTGCATCGAAAACATTGGCCACATCGATCGCTTTTCGATAGTCTCCCCGAGCGGCGAGCAGGCGGGCAAGGACGAGCCTCTCGATCCCACGGGGCAAAGTGAGGTCCCACACGAGGTCACCGCCAGGAGCTGGCCGGGACACGATCGCATGGAGCATCAAGAGCGCTCTGGCCGAATCACCCCGCGCGAGTGCTGCGAACGCAGCCGCTGATTGTGCAAACCTCCTGTCGGCTGCGATACCGCTCTTGTCCGCCCTCGCCGCGAGATTTCTTGCCACTGCTTCGGCCACACGCGGCCGGCCGACAAGTGCCTCCCATACTCCGAGCTGAAACAGGCGCACATTGAATGGGCAGGCGGCATAGTTGGCGCCGTATGTCGCTTCGTCCTTCCGTGCGATCGCCTGCGCCGCTTCATTCATCGAAGGAAACAGCGAACCCGCCATCAGATAGAAAGTGGCACCGCCCCAGCCATGCGCGATTGCAGTATCCACCTGAGCTTTTGCCTGGGATGCCTTGTTCTGCGCCAGCAGTGTGCTCGCGAGGCCTACGATCGCCATCCACCGCCGGCCAGCGTTATCACTTTTAGTGTCCGCAGCGATCACCGCTTCGAAGCCGCGCGCCGCACAACCGAGGCGAGCGCCACCGCCCTTGAACGCATTGGACGCGCTTAGCACGGCTAACGGATAGTCTCTCGCCATCTGAGTCCACAGCACGCCTGGCGTTCCTGAACGTACGCATTCGTACATTATCCTGATCTGCGTGGCGAGCGAGGTGTCCGGTTCGCCCGCGAGAAAATCCCGAACAAGCGGCGCTGCCTCCGTTGCCTGCGCCTGGCGCAGTCGAATCTCGATCGAATGGAGAAGGAGGATGGTCGAAGTCGAATCCAGACGATGCGCCTCGTCGAACGCATTCCGAGCGAGTGAATCAGGGTTTCCCGCAAGCGGCAACAGGTGGGTGTACACTTCGCCGAGCTGCATCCATGCGACCGCCATTTCCGGATCGATGCCGATCACCCGCCTGAGTTCCGCTGCGGCCGAGTCGGCCGAACCTTCGAGGTAGGCCTGGTAACCGCGGGCGAAATGCGCGTAGCGCGGCGTGAGCGGTTGCCGTATCGCGGTTTGAATGAGCGATTCGGCCTCGCTGGCCCGGTGATTCCACGTAGCGGCCTGCGCCCCGCGAATTGCCGCTAGTGCGAACGTCGAGTCAGCATTCAGCGCGTCCCTGTAGTGACCGAGCGCCTGCGCGAGGCGCACACGCCTGAAGGCGGCTTCTCCAAGAAGAAAACTTGCGACCGCAGCGGGGCTGCGATCTTTCCACTCCGCGAGAATATCGGCTCTCTGGACACCTGCCGGAATCAGCGCGGGAAGCAATTCGTTCACTGCGCGCAGCCCGATACGCCAGGCATCTGTCGCGAGACCCCCGGCATTTCCGCGGGCGACGACAGAGTCGCCGGTGACATCGTTGAGTTCGAGAAACACATCGGCCGAATCGCCGCGGCCGACGACGCGTCCCATCATATAGTACGCGGCGCGTCGGGCGCGGGCGATTGCGCGTGCATCACCTGCCGACAGGGTGCGAATGTCCTGCCTCACAGCGGGCTCGAGCAGGGGCCAGGCGTCGATCCATTTGAGCGGGCCGGTGCCGTCGAGCGCCGTTCCGATCATCGTGCCGAGGTCTTCGCCAACGGAACGTGATCCCGTGAAGTCGGGTGGAACAATCAGCGGATACACGAGAATCCTGTTGCTGTCGAGTGCGGGTGCGGCCGGCCGTGTCACCTTCCACGCCGTGGCCGCGGCACCGAGCACGACTACAGCAATAGAAGCGAGCACTAATCGGCGCCGGATGTGTCTATTCGTGCGCGCCTGATTCGGATCGCCCCCAGATTCAATCCGGCCCGTCAGGTGCGTTGCCGGTGACACGCCGCTGTAGGTCGCTGACCCCGGATGATGTTCGGCGCTGGCAGTGCCGCCGCCGGATATTGTCGTGACCGGACTCGTGAGGTCACTCGTCAGAGCATCGGGCTCCGGCGGTGTGAAGCCCGAAGACACCAGCCGTTCTTCGGAGCTCAACCGCTGGATCGCCTCGCTCAGTTCGCCGGCGGTCTGAAATCGTTCGTTCGCGGATTTGGCAAGAGCCTTTCGCACGAGCGCGTCGATTGAAGGTCTTACCGGACCACGCGCGCTGGCGAGTGTGGGCACCTGTTCGCGCCAGTGCATCGCCATGAGAGCACGTGGCGTCGCGGCGGTGAATGGCGGATGGCCCGATATCATCTCGTAGAGAACGCAGCCAAGACTGTAGATGTCGCTGCGTCCGTCGACTTTCTCGCCCGCGGCCTGTTCCGGGCTCATGTAAGCCGCAGTACCTACCGCAATACCCGTCCCCGTGAGGTTCAGTTCGCTCGCCACCTCGACCGTGCGTGCGATGCCGAAATCGGCGACCACGGCGTGCCCGTGCGCGAGCAGGATGTTGGAGGGTTTGATGTCGCGGTGGACGAAGCCTTGCGCGTGCGCATGTTGGAGTGCGTCGGCAACTTCGCAGGCGATCTCGAGCGCGTTGTGCAGCGGCAGCGCTCCATCGCGCTTGATTTTCTGTTCGATCGTCGGCCCTTCCACGAAGGGCATCACGTAGTATGGGAGCCCATCGACTTCGCCAGAGTCGAAGACCGGGAGGATATGGGGATGCTGCAGCCCGGCGGTGATGCGGATCTCCCGGGAAAACCTCTCACCCCCGACGACGCTCGCGAAGTCGGGCGTGAGGACCTTTATCGCTACACGGTTGCCCTGTCGCTGGTCGCGGGCGAGGTACACTGTCGCCATGCCGCCTCGTCCGAGCTCACGCTCGATCGCATAGCGGTCATCGACGACTCCGGTGAGTGCCACGGTTGCGGCTCTGCCTGTAGAAAGGTGAAGTGAGAATCAACATATGATTGCGACGCGCCGGGCGCGAGACTCTTTCGCGTCGGTCCCGTCCGGCTGCTTACAAACCCCGGACATCAACCTTCACAAAACCGGACAAGTCTCGGGCAGCGGGCGAGGTATAAATAGTGTCGAAAGGGATAGTACCAAACCATTCGCGTCGTGTTGGCCTCCAATTCTCCGGTAGCGAGTGACACCCACGATGGCGTCAATCCTGACAACTCCTGAGGTTCTTCACGAATGAGCGATCACCTCCGTCACCGCATGCGCGGCCTCGCGCTGGCCGCCGCCGTCACCGGCATTCTGCATCCGGAGCTGACCACCGCGCAGAGCGGCGGCGTTCATCCGCAGGCTGCTCCCGTGGCGACCGCCGTCAGGCTGAACTCAGGGTTGACGATAGACGGCAAGCTCGATGAGGAAGTTTGGCGAACGGCAACGGCGATCACTGAGTTTCGCCAGTCGCAGCCAAACGAGGGCAAAGCCGGTACGCAACGGACTGAAGTCAGGTTCGCCTACGACGACGAGGCGATCTATGTCGGCGCCCGCATGCTCGATTCGCTCGGCGGCAAGGGAGTCGTCACTCGCCTGTTGCGCCGCGACGCGCTATCGGAAACCGACAGTGACAACTTTCAGATCACATTCGACAGTTATCACGATCACAGCTCACGATTCAATTTCGTCGTCAATCCGTCGGGATCCAGGCGCGACGGCACGGGCGATCCGACGTGGGATCCCGTGTGGGAAGCGAAGGCGCAGATCGATTCCGCCGGCTGGACTGCCGAGATGCGTATTCCATTCAATCAGCTGAATTTTTCGCGCGATGCCGAGCAGGTATGGGGCGTTCAGGTAATACGCTTCATTCACAGGCTCAACGAGCGACAGCACTTTGCCTGGTGGCCAAACAACGAGGTTGGCGGACCGCAACGGTACGGACATCTCGAGGGAATCAGGATCACTGAGAGGCCGCGGGGGATGGAGCTTTTGCCATACACAGTCGGTCGGGCGCGGTATGTGCGCCCTCTCGATTCGTCGAACCCATTTACAAGAAAGAGTGACAAGGACTATCGCGTTGGCGGCGATCTCAAGTACCGGCTCACTTCGAACCTCACTCTCAACGCGTCGATCAACCCCGACTTCGGTCAGGTAGAGGTTGACCCAGCGGTCGTCAACCTGTCGGCGTTCGAGACGTTTTTCTCGGAGAAGCGACCGTTTTTCATTGAGGGGCAAAACGCGTTCGGGTTCGGAAACTTCAGTTGCTTCTTCTGCAGCAACGTGAGCAGCATGAGTCTGTTCTACTCCAGGCGGGTTGGGCGAAGCCCGCAGTTGTTTCCGTCCGGGACGTATGTGGACCAACCGGAGAACGCGACAATCCTTGCGGCTGGCAAAGTGACCGGTCGCACCAGGAGCAACTATCTGGTGGGCGTCCTCGACGCGGTGACGCGTCGGGAGATGGCCGATGTGATAACAGTCAATTCGTCGACCGGCGGGCGCACGTCGTCGAAATCCGAAGTGGAACCGCTCACCAACTATTTCGTCGGGCGCGCGCGCAAGGAATTCCAGGGTGGAGCTCAATCGTTTGGAGGGATTCTCACTTCTGTAGATCGCTTCAGCAGCGATTCTCTGGTTGCGGCGAGGCTGCCCTCAAATGCCCGAAGCGCAGGCATCGACTGGTTCGCTTCGTGGAAGAACCGCACCTATTCGTTCATGGGACAGTACGCCGTCAGTGACGTCAGAGGATCCCGGCTCGCGATGCAGCGAATCCAGCGCTCGAGCGCGCACTACTTCCAGCGTCCAGACCGGTCGCCAGGGGGGGACGGGTTATTCTCGGACGGGTTCGACGAGAACGCCACCCGTCTTACCGGCTACGGCGGGTACGCGCGCCTCGCGAAGGACGGGGGAAACTGGGTCTGGGAAGGGATGGTGAACTATCGCAGCCCGGGGTTCGAGGTCAACGACATGGCGTTCAACACCACGTCCGACTATGTGTACATGAACGCAAATATCGCGCGTTCCGTGAGCAAGCCAGGGCCGGTTTTCCGTAACTATTTCGCGGTCTTCGGAGCGCAGCACCAGATCAACTACGATGGCGATGTCACCGACCGGGAATACTCTGCCGGCCTGTTCACGCAACTCCGGAACTTCTGGCAGGCGAACGCCTTCATTATCCGGGTTCCCAAGGTCTACGATGACCGCCTTCTGCGGGGAGGGCCGGTAATTCAGAAACGCGGTTACCGGTATCATCAGGTTCTGCTTTCCACCGACGCGCGGAAGAAAATCGCGATGTCGGTCAATCCGAGTTTCAACGATTTTGACTACGGCCCGGACGCGCTCAATCTCAATGCGAGTATCACCTGGAAGCCCACATCGAATGTTCAACTATCGGCAGGCCCATCGTACAACCGGAGTGGATCGATAAGCCAGTTCGTCACATCGGTCGCAGACCCCACCGCGACGGCGTTCTACGGAAGGCGGTACCTGTTTGCCGAGCTGCACCAGAAGCAATTGGCAATGAGTACGAGGGTCAATGTCACGTTCACGCCGCAGCTCACGTTTGAATTATTTGCGCAGCCGCTGATTGCGAGCGGCGACTACACGACGTTCAACGAATACGTCGCTCCCAGGAAGCGGAATCTGCACACGTTCACCGGGGACCAGATCAGCTCGTCGGTGGTGAACGGATTGACGAGGTACACGATCGATCCTGATGGACCGTCAGGCCCGGCGGGCTCGGTGACCGTTGCGGACCCCGATTTCAATTTTCGCGCGCTGAGGGGCAATGCCGTGGTCAGGTGGGAGTATCGGCCGGGTTCGACGATGTTCTTTGTGTGGCAGCAGAACCGGTCGGACACGGAGCCGATCGGGAACTTTGACTTCGGGCGCGATCGAAATGCTCTCTTCAATTCGCGTCCCGACAACATCTTTCTCGTGAAAGCGACGTACTGGCTGGCGTTCTAGGGCAAACGCGTCTCGCCAATAAAAACCCGTAATGCGGATGTTCTCGCATTACGGGCAGGTCTGGCCGCCCCCACAGCGCCAGACTTTTTCTCAGCTGGTTTACTTCCAGCTGCTCAATTCACGAATCTGTGCAATTGACTGGCGCGGCAGACTGATGGTCGAGTCGCACTCGTTGCATACCCCGACCAGAATGTTCGAAAACGTTATTGCCGAACGGCTCATCCGGAGACTCCGGGTTTCGTAACGGGCGTGAACCTGCTTGCGACATGCCGAACAGATTGTCGAGGATTCGTCGCCCTCTTTCCATGGTGCCTGCATAACACCTCACTGATTTGAACGAGCGGTCGTGATCTGGTCTTCTGCTCGTTTGACATGAGGACACTACGCAGGGTTTGCGGGTTGGTGTCGAAAAATCGGGATTTTACGAATCCCATACACCCCATAGGCGAACCGCCCACTCCTACGCGCGCGGTACCTCGCTCATCAGGGCGAAATGATTGTCCTCGGAATCCTTGTAGAACGAAATCCAGAGGTCGTGATCTGGCATCGGCGCCACCAACTGTGGCTCATGCTCGACTTTGACGCCGCGAGATTCGAGCGCCTGATGCACGCCCTGTATATCGCCAACCCTGTAGTACAGGATCGACGCTCGGTGATCAAGCTCCGGCTTCTCGGCCTTGCCAAGCATCAGCCGCACTCCACCAGCATCGAAAAACGAAAGACCGGGGGCCGCGAATAGAAACCTTAATCCCACTTTGTCCCGGTAGAACGCCGTGGCACGATCGAGATCGACGACGTTGATCGCGATCTGGCCAATGGCCCCGATCAACAGCGGAGCTGCAGTCGCTTCCATGTCCTCTCCCAGTGATGGTTCAGTAGCTATTGATACTACCTGAGCAGCATCAGCGCGGCCAGAATCTCTATTCCATCCCAGAGATTCTGTAGCCTGATGCTCTCATCCTCGGCATGCTGATTGTTGTCGTAGTTCGCGATCGGCACTGTGATCGTCGGAACGCGAAGCGCATCGCTGATGATCGAAAGCGGAAGACTTCCGCCAAGCGTGGGTATCGCGAGCGTTCGGTCGGGAAATGCCGATCGTACCGCCGCGAGCACAGACCGCGATATCGGCAGGTCCATCGCCGTGCGCTCGGCGTTGTATCCCCCGAATTGCCTCACCATTGCGATCCTGGAATAGCGAAGTCGCTCCGCCACCGTGGGCGGGCGGTCGACGACGGTGAAGCCCTGCCTGCGAACGTGCCGAACGAGTCGCTGCATCTGGAGGTTGTAGTCGCTGCCCCTGACCAGGCGGATATCGAGCGCTGCGGTCGCTGTCGCAGGGATAATGTTCCGCGAGCCCGCGCCCGTCTCGGCGCTCGTCATGCCATTGATATTGAGCGACGGCTGGTTGATCAAATCGGCGAGGCTTTTCCCTCCACCGTCGGCGGTGACGAAACCCAGTTGCGTGCGAAGCGTGTCGTCGAACGGCGGCAGTTCACGGATGGCCCGCTTCGCAATGGAATCGAGAGGCACGACGCCGTCGTACCATCCCGCAATGAGCACGCGGCCCGACTCGCTCTTCATCGAAGCGAGCAGGCGGGCGAGGAGCAGCGCAGGGTTCGGCGCCCAGTTGCCATAGTGGCCGCTGTGCAACGGCCTGTTGGCGCCGTATACCGTGACATCCGCATTCATGTCACCCCGCACCCCGTACACAACCTGCTTGCGACCTGACTGGTGCACCGGACCGTCGCAAATTATCCAGGCGTCAGACTTCAATAGCTCCGCGTGTGCGCGCAGGATGTCTCCGAGGTGGCGCGAGCCAGCCTCTTCCTCGCCGTCGAACGCGAACTTGATGTTGACGCTGGGTGTGATGCCCGCGGATTTGAGCGCGTCCACCGCCGTGAGAAATGCGAAAACGCCGGCCTTGTCGTCAGAAGCAGAGCGCGCATAGACCCGATACTCCGGATCGAGGGGAGCAGGCGCGGCCGGAATGGGGATTGTGCGTCCGCCGCTCTCGAGCGCGCGCGATCGGAGCACGGGACTCCAGGGGAGACTGCCAGTCCATTTCGCCGGGTCAGTCGGCTGACCATCGTAGTGGGCGTAGAAAACGATCGTGCGCGTCGCGTTCGGAACTCGCCATTCGCCGTAGATAAGCGGCGGGGCGCCCTTGTCGGTGCCGGTGAGGAGCCTCGGAGAGAGGCCCCGCTTCTCCATCATCGCAACGATGTGCGCCGCGTTCCGCGCGATTCCAGCGCTGTCCGAAGCGAGATTCGGAATCGCGAGCAACTCCATGAATTCGCCGAGTATCCGGTGCTCGTTAGCTGAACGGTAGGCGCGCACCTGGGCCTGCTGAGCGTCGGCAGAGACGCCGATTGTCGCAATTAGCAACGCTGCGGAAAAGCGGAAGACTCTCGGCATGTGTCCTTTATTTCGGGTTGTTTTCCAGAACTTCGGGCAGATTCGTTAGTATAAGAAGCTATGAAATGGAAGAGAGCAGCGCTGGCTGCATCGGCGCTGGTGGTAACGGCGAGCGCGACTGCGGCCGGTTTAGCCGCCAGGCGCATTGGTGACAGTCCCGGAATCACCACACAATTCGGCGGCACAGGCTCGGCCGTGGCTCTGCCTCCAGCGGTCGTTCTCGCGAAGCGTCCGTCCGTTTCGGACATTCTGGACCTCATCCTCAGGGAGAGGCCGTCGGCGGCCGACCTCGTGGGAAGCGGCACCAGTCGAAAGGGATTTCCCGCAGGAAGCGAGGAAGCCCATGTGGCCGGTATCCTTCGTGGATACACAAAGGACATCGCTCGCGCTGATCGCATCGCGGCGGCACTGGTGACGGAGGGCAGGCGGCGGAAGGTGGGTTCGTCGCTTCTCGTCGGCATCATGCTCACCGAAAACCCCTGGCTCGATCCGAAGGCCACGAGTTTTGTCGGCGCGAGGGGGCTCATGCAGGTGATGCCCTTTCACGCGGGCAACTGGGGTTGTGAATCGAGGGATTTGTTCGACATCGAGTCGAACATCTGCCACGGAGTGGCGATTCTCGCCGATAACCTGAGCAGGTCGCGGACTCTTCCGCAGGCGCTACTTGGTTACAACGGGTGCGTGAAGGGCACCAATACTCCGGATTGCTGGAAGTATCCGCGAAAGGTGTACGGGCTTGCCCGGAAGGGTGCGCGGGATGACGCTGGGGGTAGGGCATTCGCGCTGCCGGCTCAGCGGCCGAGGGGATAGCGCAACATGGCCATGGGCACGCTCAAACGACCCGGCGCAGACTTGGCCACTGAGAGAATCGATCTGCCCGTGACAGGCATGACCTGCTCGGCATGCGCGGTGAGAATAGAGCGGTCCCTCGGAAAATCGGAGGGCGTGGCGGAGGCGGTCGTAAACCTTGCGACCGAGCGCGCGACTGTGCACTTCGATCCGGCGGTCACCGACGTCAACCGCCTGATCGAGACAATTCGAGGCGCGGGATACGACGCGATCGCCCCTTCGCCATCGGTAACTCCCGCGCAAGCAGTCAGCGAAGCGGAAGCACATCGCAACAAGGAATACTCCCGGCTCCGGAGAAAATTCCTCATCGCGGCAGTGCTCGGACTTCCGGTTCTGATCATCGCGATGTCTCACGGCCGGCTGGCAATTCTCAATTTTCCCGGTGTTGAATGGATCCAGCTCATTCTCACAACACCGATCGTTTTCTACTCCGGCGCTCAGTTCTATAGAAGCGCATGGGCCGCGTTTCGGCATCGCGCTGCCGACATGAACACATTGATCGCCGTCGGTACTGGCGCTGCATACCTCTACTCCTCGGCCGCGGTCATTGCGCCGCGTCTCATCGCCCCTGCTGGCGGCGGACCGGGCATGGCCGCGATGTCGAGCGGGACCATGGGCCCGCCGGTGTACTTCGAGGCCGCCGCTGTCATCATCGCCCTGATTCTCCTGGGACGTCTACTCGAGTCCCGCGCGAAGGGCCGGACATCCGAGGCGCTCCGGAGACTCATCGGACTCCAGGCAAAAACGGCGCGCGTGATCAGAGATGGAGTGGAGAGGGATGTGGCGATCGAGTTGGTCGTCCCCGGCGACAGAATCGTCGTGCGCCCAGGCGAGAGAATCCCTGTCGATGGAAAGATTATCGAGGGTGAATCGGCGATCGATGAATCCATGCTTACCGGCGAAAGCATGCCCGTCGACAAGAGCGCGGGCGACACGGTGTTTGGCGGCACCATGAATCGAATGGGCTCGGTCGTATTCGAAGTGAAACTGGTAGGTCGCGATACGATGCTTGCCCGCATCGTACAGATGGTCGAGGAGGCGCAGGGTTCGAGGCCGCCGATCGCGCGCCTGGCGGATGTAGTGAGCGGGATATTCACTCCGATCGTACTCTCGATAGCGATCGCAACATTTGCGGTCTGGTTTGTCGCTGCCCCGGTCGAAACGAGATTCACCATGGCGCTCGTCAACTTCGTCGCGGTGCTGATCATCGCCTGTCCCTGCGCTCTTGGATTGGCGACGCCAACCGCGATCATGGTCGGAACCGGCGTGGCCGCGGAGAACGGCATTCTCATCAGGAGCGGAGAGAGTCTCGAGACGGCACACAAGCTGACCATGATCGTCGCCGACAAGACGGGCACTATCACTCGCGGAGAGCCGGTGGTGACCGACATCCTGGCGCTCACCGGCTCCGAGAACGACCTGCTTACACTCGCCGCGAGCGCGGAATTCGGAAGTGAGCACCCGGTTGCTCAGGCAATCGTCCGGGCGGCAACGGCGCGCGGTCTGCAACTCCAGCGCGCGCAGTCGTTCAAGGCGCTTCCAGGACAGGGAATGCGGGCGACAGTCGGCGGTCGCGATCTCGCGCTCGGCAACCCGGGCCTGCTGCAGTCACTGGGAATTCCCACCGAGCGTGTCGGCGACACGATCACCGAGTTCGCGACCAGAGGAAGCACTCCAATCGTCATTGCGGCCGACGGCACGATTATCGGTGTTATTGGAGTTGCCGATGAGATTCGTCATGAGGCGGCAGGTGCTGTGGCTACGTTGCGCGAGATGGGACTCGACGTAGTGATGCTGACGGGCGACAACCAGCGGACCGCCGAGGCTGTCGCCCGGCAAGTGGGAATCACTCGTGTCGTCGCCGAAGTTTTGCCTCAGGGAAAAGCAGCCGAGATAAAGCGGCTGCAGGAGTCCGGCGAGCTGGTGGGAATGGTGGGCGATGGTATCAACGACGCACCGGCTCTTGCGCAGGCCGATGTGGGCATCGCGATAGGAACCGGAACGGACGTGGCCATCGAGGCGTCGGACATGACCTTGCTGCGTGGCGACCTGCGAAGGGTTGCGACCGCTATCTCCCTGTCACGATCGACCATCCGCACGGTGAAGCAGAATCTCTTCTGGGCCTTCGTCTACAACGTGATCGGCATTCCTGTTGCGGCCGGCGTGCTGTACCCGGTCACCGGTTGGCTTTTGTCGCCGGTCATTGCCAGTGCGGCGATGTCATTGTCGAGCGTGTCGGTGCTGACGAACAGCCTCCGGCTGCGTGGTTTCCGCGTGCCGAAAGTCAGGGAGGGCTGAGCTATGGACAGGGCCGAAATCGGTGTCGTTGTTGCCGCAGTGGTGTTGATCGTTCTCGTGCTCTGGTACTTCTTTGGCGCGCGAGGTCGCTGACGGATGCGGAGAACCTGACATCCACGAGATACAGCTAAATTAGGGAACCGTGCCACCCTCGCCTTATCATGCGCCCATGAGCGACCGGTTCGTCCTCCCACTTCGTTCCAAGATTGCTGCCGGGTTCCTTACGGCGGTTCTGGTACTCATCGTCGGTGCGATCTCGTTCTGGGCGGTTACACGCACAGCGAAATCGTTCGAGGCCGTGAACCACACCAGCCAGGTGCTGCTCGAGCAGCACAAGCTTCTCGCCGGATTGGCCGATGCGGAAACGGCGGCTCGCGGTTATGCGCTGACTGGGGACACATCATTTCTTCACCCATTCGAGGCGGCACGGATTGTCGTTCCAGGGTATATCTCGCGGCTCCGCTCGCTCACGGCCGAGAACGCGGACCAGCAAAGCCGCCTCGACACGCTCGAAAGCGTCGCGCGGGACCAGATCCAGCTCAACGATCAGATAATCCGCTTCCGAAAGACAGACGGGTTTCAGCTCGCCAGCGACATGATCGCGACGGGGCAGGGGCAGGGGGTAATGGATCACGCCCGCGCACTCACCGCATCGATGGAACGCGAGGAGAACCGCATTCTCTCGCTTCGCACGGTAAGGCGGGAGCGGGACGAGCGTATCGCTTACATGGTCATCGGAGTCGGCGGCGCCCTTGCCTTTCTGCTGTCGCTCTTGATTAACTGGTCGATTCGCACCGACGTGATCGACCGTGAACGCCAGCGCGATGTCATCGAGAAGCAGACAGGACAGTTGAAGAAGCAGGCCGAGAAGCTAGCCATTCAGCAGAGGGAACTGGAGCACCAGCTCGAGGCGCAGCTTTCACTCACCGAGGAGCTGAGCGCTACCAATCAGAACCTCCAAACCGCGAACGTCGCTACCGGTGAGGAGAAGGCTCGGGCCGAGCAGGCGCTTATCGACGCCCAGCACGCCCAGCGAGAGCAGTCACGGCTTGCCCGGCAGATGACCGCTCTGCTCGAATCGACCGAAGCTGGATTCTATGGAATGGATATCGACGGCCAGTGCACGTTCATCAATCGTGCGGGCGCGTCTCTGCTGGGGTTCCAGGTTGACGAGCTGATCGGAGTGCACATGCACGAGGCCGTTCATCACCATTACCTCGACGGCCGGCCTTATCCCGTGGAGGAGTGCTCGATTCACGAGGCCGCCCGCCGGGGCGAAAGTGCGGCGAGCGAGAACGAGGTTTTCTGGCGAAAGAATGGAACTCCGTTGCACGTCGAATTCTCGAGCTCGCCGATCATCGAGGACGGCGAGCATCGTGGCGCCGTAGTAGCGTTCGCCGACATCAGCCAACGCCTTGGCGCGCAGCGAGCAGTGGCCGAAAGCGAAGAGCGCAAATCGGCGGTCCTGCGGTCAACTCTCGATTCCATTGTAGCAATGGACGATCACGGCCGGGTGACCGAGTTCAACCCCGCAGCTGAAAAGGCCTTTGGTTACACGAGGGACGAGGTGCTTGGAAAAATCCTCGCGGACCTCATCATTCCTGATCGTTTCCGCGACGCTCACCTTGCAGGCCTGAAGCGATATATCGAAACCGGGGAAGCCCATGTTATCGGTAAGCGACTCGAACTTCCGGCGAAGCGAAAGGACGGATCTGAATTCCAGTCGGAGCTGACGATTACTCGAAGCGATTCCGACGGCACACCCGCCTTCACGGGAGTTCTGAGGGACATCACCGAGCGCAAGAAGGCCGAAGCCGAACGTGAACAGCTCATCAAGGCGCTCGCAAGAAGCAACCAGGAGCTGGACCAGTTCGCGTATGTCGCCTCGCACGATCTCAAGGCACCGCTGAGGGGTATCGCGAATCTCTCTCAGTGGATAGAAGAGGACCTTGGCGAGGGTCTCGGCGGCGAGAACAAGTCGCAGATGGGGCTACTGCGCGGCCGCGTGCACCGCATGGAGGCCCTGATCGACGGCATTCTTCAGTATTCTCGGGCTGGCCGGGCCAGGGCGAAACCCGAATCGATCGACACGGGGGTGCTGGTGAAGGACGTGGTGGAGCTGATGGCACCGCCTCGCGACACGAAGGTGCACATCGTGCCCGGGATGCCGACTGTAATCGCGGAAAAAGTGCCCTTGCAGCAGGTGTTCATGAACCTTGTCGGGAACGCAATCAAACACACGGGTAAGAACAATCCGCTGATCGAGGTAAGCTGGTCCGATGCGGGTGCTTTCGTGGAGTTCACGGTGCGGGATAACGGCCAGGGCATCGCGCCTCAGTATCACGAGCGCATATTTGGCATATTCCAGACTCTCGAGGCCCGTGATAAAGTCGAGGGCACGGGGATCGGGCTTTCCGTGGTTCAGAAGATCGTCGATGCCAAGGGCGGCAGGGTCTGGGTAGAATCGGAAGTCGGAAAGGGAGCGCAGTTCAAGTTTCTCTGGCCCAGGGTGGAGATCGTGGGGGCATGACTAAATGTCTGAAAGAGTGCTGAATATCCTGCTGGTGGAAGACGACGAGGTGGACGTGATGAACGTCCGCCGCGCTTTCGAGCGCAACAACGTGTCGAACCCGCTGTTCGTGGCGGGCAATGGACTCGAAGCACTGGAGATACTGCGCGGCAACGAGTTTCCCAGGGAGCGCCGGCTCATTCTACTTGATCTCAACATGCCGAAGATGAACGGCATCGAGTTTCTTGAGGCGTTACGCGCCGATCCGGAGCTGGCGAGCCTTCCTGTGGTGGTGCTCACGACATCGAACGACGATCAGGACAAGATCGACGCCTACAATTTCAACGTCGCGGGATATCTCTTGAAGCCGGTGACGTTCAGCAACTTCTGCGAGCGCATGGCGACGCTCAACAAGTACTGGACGCTGGTGGAGATGCCCTGATCGAATGGCCGACCACGGACTGAAGATTCTCGTCGTCGACGACGACGAGATCGATCGAATGGCGGTTCGCCGCGCTCTCAAGGCCACCGGTCTGGAAGCCAGTGTCACGGAGGCGTCCGACGCCACGAGCGCTCTCGACAGACTTTCGAAGGAACACTTCGACTGCGCCCTGCTCGACTATCGGATGCCGGGCAGCGACGGCCTCGATGTCGTTCGCCAGGCGCGGGAGCGAGGGCTGCACACGCCGTTCATCATGCTCACCGGCTTCGGCGACGAGCAGACGGCGGTCGAACTGATGAAGGCGGGTGCCGCCGATTACATCGCCAAGAGCTCGCTCACACCCGAGCGCCTGGCACTCAGTCTGCGCGGAGTTCTGCGCGTTCATCAGGCCGAGATCGATGCAAACCGTGCCGATGTCGAGCTGAGACGCTACGCAATGCAGCTGCGCTCCGTCGCCGAGGCGGCTGTGGAGATCAATTCGACTCTCGCCGTTGACGCGATGCTCCAGACCACCACGGAAAATGCGCGGCGAATCCTGAGCGCGCGCTATGCCGAGACAAGGCTTACCGTGGACGTGAATCCGAGCAGCGATGCACTTTCAGGTGTGCCGGCGCTTTGGCGCGCGAGCGCGCCGTCGGAAGAATTGCCTGAGCTCACGTCGTGGGCCGACGCGACGCGTGACGAAATGCCTGGCATCACTCCGGAGATACTCGCCATGCTGGCGGCCAATCCCAACGCTGTCGATATCGGCAAAACCGGATTCCACGTCCCGAACACCGTCACCGCCGATCTTGTCGGCCGCGACGGACGAAAACTCGGAATCATCCAGCTGTGGGACAAGAAAGACGGCGCCGAGTTCGATGAATCTGACCAGGCAATTCTCACGCAGCTTTCGCAACTCGCGTCGGTTGCCCTTGAAAATGCGCGGCTCTTTCGGGCGGCTCAGGACGCGACTCGCGCGAGGGATGACCTCGTCGCTATCGTGTCTCACGATCTGAGAAATCCGGTGCACACGATTCACATGGCCGCGTCCTTTCTCCTCGACATCGCGCCCGAGAACGACAGGCGAGTCGGCGCGCGCCGTCAGCTCGAGGTGATCAAGCGTTCCGCGACACGCGCCAACCGGCTGATCCAGGATCTTCTGGACGTCGCTCGCATTCAAGCGGGCGGGCTGGTCGTCGATCCTGTGCCCGTTGATGTCAGCTCTCTGGTCCACGAAGCGGTCGATGCCGCCACGCCCCTCGCGGCGGCGGCTCAACTTCGCGTGAGCTGCTCGCTGCCAGACTTCTCGCCGGCGGTGTCGTCAGACCGGGAGCGTATTCTCCAGGTATTCGCCAATCTCATCGGCAACGCGATCAAGTTCACGCCTAAGGGGGGCGAGATCAGGATTCTTGCGATCCCCGATAGTTCCGAGGTGCGCTTCACGGTCGCCGATTCCGGCCCCGGCATCCCTGCCGAGAACCTCGGCCACGTTTTCGACAGGTATTGGCAGGCAAAATCAACGGCGAAGCTGGGCACCGGTCTTGGACTGTCGATTGCAAAGGGAATCGTCGAGGCACACGGTGGCCGTATCTGGGCGGAAAGCCCGCCAGACAGTGGCGCCGAGTTCATATTCACCCTGCCGGTGGCCTGATACCCCGCTGGTATCGATGGAGTTTGATAATGAAAAGTGTATTTCTTTACGCTGCGGTACTCGCCATCGCGGCGCCAACATTGCATGCCCAGGCTGCCTGGCCGGCGGTTTTCAAGGACGCGAGCGTTACGGTCGCGCTCGATACTGCCAGTGCCCGGCGGAATCCCGACGGGTCGTACATGACGCGCACGCGATGGGACTATGCAAAGCTCCACGCTATCGAGAGCAAGCGGCCGTACCTGTCGATGACCCAGTCCACACTCCTGCGCTGCACTCCAGTTCGCGTAAAGCGACTTACCGAGTCGTTCTACTCAGCGAATGGCGCGGTGGTGCGCGAAGGCGCAATGGTGAATCCTCGCGACGTTCAATACATGACGTGGGATCGCCTGCGAACGGGCAGCGACGCTTCAAAGGCGTTCAATGCCGCGTGTGCGCTGTTGACGAGGCGTGACAGGCGAAGTTAGCGGGCCCTGGAATTCCTGTACGCGTTCAGCGGCCACCTTGAAGGGTGGCCGTTTTGCATGCAGGGCCTTAATTCATGGGACATGAATGTGCCCCCGCTTGGTCCAAGGGTTCCCTCACGCGGCAATTTCGTCTCGCGCGCAATCGGGCGTTGGTCGATGTCCCTCGTCGGCTGGAACTTCGAGGGTGCGATGCCGAACGAACCGAAGTTCGTTGTCATTGTCGCGCCCCATACGTCGAATTGGGATTTCACTCTTGGCGTCGCTGCCCTGTTCGCGCTCGGGTTCAGAGTGTCGTTTCTCGGCAAGCACACGCTATTCAGGTGGCCGTTCGAGACCTTCATGCGGTGGCTGGGCGGCATTCCCGTCGAGCGCTCGGTGAGCCGCGACCGCGTGAGCGAAAGCGTCAATGCGTTCAATGCCAGCGAGCAATTGATTCTCGCGGTGGCGCCCGAAGGTACGCGGAAGCTGGTGTCCGGGTGGAAGTCAGGGTTTTATCATGTGGCGCTTGGCGCGGGCGTTCCGATAGTGCCAGTCGCATTCGACTATGGACAGAAGGTCATCCGCATCGGTGCTCCCTTCCTTCCGACAGGCGACAGTGGCTCCGACATTGCGATGTTAAAAGAATTTTACCGGGGAGTCGTCGCGAAGCGGCAGGAGAACTTCCAGCTGTGACGACAGCCTCCTTCAATGAGTCGTCTCCATACACGTCAAACCTCAGAGTCAATAGATGAAAGCTCGAACTTTCCACGCGACAATTCTCGCGGCTGCAACATTTGCCGGATCGCTTGCTGCAGGCGCGCAAGGCATAGATCCGCAGTGTCCTCCGGGGACGTTAAACCCGGCCGGGCAGCCCGACAATAAAAAGGTCGCTCAGGACGCATGTCAGAAGGCCATCGACCTGTTCAAGTACATGGCTCCGCAGCTTGGTGCCGTTCTCGCCGGCGGGAATCC
>JBKJRW010000142.1:0-10549 GCA_046593165.1 Gemmatimonadaceae bacterium
GCGTAAAGCGCCGCGGCTCCACTGACGTGCGGCGTCGCCATCGACGTACCACTATAACTGGCATAGCCTGAGGTTACCTGCTTTCCTCTCACGGTTTTCGGGACGGTAGACCATATGCCGCTGCCCGGCGCTCCGATGTCAACTGTGGTCGCACCAAAGTTGGAGAACGAGCTGATCGCCCCTGTGCTCGTGATCGAAGCGACAGCAATTACGTTCGCGTTGGCATACTCGGCCGGATAGCATGCCGTGCTGGTATCGCAATCGTAGGTGCTGTTTCCCGCTGCCGCGATGAACAGAATGTTGGCGGCATTCGCACGCCCGATCGCATCGCCGAGTGCCTGAGAAAAGCCGCCGCCGCCCCATGAGTTACTGGTTGCTACAAGGTTGATTCCGTGGCGAGTCTTGAGGTCCGTGAAATAATCCACCGCCTTGACCGCGTTGGCCGTGGTGCCGCCATTGGTGCCGAGGAACTTGGCGTCCATCAGTTTGACGCTCCAGCACACGCCTGCGACGCCTTTTCCGTTCCCGCCTACACCACCGATGGTGCCAGCGACGTGCGTTCCATGATCATCGGCGGAGCCGTCGAAGACGCTGCTGTTTCCACCGGCAAAGTCCCAACCGTAGACATCGTCGACATAGCCGTTCCCGTCGTTATCAATGCCGTCGCCGGCAATTTCGCCGGGGTTCGTGCCCGCGTTAGCGGCGAGGTCCTCATGGGTGTACATGTAGCCTTCGTCGATGATGCCGACGTAGACATTGCTGCAACTGTTATGATTGGCCGCCCACGCTTCTCCGGCCTGACTCCCGTACTGGTTGGCGGGCGACGTTGCATCGCCATACATGCCCCACAGTGAACCATTCGTGTAATACGTGTCGTTCGACGTCGCGCTATGCTGATAGATGTAGTTCGGCTCGGCGTACTCTACGTCGGGTGACCCGCGGAGAGCTTCGATCGCCTGCGCTACCCCCTGGGGTGTTTGCACGATCGTCAGGCCTTCAGAGTCTCCGCCGCGGCGCATCATCGCGGTGACGATCCTTTCGGCGGCTCTTCCGTTCGCTCTGGATAACGCGGCGGCACGGCCGGATGCCGACGTGCCTTCGCGGAACTTGACGATGACTTCGCCCTGAACAAAATCGGGCGCGCCTCCAGCGGCTGAACTTGCGAATGTCGCACCGTCCGGCGCAGCTAGAGTCGACCCCGGAGTGACCGGCGTTTCAGAGCATGCTGCCAGCGCAGCAGCGGCCAAAGCCGCGAGACCTGCCGAAGTAAAACGGGACATCTACCTGCCTCCTGATTGAGTCACGTACGCCGAGCACTTGCTGCGGTCGTATCTCCAACGCCGGGTGTCGCGCTGAGCGCGTCGGCGAATAAGACATCTCTATACTTCGGTGCGTCAGCCGGACAGGAGTCATCCGGAGGTATGGAAATACGCGTGTTTTTTGCCTGCAAGTCAAGGTATTTTATGCGCGCTGTCCGCGCAATGAGGTATGGCGCCGGGCCGTGGGAGTCCGTGGTTGCGCCTGCCGCCTATCGACTCATGAAGAGCTGGAGGCGGGCTTTTACATCGGGCCACTCCGTGTCGAGCACACTATAGTAGGTCGAATCCCGCAAGCGCCCGGTGTAGGTCACAATGTGCTTGCGAAGCGTTCCTTCTTCGGTGGCGCCAATTCGGAGCATCGCGGTACGCGACTTTTCGTTGAGGAAGTCCGTCTTCAGTTCCACGCGGACGCAGTCCCACGTCTCGAATGCGTGCGAGAGCATGAGATATTTTGCCTCCGAGTTCACGTAGCTCCGCTGAAACGCGGGAGTGATCCAGGTCCATCCGATTTCGACTCTCCGATTGGCGTTGTCGATGTTTGCGAAACGGGTGCTGCCGATGATTTCGCCAGACGAGATGTCGACCGTTACGAACGGGAGCGCAGCGCCAGCCGCGGCGGCAGCGAGTGCCTCGTTCACATAGGTTGTCATGCCCTCGAGGGAATCCGCCCTCACGTTCGTCCACCGCCACAATTCCTCGTGAGCACCCGCTTTGGCAAGCGCAGCGAGGTGACCCGACTCCATCGGTGCGAGCCTGACACGTCGGCCTTCCAGAATCACCGGCGCGATATCAATCACTATGCCTTCAGGGGGCCAACCGGCACGGCCGGGCGAACGAGGTGGAACCCGGTTGCGCGCTGATAGGCGTTTGCAACCGCAAGCAGCTTCGCTTCCTCAAAAAGTCCGCCCAGGAAAGTGAGCGACACGGGAGTTCCATCGGAACGGAATCCGTTGCGGAGAATGACCGCAGGATGCCCGGTGAGATTGGTCGCTACGAGTTGCGCAAGGTTAGATGCGTTCGTGGGCGTGACGATCACGTCTACCGTCTTCATCAGTTCGTCCCACGCCGCGATCGCGGTGCTGCGCAGCCTGTTGGCGTTGATGTAATCGACCGCCGGAATGAATCGCGCAGTTCGGAAAGTGTTCGCCCAGTCGAATCGTGTCTGTTGCACCAGCTCGGAATCGCGGTTCGACCGGGTAAGATCGTCGAACGCGGCGGCGGCCTCCGCAGTGAGAATTATCCGCATCGCGTCGTATGCAAGATCGGGAAGCTCGACTGGAATCAGGTTCACGCCCATTTCGCGCAACACTTCGAGCGCACGGTCGTCGAATATTTTCGAGCCGTGCAGCGTCCGCTTGTCGTCCTTGGGATCCATCATCGGCATGTCGAACGCGCTCTTGATGTATCCAATTCTGAGCTTCTTTGGCGACAGTGTCGCGTCCCAGTTAAATGCGGCGGCAATTGCGCTCGAATCCTTCCCATCGGGCCCGTGTATCGCATCAAGGACGAGGGCGCAGTCCTCTACACTTCTGCATATCGGCCCCAGCTTGTCCATGCTCCACGAGAGCGCCATTGCACCGGTTTTCGGAACGCGCCCATAGGTCGGCCTGAGTCCCGTGGTGCCACAGACGGTTGACGGCGATGAGATCGAGCCGAGGGTTTCGCTGCCGATCGAGAAGCCCACGAGACCTGCCGCTGTCGCCGACGCGGGACCGGCTGATGATCCGCTCGACCCCAGCTCGACCTTCCACGGATTGCGCGTTTTGCCGCCGTACCAGTTGTCTCCCTGCGCGAGTTCGCCAAGCGTGAGCTTGGCGACGAGAACGGCGCCCGCTGCATCGAGTCGCTGCACGACTGTCGCGTCCTCGTCGATCACCTGATCGCGAAAGGGACCCGCGCCCCATGTTGTCTTGTAACCCTTGACGGCGAGCAGATCCTTCGCGCCCCATGGAATCCCATGCAGCGGACCGCGATAATTGCCGCGCGCAATTTCTTCGTCTGCTGCCTTGGCCTGAGCCCGGGCACGATCTTCCGTGAGAGTGATCACGCAGTGTAGTACTGGGTCGAACTTTTTCAGGCGATCGAGATACAGCTCGGTGAGTTGAGTCGCGGTGATTCTGCGCTCGCGGATGAGATGCGAGAGCGCCGTCACAGGGAGGAACGCAAGTTCGTCCATGTCGGATGGAACGCTGCGGACGGTGACGCGGCCTCGTACCATCGCACGTTTCGGCCCGCGGGAAATTGTCATTCCCGGCGGAACCGGATTGAACACAAGCGCGGGCGAGATGGCATTAGAGATCGCTACTTTGTGCAGCGCTTCGATTCGTGATTGCTGCTGCTTGAGCCCATCGACCATCATCGCCCGCTCGGCATCATCGAACTTGATGCCGGCCATTTCCTCCGCCGCTGCGATGGTGGCGACGGTGATATCGGCACCCTCGACGACCTTGGCCCAGAGGACACCTGGAAGAAGCGTCGAGCCCAGGCCGATACTCGAGAAGAACGCCACGAAACGGCGGCGGTCGTAGGTAGTGTTGCTCACGCTATTGCTGACGTTGTTGCTCACGCTGGGTCTCCGGGTTGATACCTGCGGAGAGAAAACAAAGTGCGAGAGGGCCCGGGCGCCATAGTAAGCGATGCCCGGAGACCATTTACTGGACGCAAGCCCCGCGAGGGTCTGGTTTCGCCTTATTGAGATTTGGCCGGGCGTCGCGATTCGCTACATTCCGCGCGACGTCAGCGAGAAAATTCGCGACCTTCGAAAGGTGCGGATAGTTGATGTACTGAGCCTCGTCGGTCACCTGATGGTAATCAACGTGCCCACCCGTACTCATGAACACAATCGGAATGCCATAACGGGCGTACTCGTAGTGGTCGCTGCGGCAGTAGTACTGCTCGGGGTGTCCGGTCGCGTCGAACTTGTAGTCGAGCGTGAAGTTGTGCCTGCCGTCCTTGTTCACCGCTTCGATCAGGTCACCAAAGTCCGTTGACAGGCGACGAGAGCCGAGCAATTGGATGTAGCTCGGGCCTCCACCTGGAATATCGGTTGCCTCACCGCGCCCAATCATGTCGATGTTGAGCTGCGCTACGACCGAATCGCGCGGCACCGTCGGATGATCGGTAAAAAACTTCGACCCAAAAAGTCCCGACTCCTCGGCCGAATGCCACACGAAGAGCAGCGACCGCCGCGGCTTCACTTTCGAGCCAGCGAACAGCTCGGCGATCTCGAGCATTCCAACTGAGCCCGAGCCATCGTCATCCGCCCCATTGTAAATCGAGTCGAGACGCGCTGGCCGAAGCCGCCCCAGACTGTCCTTACTGATCCTGATCGACGAGCGCTCGGCAGACGTCAGGCCTGAGCCGGGAAACCCGGGAAGCTCCTTCGCACGGTCAACGTAGATGTCCTTCGCGATCTGGTTGAAGGTGCGGACCGAATCGTGATCGAGTGGACCCTGGCGACGCATACCGAGGTGATCGCTGTGGGCGCCGATCGCGACGTACTGACGTTTTAGTCTTGCGTCGCTGCCAGGAAGAATCGCGACGACATTTCGCCCGGGAGTTTCCGTGATCGTGTAACGCACGTCCCCATGGAGAGTGCGGCCCGTTGTGCCCGGCCGCGCGTTTGCCAGCGGCACACCCAGGAACATGGCGACGGACGACGCGGGCACGAGTACAGTGAGGCGCTTAGTGACCGCGTCCTCGTCCGACTTCATCAGCTGCGCGGTGCCTTGGATGAAGTTGCGAAGCCCCGGGGCCTGCTGATCACCGACCACCGACATCAGCGCGACTGCGCCGGGGTACCGCGAAGCGACGTTGCCGGCGGGTCCCGAGAAAAGAACCACCTTCCCCACCGTCTGCGCAGCGGGAATCAGCGACGCAACGTCTCCTGTGCTGCCCACAAAAACAACTTGCGCGCCGTCGAGCGACTTGAGCGATCCACCGGGGGTGATGGGAAAGTAATCCTTCCCAACCGTAACAGGAGTCGCGTCGGCCGAGAGTTGCGATGTGAAATCGAGGGCGCGGCTGTAGAGCGGTACAGACTGAAAGAAAGTACCGTTATCGCCACCGGGGACGAGGCCAAGGCGGCGAACCTCGCGCTCGATATACGCGGTGCCGCGGCGGTCGCCTTCGGTGCCTGCACGACGGCCCATCATCGAATCGTCAGCAAAAATGTAGAGCCGCGTCATCGCGTCGGCTGCCGTGATCGGGGTAGCGGTTGGCTTGCCCGTGTACTTGAGCGGAAGGCCAGACTGCGCGTCGGCGTCGGAGACGTCGGCGATGCCGAGCGCGACAAAAGCCACCAAAGTGGCAAGTCGAAATTTCATGAGCATGTGAATGGGGTATTGAGAGGCCGGTTGCAGAAGAATGATACCCCTCGACCGCCGATCGATACCGTAAGGTGTTTGTAAGAGCCTCGTCAGGTGACTGCTTGCCGCGCCAGCTCCTTCACTTCTGAGAACGGCTGAAGGCGTCATCTCCATTGAACTGCTGCAGCTTTTCCACGTGCATCCACGTGTGCTCTTCTCCAATGCGAGTGAGAAGCGCGAGAATCTCGGAGTTGATGAGCGTATCGTGACGGTTCTTCTTCATGAACCGACAGCGGTACTGATCCACCAGCGTCACCGCCCGGCCCGATGATGGGTAGACCGTGTTGCCGCGATTGCCGATCATCTGGAGCTGCACGGTGGTGCCGTTGCAGACTTCGGATAGCGCGGCGCCGAGCTGATCCGGCATGAGCGCACTCTCGATGAACACATCGACTCCCGCCACCCGGCGGGTCGTGACCGGAACTGTCTCCACTTCCGTGCTGGGCGGAGGCAGCCGAACGGCGCGAAAATCGGCAGCCGCCGCCGTGTTCGATTCGCGGCCAAGGTTTGCGATGATCGCATCAGCAAACTCTGTGGTGGACGCCGCCTTCCCGGTGCCGGGCATATCGCCGCTCCGAACACCGCTCTCGAGTGTGACGAGGACCGCCTGTTCGATATCGTGCGCGGCTGCACCTTCGCCGATATGGCGCAGCATCATCGCGGCGCTGAGAACGATCGCCGTCGGGTTTGCGATGTTCTTCCCGGCGATGTCGGGAGCCGATCCGTGCACCGCCTCGAAAATCGCCGCGTCGTTGCCGATGTTGGCCGACGGGGCGAAACCGAGTCCGCCAGTGAGGCCCGAGGTTAGATCGCTCAGGATGTCGCCGTTCATGTTCGTCGTCACGATGACATCGAACTGTTCGGGACGCATGGCAAGCTGATGCGCACAGTTGTCGATGAGGATGTGCTTCGACTCGATGTGCGGATAGCGTTTGGCGATCTCCTCGAAGGTATGCTGGAGCATTCCTTCGGTGAGCTTCATGATGTTTGCCTTGGTCGCGCAGTGAACTCGCTTGCGGCGGGCGGCGACGGCGAATTCGAAGGCCAGCTCGACGATCTTCTCGCATCCCGTGCGCGAGATGATCTTGAGTGCCTGGGCGACACCGGGCGTCTGCATGTACTCGATGCCGGTGTACAGGTCCTCGACGTTCTCGCGGATGATGACGATGTCGAGCTTGCGGCCGGTAAATGGCGTCGTTACTCCCGGCAGTTCGCGTACAGGCCGGAGATTGCCGAATGTCTCGAACAACGTGCGGAGCGTCACGTTCGCGCTCTTGTTGCCGTACCCGATCGGGGTCTCCAGCGGGCCCTTGAGGACTACCTTGGTCCGCTCGATCGACTCTATGGTTTCTTTCGGAACCCCGGATTCGATGCCCTTGTTGAAGGCTTCGGTGCCGGCGACGCAGATTTCGGGTTCGATGTCGATACCCGTTGCTGCCACCACCTTGAGGGCGGCGGCGATGACTTCGGGGCCGATGCCGTCCCCGGGGATGACCGTGATTTTCCGTTTGTCGAATAGCATGATGTCAACTTAAACAGGTCATGGAGCGTGCCAAACCTGACACCAAACCTGGCGCGCGTTGCTCTGGGGGTGGGCCGGGGTTAGAATGCGGAGGGCCACTGTTCTATAATGAAGGCGGCCCTTCGCGCGCGTAGCTCAGTTGGATAGAGCGTCGGCCTCCGGAGCCGAAGGTCGTGGGTTCGAATCCCGCCGCGCGCATTGTCGTTTGAGCCCCATCGCCCATGGCCGTGTGGCTTTTTGTACGATGGCGGAGCTCCGCGTCACGCCACCGCGCCCCTTCTAGAAGAAAAAGAACTGCCCGCCGCCGCCCTCGAATCGCGGATTCACCACGTTGTTGAATATCGATCCGAAGGTGTACGAGAGGCCTACGCCCGCGAAATAACTGTACGAGGTGGAAAGCTGCCGGCGCTGCAGCAGAATCTCCTCGTCGGTCGCACCGCCCCGGGCCAGGTAGAGCTGGTCTCTCAGCAGCGACACGCTCCCAAACAGGTTGAAGCTGAACCCCTTGAAAAGCCGCGCGTTTATGCTGTTGAACAGCACCAGCCGCCGCTTGCTGAAGTCGTCCAGATAGTTCGCGCCCTCAATCGAACCGCTCATCGAGCCCCACGGCTGCGTCGTGGTGATCGACGCCGTCAGAGTCTGGTTGGGACGCACTTCCGAGATCTTTTCGAAGATAGTGGTGTCGCGATACCGGAAGGAGTTGATACCCACGGTATACTGGAGCGTGAGCTGTTTCCGGGTGGACTCGGAGTAGGGGAAAATGTTGTACTCCACGGCCGGCGCAAATCGCATGGTACGCTTCGCGTTCAGAAATGTCGAAGAGGTGATAGAGGCCCGCTGTCCAACGGACCAGTGATCGGTAAGGCTCTTCACCACCAGCTCACTGAACCCGTACGATCGCGAGTAACTCTTGAACTCCGCCCCCTCGTTGAACGTGAACTTGCTCTCTGAATAATTCAGGTTCACCGCATTATTGACCTTCCAGTCTTTCGTCACCCGGTTTGCCGATACCGACCCGCTGAGGTTGATGAACCGCTGTGAGCTCTCGCCGTTGAAGTTGCCATTCGCACGCGTCCTGAATACCCAGTAGTTCCACGGATCGTGCGTCGGCTTGGCAGTTACTGCTGCTTCCTTGCTTGAAGGCGGCGCATACGAGATCTGCAGTCGCTCGGACGATGGCAATCGGGCCAGATACCTGACCAGCCCGAGCTTGAGAGTCTGAGCGACTCCCTTTCGCCGCTCGTCGGGCGTCGAGGACTGCTGCGACACGAAACTCAAAGTGTCTGAAACACCGGCAAAATCGCGAAGGCCAATAAAGTTGAACGTGTATTCGGTGCCTCCACTGCCCGTTGGCTGAGTAGTGACGAGCACATGCAGCGACGCGTCGCTTCTGTCGCGCACGTAATCCACATACGGAATCTCGGTACGCAGGTAGTCGAAGTCACAGCCCGACCTGTTGCAGTCGAGGAAAACCCGGAGCGGACCTGTCGCCAGTGGTTTCGCCTGTGCTGACGCTGACTGAGGCGACGACAGAAACAAAAACGCGAGTACGAGCACGCCAAATAACTGCTTCACGTATTACCTGACTGGGAGAGAGTTTGTCGAGCCAGCTACGAAGATAGTTTACGAGCGACACGGCGATGTTAGGATTTGGTTAATTTCGAGAGCGCAAGTTCCCTGGAACCCTGACCTTTCGCATGCCTCGCCATGGTACCTTTTCCAATATGTCCCTCGCGATGAACCGCAGACCCACGGCGGCACTCGGCATTTTTCTTCTATGCGCAAGCGCTCTTCGCGCGCAACAGCCGGAATCAACAGTTCTGATCCCCGACGCCGTTCTCGACGGCGTTACTCCAGTTCCGCACCGCGGCTGGATAGTGGTGATATCAGGTAATTCGATTACATACGCTGGCCCGCCGGTGGAATCACACATCCCACTTGGCGTTCGTCGAATCGCTCTACCCGGCACTACAGTTCTCCCGGGTCTCATCGACGCACACGTCCATTTCTTTCTGCATCCATACAACCAAACTTCCTGGGAAGATCAGGTTCTCAAGGAATCTCTGGCGCTCCGCGTCGCACGCGCCACAGCTCACGCGCGCAGTACGCTCCTCAGCGGATTCACGACTGTGCGCGACCTTGGTACCGAGGGAGCCGGGTACGCCGACGAAGGTCTCAAGCAGGCGATCGAGTCGGGAATAGTGCCGGGTCCGCGATACCTGATCGCATCCAGGGCGATCGTCGCCACTGGATCATACGCTCCCTCCAGAACCAGCTACGCCTACGATATCCCCATCGGCGCCGATGAAGCAGACGGACCGTCGCTCCAACGCGTAATCCGCGAACAGATCGGACATGGCGCCGACTGGATCAAGCTCTATGGAGACTACCGCTGGGGACCGGAAGGCGGCGCCCGGCCGACTTTTTCCATCGACGAAATGAAGCTGGCCGCCGCAACCGCACACGACTCGGGCCGAGAGCTCGTAGTGCACGCGGCGACGCCCGAAGGAATGCGACGCGCGATCGAAGCCGGAGCGAAGACGATCGAGCATGGCGACGAGGGGACGCCGCAGGTGTTTCGGATGATGGCGCGAGCCGGAACCGCATATTGCCCCACCCTCGCCGCAACCGAAGCAGTGCAGTCGTATCGTGGATGGAAAAAAGGAACCGATCCGCACCCGGAAGCTGTCTTGCGCAAACATGCGGCATTCACCGCTGCTCTCGCATCGGGCGTCACTATCTGCACGGGAAGCGACGCCGGAGTTTTCGCCCACGGCGACAATGTTCGCGAGCTCGAACTTATGGCCGGGTACGGAATGAAGCCGGCAGACGTCATCAGGTCAGCTACTTCGGTTAACGCGAAGATCCTGGGACTGGGCTCCGTGACAGGTCGAATAGCGGCCGGCCTTCGCGCCGACATCATCGCGGTGGCGGGAAATCCCTCTCTGAACCTGGCGGACCTCAGACAGGTTCGACTCGTGATGAGGGACGGAGTCATATACCGAAACGATTCGCCGGCGTCCCGCTAACCGAGCGCGGCCTGACCACCCATTTGTGGTCATCGGTTGTGCGCCTCGGGGACGCGGATACCTTTGATTATGGCGCGCAACCTCGCTTGGCGAGATTTGAAGACGGGAACCGTCGCTTTCGGCGTGATCGTCGCGGTGGTATTAGGCGTTCTCTTCTTTGCGCGCGTCGGAGCCCTGCGCGGCGACAAGACCGACATCTATGTGCTCTCGCAGGAGGCGGACGGGGTTCTGGCAGGAACCGAGGTCTGGCTCTCCGGACAGAAGATCGGCCTCGTGAAGGACATACATTTTCGGGCCATCACAACCGATACG
>JBKJRW010000166.1:0-5467 GCA_046593165.1 Gemmatimonadaceae bacterium
CTGTCGCGATCGTTCGGGCTATCGATGGTCATGCTGTTCATCCTGGGCGGGCTCGACGGCATCAGCATGATCATTCGAGGAACTCTCGTTCAGCTCTGGACGCCGGACGAGATGCGCGGGCGTGTATCGGCCGTGAACAGCGTGTTCATCGATATGTCGAACGAGCTTGGTGGTTTCGAATCTGGTGCGCTCGCGGCCGCAGTCGGGCCGGTCGCTGCAGTGGTGGGCGGAGGTATCGGCACTATCATCGTCGTGGCTGGTGTGGCATATGCGTGGCCTGAGCTTCGAAAGCTCGGCCCCCTTACCCCGCCAGCTCAGCCTTCCTGAGGTACTCCCGGCGTAAAGCCGGCAAGGCGTCGGAGCGTGTCGCGATCCATTCGATGGCCGCCGTTGAAAGAGACGACGTCATAAGGAATGGATTTTTCCTTCATCAGCTCCTCGTAGCTGGCGATCATGCCGGTGTCGGCGAACTGGTCACGGGTTCCGTGGACGATGGTCAACTTCACGTCTCGAAAAAAGCCGGCGCTCTTTTCGAGATCGGAGTCGCTCGCGAGCAGACTGCCCCACATCAGAAGCCGGTCGGCGCGTGCGGTGCCGCGAGTCAGCCACCGGTTTGCAGTGGCACCGCCCTGCGAGAAGCCGACGACGGTAACGCGCACCTTGTCCCTGTCGATTTCTTTGAAGACCTCAGCGTAGAGATCGTCGAGATAGGCCACGTAGTCGGCGATTTCGGTGTCGCGGTCTTCGCGGGTCATCCAGGTAGCGCCGATTTTTGCCTCTGCCGAGTGAAACCCGGGACCCATTGCGAGGTAGTATCTGGATAGCGCTTCGGGCGCGACGATAAGCCGTCGTGGATCAGCGATGCACTCGAACTCCTTTACGAAGTCGGAGGCGAGCTGACCGTAACCGTGGCATGCGAACCAGACGTCGTTGATGTGTTGCCCGGGGTCACCTATCGTGTAATAGCGGGCGGTTCTTTTGACGGAGAGATGATGCACTGTGGGCATGGAAGAATCCTAATGGCAGACTGGCTCGGCGGATGCATCGTGGCTGCGACTATCGTGCTTGGCGCATGCGACGTCTCGCAGGACCAGGAAGTCCAGATCGGCCAGGAGACCGCGCGTGAAGTCGCCGCGCAGATCCCGGTTGTGAGCGACCCATATATCTCGAGCTACATAAATGAGATTGGTGATACGATTGCGAGTCGCACGAGCCGCAGCGATCTGGACTGGCATTTTTTTGTGGTCAACTCGCATCAGGTAAATGCGTTTGCGTTGCCGGGCGGATTCATTTACGTGAATCGAGGCCTGATAGAATCGGCTGGTACCTTCGACCAGTTCGCCGGTGTGCTGGGCCATGAAATCGGCCATGTGATTCAACGCCACTCGGTGAAGCAGATGCAAAACCAGCAGAAGCTTGGCGCAGTTGCATCGATCGCCTGCACTCTCACGAGTCTTTGCGAATCCGAGCTTGGCCAGGCGGCGATCGACATTGGTGGCACGGCAGTGATAGCGCGTTACAGTCGCGCCGACGAATTCCAGGCGGATTCCGAGGCGGTGGCGAATGTGTTGCGCGTCGGGATCGACCCGGAAGGGATACCGTCGCTGTTCGATGTTCTGATGCAGCAGCGGCGCACCGAACCATCGATAGTGGATGGGTGGTTCTCCACGCATCCGCTCGAAGAGTCACGCATCGAGAATGCGCGGGCGCTGATCGAGCAAAGCGGGGCCGATGGCGTGGGCGGGTTGCTTCAGAATCTTCCGAGCTTCATCGAGTTCAAGCGGCGGGTTGAGGCGCTGCCTGAGCCGCGCCCGCCGCCGCGTCAGAGATAGCTCAGCCACCAGTCCCTTCTCCGCGCCTTGAAGCCCGCATACCAGCGGCAGAGAGGATAAAGGAGCAGCGTACCCGCGATCCACACCGCGTACACCACGCCGAGGTTGAAGCCCACGTCGGGCGGCAACGGCGCTCCGGGCTCCTGAAAACCGAAAAATATCCCTATCGGTTTGCCAAATGCGATGGAAAGCAGATATCCTGCGAGATGGGCCGTTGGCCACTGGAGCAGGTAAAAAAAGAGCGGAACCCGGCCAAATGTCACGAAGGCCCGGGCGAACCAGTTGAGCCGCACCTCGCCGGGGGGCGCGTTGTATCGCTCCCAGAGTGAGAGGGCAATGAGCGCCGGTCCCAGCGTCATCATCAGGTATAGAAGCGAAGGCGGGTACTTCTGCAGGTTAAGGAACGAGACTACCGTCATCGCAGCGCTTTTCTGCACGGACCAGTCGCCGGGATTGCCGTAAATGTTCGTCAGGCGGACGAGCACAAAGACCAACGTGGTCGCGACACCCCACTGCATGAGCTTCTTCCGCCGCTCCTCGGCAGGCCAGTCGTAAACCCGGCCGAATGCGTAGCCGGCAGCCATGACCCCGATCCACGGGATGAGTGGATAGAGAATGAAGATCACCGGACTGGGCCACCCTCCTATGGGGAAAAGGCCACCTTGATGCAGAATCGTCCACAGCTTGGCGAGAGCATCGGGCACTGGCGTACCGGGGCCGCGCCACCCGGCAACCGTAATTCCGTCAGCAAGGTTATGGAACGCAATCATTGCGAGGCCGAACGCGGCAATGAGGCGAATGGGAAGGTGGATCAGTCCTGCAAGCACGATCATGCACCAGCCGAACGTCCATATCACCTGCATCATGCCTAGAAACTGGAGGTCGAAATCCCAGAATATGTTGAGTCGTACCACCGTGAGCTCAAGGAAGATGAGCCACAGGCCACGGGTGACGAGAAAGCGGGATAGTTCTGGCTTCGACTTGCCGCGGGCAACCTGGAAATACGCTCCCGTGCCGGCAAGGAAAACGAAGATTGGCGCGCAGAAATGCGTCACCCAGCGGGTGTAGAAAAGAAGCGGATAGGTTTTGGTGAGATCGGTTGGATCGAAGCGAAGGGCATCGCTGTGGACGAAATCGCGGGTGTGGTCAAGGAGCATTATGACCATAACCAGGCCGCGAAGGAGGTCGACCGAATCGATTCTGGCTCGCCGCATGTCTACTACTCCATTCCGAACGGATCGCCCGGAGGGGCGCGGAGCGCGGGAGTCGGAGTGGGCAGCTCCTGCCGCTCGAGCCAGCGGGTGAAGTCGCCCGCGACAGCGTTCCAGTGGGCGCGGTCCATTTCTGCACCGACGGTGGAAAGCGTGCGAGCGAGCCCGCGGAGCACATGCATTCTGAGCCCTATCAACGCTCTCACCTCAGGTGCCGCTTCCCTGTCGGCGGCAAGCATCAATAGCCGGTCCGCCACTGCTCGCTGAGCGACCCTTCGCAGCGCCGCGTCTTTCAGACTCACGCTCCGCGGGGTGGCCGACCAGTTCCAGGTCAGGGCGTAGATCGTCTCGCCGAACGTAAGCGGATTTTTGCCGCGTGACGCGAACTGCACAAGCCGAGCGGCCCGCTCCCGCTGAAGTACGGCGTCGACTACCATCTGAGCGAGCGTTCGCGCGGCGCCGAGTTCATCGAAAGCTGGACGCGTGCGCGCGCCGAAAAGCTCGATGTATGGCCCGTATGAGAAAGGTCGTGGGGCCAGCAGCGTCAGAACCGTGTCGGGAATCGCGAGCTCAGCGGGCGTAAGCGCGCCGATCAGCATCGCAAGGGCTTTTCGCTGAGTGGCGCCATCGATAGGCTTCGTTGCCTGCATCCCGTCGCCACGAATGGCGTTGCTGTACTCCATTCCGCCAATGGTTTTGGCGAGGGAGTTGATCGCGAAGCGGTGCATGAAATACACTGGAGCGAACCGCTCCTGTAGCAACGCAACCGGCTCGCCGACCCTGATGTTACGCAGGCCGAAGTTCGACATCGCAGTGCGGCGCACGGCCATCTGATGCTCCAGAAACTCATTCGCGGTCGCTGCATCGTCCCATAGATTGGTTCGAGGGTCAGAGGAGAACTCCGGGCGCGCGTCGTTGTCCGACAGGAATAGAAGACCCCCGCGGAGACCTTCGCGCACTATTGCGTTGAGTGAGTCTTGTTCCGTTGCTTGAGGAAAGATTCCATATCCCCAGCGAAGCGCGAGTATGTCCCACTCCCCCGGGCCAATGTCGTACGCCGCCGAGATGTCGATTCGGCCGTCCTTCATGCGAACGCGTGGCGGAGGGTAATCCATCACCGATCCGCGCTCGTATGTCGATGCGATATAGTTGTGAGCGAGGCCGAGGGTGTGACCTACTTCGTGCGCGGTAACCTGGCGGACTCTGGCGAGGACGAAGGCAGTGTCGGCAGCGGCCGCGTCGGCTCCCATGAGGCCAGCGTACAGATTGTAATCCGTTCGGGCGCGGTGACTGTCCATGCGCGCCTGCGCCTTGAGAATCTCCCCGGTACGCGGGTCTCCGAGTGATCCCCCGATCGACCATCCGCGCTCATTGCGATTCTCCCACTGTACGACATTGTAACGCGCATCCATGGGGTCGATGCCTTCGGGCAGATCTTCCACTCTGTACGCGCCCTTGAGTCCGGCGGCGTCAAACGCCTGCGTCCACCATGCTGCGCCTTCACGCGTCGCGCTGCGCACGGGTTCGGGAATGCCGCGGTCGATGTAATAGACTATCGGGTTCTTTATCGGGCTCCGCGGATCGGCGGGATCGACGCGCTCGAGTCGATGTTTCGATATCCATCTCACGTCGAGCGGGCTCTGGATGGGCTGAGCGTAGTCCTTGAAAGTGATTCCAAAAAAGCCCATGCGCGGATCGAGAACTCGCGGGCGGAAGTTGTCGTCGGGAAGCTTGAGCAGCGAAATGTGCTGCCGGAGAGTAAACGACTTTCCGTCGGGCACTATCGAGCCGACAGTTGGTCCTGCCCTTCCCTGCGTCGCGAATGTGAGGGCAACGTCTATCTCGGTGTTCTCGGGGAAAGCCTTCGTGTATGGCCGGTAGACGCTCGAGCGATCGCGCGCTACCGAGTAGGTGCCTTCGTTGTTCTGCGCGAGTACGCCCGATACGTCGTTCCAGTCGCGCATGAAAAACTCCGTCGCGTCGACGAGGATTCTTGCGCCTTCGGTTGCCACCACTGGCAGTGCGGCGGGGGTGCTGGGTGGAAACGATTCCGCGATGGTGCGAATGTGTGCGGGATTGTCGCGTGCCGATGTTCGATAGTTCCAGTTCTCGAACACAACGAGTACGCGCTCGCCGTTTTTGTCGAAGCGGGCGATATAGTTGTCACCTCCGGCTCCACGATCGAGTCCGATGGGATTGGATCCCAGACCGGTTGCCAGGCCGAAGAACATCAATACGCGCATCGAGTCGCGCGGAATTTCGAGGAGAATTTTGCCCTGCTTGTCGTCGAGATAGATCGGGATGAAGCCTTCGCGCTTTTCCATCCCCGAAGTTTTAGCCGCAATTGCGGAGGCGGCGGGCCGTGCGGGCGCGGGTGCGGAGGCCGGACTGCCCGTTGTGGTGGGCGCGCAGGCACCAAGGGTT
>JBKJRW010000185.1:0-42544 GCA_046593165.1 Gemmatimonadaceae bacterium
CCAGATAACCCTCGCGTCGCACGCATCGCAGTTGCCGCAGGACCAGTCGGGTGAGACTTCCTCACCGAAGTGCTCGAGGATGAATTTTGTCCGGCAGCCGGCGGTCTGACAGAAATCGACGATCGTCTGGAGTTTTTTCTGGTCGTTTGCCCGGCGTTCTTCGTAGTCAGTGAGGTCGTGGCTCAGATCGCACGAGGTGAGGTTCCCCTGCAGCCGCTGCCAGCGGCCCCCGCGATGTTCTCTCACCAGGCCGTGCCGCTTGAGTAGCGCGAAGACGATCTTTGCTTTTCGTTGTGGCACTTGAGTCGCTTCGGTAATGTCGGTGAGGGCAACGGGCTGGTCGATTGGATATTTCTCCAGGGCGAGTGCGACCCGCGCTGCTTCTTCGACCTCGGGGTACTTGCCGCCGAGGAAGTAGGATTGAATCCGGCGGTCTTCGACTCGATAAAGAACGGTGCACACCGCCGGTTTACCATCACGACCGGCTCTCCCGGCTTCCTGGTAGTATGACTCGATTGAACCCGGGAAATGGTAGTGGACGACGAACCGAATTGCCTGCTTGTCGATTCCCAGGCCGAACGCGTTCGTCGCGATGATTGCCTTGAGATCTCCGCTCATGAAAGAGTCCTGCACCCGCTTTCTGTCAGCGGCGGGACGCTTCCCATGATAGATACCGATGTCGAATCGCTGCGAAAGGCGTTCGTAGAGTCGCTCCGCTTCCTTCACTGTCGCAACGTACATCACACCTGATCCGTCGGTCTCGCCGAGGATTTGCTCGACGATCGCGTCCTTGAGGCTGTCGTTGACTGTGCGCCGCACTTCGAACCGGAGATTGGGGCGCGCGAAGCCGGTGATGGTGATGTGCGGGTCCAGCATTCCGAGTTGTCGCTTGATGTCGTCCTGTACCTCCTGGGTGGCGGTCGCCGTGAGTGCCAGTATCGGTGGCCTTCCGAGGCGTTTGGCGATTGAGCCGAGGCTCAGGAAGTCGGGGCGGAAGTCGTGGCCCCACTGGCTGACACAATGGGCCTCATCGATGACGAAGAGGCTGACTTTGCGGGTGAGGAGCCGCTCGAAGAAATCGCGATCCTTGAAGCGTTCGGGGGTGAGGTAGAGGAGTTCTCCTTCGCCGTCGGAGATCTGGCGGTGTGCTTCGCGGGTTTCGCCGGAGGACAGATGCGAGTGCATGGCGACGGCGTCGACCCCCTGGGCTGTGAGTTTGTCCTTCTGATCTTTCATCAGCGCGATGAGCGGGCTGACAACGACCGTGAGGCCCGGTGTGGCGAGCGCGGCGAGTTGATATATGAGGGATTTACCGCTGCCGGTCGGCATGACCACCAGTGCGTCGCGGCCGTCGAGCAGGGCCTTGATCGGCTCCCACTGGCCTTTCCGAAAATCATCATGGCCGAAGCGCTCGCGGAGGAGAGCGCGAGCTTCGGTCTTGTTGGCCTTCTTCATCTATATTTTCTTCTCGCATGAAGCATTCCGTTTGCGGCAGGTGCGTTTGCGGTAAGTTCATGCGGTGAGCACACCTACGGAGAAACAGCTCAGGATATTCGCCATTAGCGCGCCTGGCGTCGAAGCGATTCTTGCCCGCGAACTCGCGGGTCTTGGATTCGGGAAGGGCGAGAGCATTGTCGGCGGAGTTTCGTTTGCAGGGTCGGCAGCGGATCTGATGCGGGTGAATCTCTGGTCTCGAGTCGCCAGTCGCGTCGTGATTCGCGTCGATGAATTCCACGCGTCGAGTTTTCATGAACTCGAAAGGCGCGCGAAGAAAATAGAGTGGGCGCGATTCGTCTCGGCGGGTCAGGCGGTGAGATTCAGGGTCACTTGCCGCAAGTCCCGGTTGTACCACTCCGATGCGGTCGCCGAACGCCTGGGGAAGGCGGTAGTTGCTGCCGTCGGTGCGAAGGTTGAATCGGATGGGGACGAGGAAACCGATTCTTCAGCTCAGCTCTTTATCGTGCGCATAGCCGATGATGAATGCGCCATCAGTGCAGACGCCTCGGGCGCCTTGCTGCATCGGCGCGGTTACCGGCAAGCTGTAGGGAAGGCGCCGCTGAGGGAGACTCTCGCTGCGGCGATGCTCTACGCGAGCGAGTGGGATATGGTTGCTCCGCTGGTCGACCCGATGTGCGGATCGGGTACGATCGCGATCGAGGGCGCTATGATGGCGCGCAGAATGGCGCCTGGTGTCGGGAGGTCATTCGCTTTTGAGCGATGGCCGGGTCATGACGTGGAGACATGGAAGGTGATGGTGGATGGGGCTCGGTCCGGAGCGAGGCTCAGCGCAGGGGCGCCAATTTTCGCTTCGGATCGCGACGCGGGGGCGATAGCGGCGGCACGGGAGAATGCCGCGAGGGCCGGTGTCGAGGGCGACATCGAGTTTGCAGAGCGAGCGGTTTCAGCCGTTGAGTTTCCCGAGACTCCAGGGTGGATTGTTTCGAACCCACCTTATGGTATGCGCGTGGGTGAATCGGCTTCACTCCGAAACCTGTATGCGCAGCTTGGAAAAATCGTCCGCAACCGTGCGCGCGGGTATCGGCTTGGGCTACTTTCTGCGGACAGGTCGCTCGAGGCGCAACTGCGTCTAGGGATTCGGGATGTTTTCAAGACCACAAACGGAGGAATTCCAGTGAGGTTTGTCGTGGGGGAGACACGGTGACCGAAACCGGACAGCTTTTTTCAATCAACTGCTCTCCGGGAGGAGTTCCCAAGCTTCCTGTGGCGGAAGCACTGGTGACGACTCATGGCCTTTTTGGCGATAGCCAGGCAGACGCGAAGCACCATGGAGGGCCCGACCGGGCGGTGTGCCTGTTCTCGCTCGAGCGAATTCGTGTGCTTCAGGAAGAGGGCCATCCTATAGGGACGGGGACGACGGGCGAAAATCTCACGCTCTCTGGTATCGACTGGGAGATAATCGCTCCGGGAACCCGCATCGAGCTTGGCGAAGTGCAGCTGGAAGTCACGTCGTTTGCCGCTCCCTGTCGCACTATCCGGGATTCGTTCACGGGTCAGAAATTTGTCAGGATGTCACAGAAGCACCACCCGGGGTGGAGCAGGGTATATGCGAGGGTTCTCCGGGAGGGGCTGGTCCGTACGGGCGACCAGGTTGTCCTCACGCCTGCCGGCATGGAGGCCAAGGGATGGCTGGAGACCATGTTTTCGTAAGCAGGTTCAAAAACACGGCCCCGGATTTGAATAGACCTCCGGGGGTTGGACTCAATCTGAGGCTACGGGAGCTTCAGACCATCCGCTTGCCCTTGTACAGGGTCGTTGAAGAAATCCTCAAGTTCAGGAGAGGCCGTGGAAATCGGCGATACAATCGAGACTCAGCAGGAAGTCGAAACGCCCAGGAAATCTCGCAAGCAATCGGGCCCCTCCGGGCGGGGTGCGCTATCTGCTGCCGAAAGCGCAGTCGCGCGGCCCGAAGGGCGGCGAGCGAATGGAAAGAATGCCAAGTCCCAGCGGAGCAGGAACGGTGGCCGCAACGACGGTAGCGAGGACGCGCCAGGCGAGCTCGTGAATCTTCTTGCTGCTCTGCGCGACCTTCGTGATGGCGACTTCACCGTGCGACTGGACGGCTCGGACGACCCGGTGCTCGACGAGATAGCATCCGCGTTCAACGGAATCGCTGAGCGGAACGAGCGCCTCGCATCGGAAGCTGTGCGTGTAAGCACGACCATCGGTCGCGAAGGCCAGATGAACGAGCGTGCATCGATTGGGCGGGCGACCGGCGGCTGGTCGACAATCACGAGCTCCATCAACGCCTTGATCACCGACCTGGTGTCGCCGACTACAGAAGTCGCGCGAGTACTGACAGCCGTGGCCGAAGGCGACCTTCAGCAGAAGATGGTTCTCGAGATTGACGGCAAGTCAGTGCAGGGCGAATTCCTGCGAATCGGCACGACGGTGAACACGCTCGTCGATCAGCTCGGCGCATTTGCATCGGAAGTCACGCGCGTGGCGCGCGAAGTGGGAACGGAAGGACGGCTGGGTGGCCAGGCGAACGTGCCGGGTGTTGGCGGTACATGGAAGGATCTTACAGACAACGTGAATTTCATGGCCTCGAACCTCACGGGCCAGGTGCGAAACATCGCCGACGTGACCACGGCTGTGGCGCGAGGCGATCTGTCGAGAAAAATCACCGCCGATGCAAAAGGCGAGATTCTCGAACTCAAGAACACGATCAACACGATGGTGGATCAGCTCTCGGGATTCGCGTCGGAGGTGACGCGAGTCGCCCGCGAAGTGGGAACCGATGGGCGGCTGGGTGGACAGGCAAACGTGCCGGGTGTTGCAGGCACATGGAAGGACCTTACCGACAATGTGAACACGCTCGCAGGAAACCTGACGAGTCAGGTGCGAAACATCGCCGACGTAACCACCGCTGTGGCAAAGGGAGACTTGAGCCGCAAGATCACGGTAGAGGCGAAGGGCGAGACGCTGGAGCTGAAGAACACGATCAACACGATGGTCGATCAGCTCTCGGGCTTCGCGTCGGAAGTGACTCGAGTGGCGCGCGAAGTGGGAACCGAAGGCAAGCTGGGCGGACAGGCGAGTGTGCCGGGAGTCGCCGGCACATGGAAGGATCTGACGGACAACGTGAACTTCATGGCTTCGAACCTCACTGGTCAGGTGCGAAACATCGCCGACGTTACGACCGCTGTGGCCAAGGGTGATCTGTCGCGAAAGATCACCGCTGACGCTCAGGGTGAGATGCTCGAGCTGAAGAGCACGATCAATACAATGGTCGATCAGCTCTCCGCATTTGCCGCCGAAGTGACGCGCGTGGCGAAGGAAGTGGGAACTGAGGGAAAACTGGGCGGTCAGGCTGAGGTGCCGGGCGTTGGCGGAACGTGGAAGGATCTCACCGACAACGTGAACGCGATGGCCTCGAACCTCACTGGCCAGATTCGAAACATTGCCGACGTCACGACCGCTGTCGCGAAGGGCGACCTGTCACGGAAGATCACGGTAGACGTGCAGGGTGAGATACTCGAGCTGAAGAACACCATCAACGCGATGGTGGACTCGCTCAGAATTTTCGCGGGCGAAGTGACCCGTGTGGCGAAGGAAGTGGGAACCGAAGGAAAGCTGGGCGGTCAGGCCGAAGTGCCGGATGTCGCGGGCACGTGGAAAGACCTGACGGACAACGTGAACTTCATGGCCTCGAATCTCACAGGGCAGGTGCGAAACATTGCCGACGTGACGACGGCTGTCGCACGCGGCGACCTGTCGAGAAAGATCACGGCGGACGCGCGTGGTGAGATTCTCGAGCTCAAGAACACGATCAACATCATGGTCGATCAGCTCTCGGCGTTTGCTGCAGAGGTGACGCGCGTGGCCCGCGAAGTGGGAACGGAAGGAAAGCTTGGTGGCCAGGCCAACGTTCCTGGAGTTGGCGGAACGTGGAAGGACCTTACCGACAACGTGAACACTCTGGCCGGAAACCTCACGAGTCAGGTGCGAAATATCGCTGACGTTACCACCGCCGTGGCGAAGGGAGACCTGAGCCGCAAGATCACGGTAGAAGCGAAGGGCGAAACGCTGGAGCTCAAGAACACCATCAACACAATGGTCGATCAGCTCTCGTCGTTCGCCGACGAAGTGACGCGCGTGGCGAAGGAAGTGGGAACAGAAGGAAAGCTCGGCGGACAGGCCAACGTTCCTGGAGTTGCGGGAACATGGAAGGCGCTCACGGACAACGTGAACGCCATGGCGTCGAACCTCACAGGTCAGATCAGAAACATCGCCGATGTGACGACTGCCATTTCGCGCGGCGATCTGTCGCGAAAGATCACCGTAGACGTGCAGGGCGAGATTCTCGAGCTCAAGAATACAATCAACACGATGGTCGATTCGCTCTCTGTATTCGCGGGCGAAGTAACACGCGTGGCGAGAGAGGTGGGAACCGAGGGCCGCCTGGGCGGACAGGCACAGGTGCCGGGGGTCGCCGGTACGTGGAAGGACCTGACCGACAACGTGAATTTCATGGCGTCGAACCTCACTGGCCAGGTGAGAAACATCGCCGACGTTACCACGGCCGTGGCAAAGGGAGACCTCTCGCGGAAGATGACGGTGGACGTGAAGGGCGAGATACTCGAGCTGAAGAACACGATCAACATCATGGTCGATCAGCTCTCCGCGTTCTCGTCGGAAGTCACGCGAGTCGCAAAGGAAGTGGGAACTGAAGGGAACCTCGGCGGACAGGCTGAGGTGCCGGGTGTAGCCGGAACGTGGAAAGATCTCACGGACAACGTGAACACGCTGGCCGGGAACCTCACGAGTCAGATCCGGAACATCGCGCTCGTGACGACAGCGGTGGCAAACGGAGATCTGTCGCAGAAGATCACGGTCGAGGTACGCGGTGAGATTCTCGAGCTGAAGGACACGATCAACGCGATGGTGGATTCGCTCCGCATTTTCGCTGACGAAGTCACGCGCGTGGCGAAGGAAGTCGGTACCGAAGGCGAGCTGGGTGGGCAGGCCGAAGTACCGAATGCCGCAGGAACGTGGCGCGCGCTTACGGACAACGTGAACGCCATGGCGAACAGTCTCACGATTCAGGTGCGCGCAATCGCCGAGGTCGCGACTGCCGTGACTCGCGGTGACCTCTCGGGACAGATCACCGTGGAAACGCAGGGTGAGCTCGACGAGCTCAAGAACAACCTCAATCAGATGATCGCGAATCTGAAAGACACGACGGAGAAGAACACCGAGCAGGACTGGCTCAAGACCAACCTCGCCAAGTTCTCGCGCATGATGCAGGGACAGAAGGATCTCGAGGCTGTGTCCCGCCTGATCATGTCAGAGTTGACGCCGCTGGTGTCGGCGCACTACGGCGCTTTCTACATCATGGAGAACGAAGGCAACGCGCCCACTCTCAAGCTGATTGCGAGTTACGCATACAAGGAACGGAAGCATGTCGCCAACCGTTTCCATCTGGGCGAAGGGCTGGTGGGGCAGGCAGCGCTCGAGAAGAAGCCAATCCTCCTCACCAGCGTGCCGGATGATTACATAAGAATCACGTCGGGGCTTGGCGAAGCACCGCCGCGCAACGTGCTGGTGCTGCCGATTCTGTTCGAGGGCGAGGTGAAGGCCGTGGTCGAGGTGGCTTCGTTCCTTCCGTTCAGCCAGATCCACCAGTTGTTCCTCGATCAACTGGCAGAAAGCGTTGGCGTCGTGCTCAACATGATCTCGGCCAACATGCGCACGAGCGAGCTGCTCGAGCAGTCGCAGCAGCTTACTCAGGAACTACAAAGCCAGTCGAAGGAGCTCAAGGGTCAGCAGGAGGAGCTCAAGCGCTCGAACTCGGAGCTCGAAGCGCAGACGAAGTCGCTCAAGAGTTCTGAGGAATTGCTGCGCGACCAGCAGGTCGAGCTGCAGCAGGTGAATGAGGAACTTGAAGAAAAAGCCTCGTTGCTTGCGGAGCAGAACAGGAAAGTCGAGCAGAAGAACGATGAGGTGGAGGCGGCGCGTCTGGCGCTTGAAGAAAAGGCCGAGCAGTTGGCTGTCTCGTCGAAGTACAAGTCGGAGTTCCTCGCGAACATGTCGCATGAGTTGAGAACCCCGCTCAACAGTCTTCTGATTCTGAGCAAGCTTCTCACCGACAACAAGGATGGGAATCTCACGGCGAAGCAGGTGGAGTATGCGCAGACGATCAACTCGTCCGGGTCGGACCTGCTCGCGCTTATCAACGACGTGCTCGACATGTCGAAGGTCGAGGCGGGGAAGATGGAGGTGAACCCGGCCGATACGCCGATTACCGAGTTGACGGGTTCGCTCGACAGAAGCTTCCGGGCGATGGCGGACCAGAAGGGGCTTCAGTTCAAACTCGACACTCAACCCGATGTGCCGCCTACGATTTATACCGACGGCCAGCGTGTGGAGCAGGTGTTGAAGAACCTGCTGTCGAACGCATTCAAGTTCACGAGCGAAGGCACAGTGACGCTTACTGTCAGGAAGGCCGAGCCCAACCGCAGGTTTCTGCTGTCGTCACTCAATGCAGGAGGCGTTGTCATTGCATTCGCGGTGACGGACACCGGAATCGGAATCGCATCGGACAAGCAGCGTCTCATTTTCGAGCCGTTCCAGCAGGCCGATGGAACGACGAGCCGCAAGTTCGGTGGTACAGGGCTCGGACTGTCGATCAGCCGTGAGATCGCGCGTCAGCTTGGCGGCGAGATCCGAGTGGAGAGCGTTCCGCAGAAAGGGAGCACGTTCACGCTGTTTCTCCCGCTGCAATACCGCGATCCCGAGGGAACGCGGACGACGCCTCGATCTTCCGCCGTGGTTACAGAGCCTCCGCGGACGCCGAGGATAACACCGAGCCCCATGTGGAGGCCGACGCCGTCGCAGGGCACGAGGGGGCAGACTGCGCAGTCACCCGTGCCGGAGCGGAGAGCTGCTCAGTACGTGGTGGAAGACGATCACGAGAGAATTGAGCCGGGCGACCGGACAGTTCTGATCGTCGAGAATGACGCAAACTTTGCCAGGATTCTGCTGGGTATGGCGCGCGACAAGGGGTTCAAGGTGATCGTCTGCCTCGATGGGGACAGTGGTCTGGCCGCGGCGCACGAGTATCGACCGGATGCGATCACGCTCGACATAGATATGCCAGGCCTCGACGGCTGGAAGGTTCTCGAGCGTCTCAAGCATCATCCCGGGACGCGTCACATTCCGGTGCACATCATCAGCGGAGTCGAGCGCCGCCAGCAGGGATTGAAGGCGGGCGCGATGGCGTATCTAGCAAAGCCGGTGACCAAGGAAGCACTCGACGCCGCTTTCGCGCGTATCTCGAGCTTCATTGATGACGTTCCGAAGCACTTGCTGGTGGTGGAGGATGATGAGGACCAGCGGCATGCCATCGTGGAGCTGATCGCTCACGAGGATGTGGAAATCACCGCCGTGGATACGGCGGAGAAAGCGCTGCATGAGCTCGCGTCGTCGAAGCACTATGACTGCGTTGTGCTCGACCTCGGTCTCCGCGACATGAGCGGGTTTGATTTTCTTGAAAAGGTAAAGTCGGACCCGGCCAAGGCAGACCTGCCGATCATCGTCTACACGGGCAGGGAGCTTTCGCCGGCAGAGGAGACGCGCATAAGGAAGTATGCCGAGACGATAATCGTGAAGGATGTGCGCTCTCCCGAGCGGTTGCTCGATGAGACGGCGCTGTTCCTGCATCGGGTAGAGGCGAAGCTGCCGGAGCAGAAGCGACGAATGCTCGAGCAGTTGCACGATGCCGATGCTGTGATCGCGGGCAAGCGTGTGCTCGTAGTTGATGACGACGTGCGGAATATCTTTTCGCTGACCAGTGTGCTCGAGGACCACGGCATGAACGTGCGGTTCGCCGAGAACGGCAAGGATGCGCTCGAGGCGCTGAAGGCCGATCCCGGGCTTGATGCGATTCTGATGGATGTGATGATGCCCGAGATGGATGGATACGAGACGACGAGGGCGATCAGAGCAATGCCGGAGTTCAAGTCGCTGCCGATCATAGCGCTCACCGCAAAAGCGATGAAGGGCGACCGCGAGAAGTGCATCGCGGCTGGGGCGTCTGACTACATCACGAAGCCGGTCGACACCGAGCAGCTTTTGTCCCTGTTGCGCGTGTGGCTGTACAAGTAGAGGAACCCGTGCCGTCTGCGGCGAGCGACGTGTCGAGGTATGACCCGGAGCTCGAGCGCATCGAGATCGAACTCCTGCTGGAAGGGGTCTTCCGCAACTACGGATTCGATTTCCGGTCTTACGCTTACGCGTCGATCAGACGGAGACTCTGGAAGCGGATCGATGCGGAGGGTCTGGAGACCGTGAGCGCACTGCAGGCGCGGGTGCTGCACGAGCCGCAGCTCATGGAAAAACTGCTGCTTGACCTGTCGATAAACGTCACGGCGATGTTCCGCGATCCGACGTTCTATCGTGCTTTCCGCGAGAATGTCGTTCCGATTCTGCGGACGTACCCTTTCATTCGTATCTGGCATGCGGGCTGTTCGACTGGGGAGGAGGTGTTCTCCATGGCCGTGCTACTTCAGGAAGAGGGGCTGTACGAGAGGTGCCGCATTTACGCAACGGACATCAACGAAGTGGTATTGCAGAAGGCGAAGGAAGGAATATTTCCGCTCGATCGGATGCAGGAGTACACGGAGAACTACATCGCGGCGGGTGGCAGGCGCGCCTTTTCCGACTATTATCTCGCCAAGTATGGAGGGGCGCTGTTTAGTCCAGAGCTGACAAAAAATGTTGTGTTCTCACTGCACAACCTGGTGACTGACAGATCGTTCGCCGAGTTCAACGTGATTCTCTGCCGTAATGTGTTGATCTATTTCGACAAGAATCTTCAGGCGCGGGTTCATGGCCTGTTTTACGAAAGTCTCGCGAAATTCGGGGTGCTGGTTCTGGGAAGCAAGGAGTCGCTCCGCTTCTCTCCGTACGAGGAGAGCTACGATCAGATCAATGGCCCGGAAAAGATTTTCAGGAAGGCCCGGTGAGTGACGTTGCGCTCGTTGTTGTTGGGGCCTCATGGGGCGGGCTTGCCGCCTTGAGCCGGCTGGTGGCGGAGTTGCCGCGGGATTTTGCGGTGCCGTTGGCAGTGGTTCAGCATCGCAGCAGGCACGCCGACAATCTGCTTGCGAGCCTGCTGCAGGACGTCTCTCCGTTGAAGATCGTGGACGTGGAGGACAAGGAGCCCCTCGAGCCTGGGCATGTGTACATCGCTCCGGCGAACTATCATATGATGGTGGAACGCGGTCACCTTTCTCTCACGACGGATCCGATGGTGCGCTTCAGCCGCCCCTCGATCGACGTGACTTTCATGTCTGCGGCTGATGCGTATCTGGAGAAAACGGTAGGCGTCGTGCTCACCGGGGCCAATGATGACGGTTCGCGCGGCCTTCGCCATATCGTGAATCGGGGAGGACGGGCAATCGTGCAGGATCCAGAGACCGCCGAGAGCAGAGCAATGCCTGCGGCGGCGGCGCTCGCGGTACCTGAGGCGGAAGTCCTCGCACTCGCACGGATTCCGCAGCGACTCGTCGAACTCACGGCGCGGCCCGCGGTGAAAAAGGCGGTGAAGCATGCCTGAAGACCGGCGCGTCAATCTGCTGATGGTCGATGACCGACCCGAAAATCTCCTCGCTCTCGAGGCGATACTTGAGCCGCTTGGTCAGACGCTGATCTCCGCGCACTCAGGTGACGAAGCACTCAAGTGCGTTCTCCAGCACGAGTTCGCCTGCATACTTCTCGATGTCCAAATGCCGGACATGAACGGTTTCGACGTCGCGCAGATCATCAAGTCGAGGGAGAGATCACGATACATCCCGATCATTTTCCTCAGCGCCATAAACAAGGAAGACGCGTATGTCTTCAAGGGATACTCGATGGGTGCGGTGGATTATGTGTTCAAGCCGTTCAATCCCGATGTCCTGCGGTCCAAGGTCGCCGTGTTTGTGGATCTGTATCTCAAGCAGCAACAGATCATGGAGCAGGCGGAGTTGCTTGCGGACAGCCAGCGTCGCGAGCTCGAGCTGCAGCACCGCGCGGAGCTTCTCGAGTCGGAGGCGCGCGCGGCGGCCCAGCTTACGGAACTGAACACGCAGCTCAGGGAGCGGCAGCGCGAGCTGGAGCAGGCGATGGGAGTGAGAAACAGGTTCTACGCTTCGATGAGCCACGAGCTGCGCACTCCGATTAACGCGGTCATCGGTTACAGCACGTTGATGATCGACAATATCTACGGACCTCTCAACGACAAGCAGCGTGAAGGGCTCGAGCGAACGTTGCGTGCCGCGCGCCATCTTCTCGAGTTGGTGAACGACGTACTGGATCTGTCCAAGATCGAGGCGGGAAAGATCGAGCTGGCACTTCAGCCGATCAATGTCGCGACGCTGATCGAGGATCTCTTCGTCACAGTTCGTCCACTGGCGGACGAGCACGGCACGAGCCTCTCATTCGAGCAGCCCGATGAGCCACTCAAGATCGTGACCGATCCGAGGCGAGTGAGGCAGATACTTCTGAACCTGCTTTCGAACGCCATCAAGTTCGGAATGAAAAAGCCGATCAGAGTGAGCTGCGCGAAGACCGCGGATGGCGGCGTTCGCATTTCTGTCAGGGACGAGGGAGAGGGGATTTCCAAAGACGACCAGTCGCGGATTTTCGAGGAGTTCGTCCAGGTTTCGCCCACGCAGCACATGGGTACCGGACTTGGCCTTCCAATATCCCGGCGACTGGCGACGCTACTCGATGGTTCTCTGGATTTAGAATCGACGCCCGGAGTGGGCAGCGTCTTCACCCTGATCCTGCCTGCCGAGGGGAAGCCGCGGATTTACGATCCCGAGGAGAACCAGGTGGAGTCGGGTTGGCCGGTTGTGCCGACAGCAGCTCTGCCGACAGCAGCTCAGCCGACAGCAGCTCTGCCCCTCGCAGAGCTTCCGGCTGGGCCAGAAAAAGATCCCGCCAAAGGGGTGGGTGTGGCATAGACCCTGCCTCGTAAGGGTGTCAGGTCGCGCGGAGCGGCCGTCATTCGGGAGGATATATGGGAAATTTCAAGAAGTTCATTCTCGTGCCGGTGGCCATTCTGGCAGCTGCCTGCAGCCCGGCCGATAGCAGCAAGAAAGTAGATGACGCGCTCAACGCAGACCTCACACTGGCGGCTTCGGCGCGCCCGTACATGGCGATGGACAGCATTTCGGCGATGGAGCGCGCGTACGCGGCTCAGGGACTCGCCCCGGTGGGATACGCGCCAAACGGATACGCTCCGGTGTACAGCCAGCCGGTGCGCGAGCGGGTGGTTTACCGGGACCGTCCAGTTGCTCGCCGCAGCTCGTCGAGGGGATCCGGGACGTACTCTGCACCTGCCCGCAGGACAACGCGGGTGAAGCACACCAAGCGTGACGCAGCGATCGGTGCTGCCGCGGGTGCTGCGATTGGTGCCGTTACCAGTCGGGACAAGCTCAAGGGAGCGGTTGTTGGCGGTGTTGCCGGCGCTATCCTTGGTGGTGTCATCGGCAACAATGTCGACGTGACGCGACGGTAAGAGAACGGAGGGGATGATCCAGTAGACTTAGCCCCCCGTGGCCTTTAAGGCACGGGGGGCTTTTTGCAGGCTCCACCGACTTCGATCGGCCATATCGGCAGGCTATGGGGGTCACAAATCTATCCGGGTAAAATCGTCACTTGATGAGGGGTGTCTCGCTGTCCCGGCGCTGCGTCCACCAGCGGTGACACACATCGGTTTACTCACCTATTGTGCGGGCGCCGAGCCGGGTTTACCGTGGCTTGTCGTGAACCAACTCTCCCCCCAATTGCGAGCCCTGTGCGTTGCGCGCCACATCTTCCTCGCAGAGCATATCGCTCGCTTCTTCGCAACACTGGGTATCGAAACGAGGGGAGCGGTTGGACTCGGCCAAGCTTCCATCGACTCACGTGAATTCGATCCAGACGTTGTGATCTGCGAGTACGAGCTCCTCACCACACTCTCGCTCGAGGCGTGGGAGCGCGATGAGGTACTTTCGCGGTGCCCGGTAGTTGCCGTCAGCTTTACCCGAAAGTCCCACGAAGCGCACACCACCGACATCGATGGCATCGGCGGATTTCTCTATCTGCCCTTGCTCAATCCTGAAGCTGCGATGCGGCTCATCAGGGCAGCCGGCGCGTCCCCTCGCAACAGATTCCTGCTGCCATCGCCGATCGCTTTGCCGACAGGCGCGATCAAGGCCTGACAGCACCGCTTCTCGCCCTTTGTCGCCGCATTAAATTAGGCGTCATGTCGAGCGATCCAATCACCAGCGTCTTCAACGATGCTTACATAGCCGAGGTCCATGAGTCCTACCGGCGCGATCCATCGTCGGTAGACGAATCCTGGCGCCAGTTCTTCCGCTTTGCAGAAACCATTAGCGGAGCGACGCGAACCTCGGGAGACAACCCTTCAGCGATCGCCGGCCCGATTGATCGGAATCTCCTCAGGAAAGCGGCGAGTGCCGCGTCGCTGGCTGAATCGATACGCGCGCTGGGCCACCTCGCTGCCGCCATCGACCCCCTCGGCAACCGGCCGCCAGGCACTCCAGAACTGACGCCGGAATTTCACGGTCTCACTCCAGACGACCTGAAAGCGATTCCAGGCAGCGCGCTCGGATCCGATGAGCCGACTGCTGCCGACGTCGTCGCGCATCTCAGGTCACTCTACTCGAGCAACGTCGGTTACGAATTCGATCACCTCGGCGAGGCGGCGGAGCGGGAATGGCTCAAGGAGCAGGTTGAGAGTGGACGGCTTCAAAAGCCTCTCAGCGTCGAGGAAAAAAAGGCGGTACTGCGCAGGCTGACTCAGGTGGACGGTCTCGAGCGATTCCTTGGCCGGGCGTACCAGGGTTACAAGCGATTCTCGATCGAAGGCACTGACATGATGGTGCCGATGCTGGACACGGCGATCGAGTATGCTGCGGCTTTCGGCGCCACCGAAATCGGCATCGCGATGGCCCACCGGGGCCGCATCAACGTTCTCGCGCACATTCTCAGGAAGCCTTACAAGACGATTTTCGGAGAGTTCGAGGGAAAGCACGCGGCAATGAGCGCGGAGAGCGAAACTGGCGATGTGAAGTACCACCTCGGATGCACTGCGAAGCTGAAGGTCGGCGACAAGGACGTCACTGTGTCGCTGATGCCGAATCCCAGTCACCTCGAGTTCGCGAACCCGATTCTCCAGGGGGTGGCGCGAGCCCGGCAGACGCAACTGTCGGGCAAGAACGCGCGCGATGAATCGTCGGTGGTCCCGATCTGCATTCACGGAGACGCCGCATTTCCGGGAGAGGGAGTAGTCGCCGAGACGTTCAACATGTCGCGCCTCAGAGGCTATCGCGTTGGCGGCACGCTTCACATTATCGTCAACAATCAGGTCGGATTCACTACCGACCCTATCGATGCGCGGTCCACGCATTACGCGAGCGACCTCGCAAAGGGGTTCGAGGTTCCGATTGTACACGTGAATGCTGAGGATGCGAACACGTGCATACGGGTGATGCACCTCGGTGTGGAGTATCGCGCAAAATTCGCCAAGGATTTTCTCGTCGATCTCGTCGGATATCGACGTCACGGACACAACGAGACCGATGAGCCCGCGTTCACTCAGCCGGCGATGTACGCGCAGATCCGCTCGCATCCCACGCCGCGAGAAGTGTGGGGCAGGCGACTTTCTGACGAAGGTCTGGTCACGCCGGAAGAGATCGATGCGCTCGACTCGGAGATTGCGGCAGAGTTCGACAAAATCCAGAGCGACACATCGGCGAGTGATGGCGAGAACCGGGGACCCGGCGAAGCGGTAGAGCCGGCCGATGCCGTTGCGTCTGAGAAAGAGAGTCTGCGAGCCGACAGGTTGGTGGCATTGAACGAGCAGCTTCTGGCGTGGCCGCCGGGAGTCAAGCCCAGCAGCCGTCTCGCCAGGACCCTGCACCGTCGCCGCGAGGCGATGGGCGATGCCGGTGGCATAGACTGGGGGCACGCCGAAGCGCTCGCTTTTGCTTCGCTCCTTGTGGGCGGAACGTCAATTCGCATGTCCGGGCAGGATGTAGAACGCGGAACGTTCTCCCACAGACAGGCGGTTCTTCACGACGCTGAGACGGGCGAGACGCATGCACCGCTGCAGCATCTGCCGGAGGCGCGGGCGGCGTTCGAGATTTACAACAGCCCGCTGTCTGAGACGGCGGTGCTGGGATTCGAGTATGGCTTCAGCACCGCAACGCGCAATGCGCTGGTGTTGTGGGAGGCGCAGTTCGGCGATTTCGTGAACGTCGCGCAGCCGATAATCGATCAGTTCATCGTGTCGGATCGCATGAAGTGGGGTCAGGATTCTTCGCTGGTGCTGCTGCTCCCGCACGGTTACGAAGGGCAGGGTCCCGAGCATTCCAGCGCCCGGCTCGAGCGTTTCCTGCAATCGGCGGCCGAGAACAACATGTATGTCGGGTATCCTTCAACCCCGGCGCAGTATTTTCACGTGCTGCGGAGACAGATTTCCGAGGGAAAGCGACGCCCTCTTGTGTTGATGCAGCCCAAGAGCCTTCTGCGTTTACCGGAAGCCGCTTCACGTCTGAGCGATCTCGTCGACGCCGAATTCATGACGGTCATCGATGACGCGGCAGTTGCAGATGAGCGCGCACAGGTGACGCGCCTGGTTTTCTGCACCGGCAAAGTGTATTACGACATCATTGCCAGGCGTTCGCCCCACATCGCGGTGGTGCGTGTCGAGCAACTTTATCCGTGGCCATCGGACGAGGTTGAGCGGATCGTCGATCTTTATCCTGCGGTCGAGGAAGTTGTGTGGGCGCAGGAGGAACCGAAGAACATGGGTGGGTGGACGTTTGTCGCTCCGCGTCTCCGGGTGTCGACGGGTAACGCGATGATAGTGCGGTATGTTGGCCGGCCCGAGCGTGCGAGTCCCGCGGAAGGATATGCGTCGGCGCACAAGGCGGAGCAGGAGCGGATCGTGTCGGAGGTTGTGGCGCCCATGGAGCCCGTGGGTGGCTCCCGAAGGCGGAGCGCGGTCACGACTCAGTAGTCTGGCAGTCTTCCCAAACGAAAAGAGCTGATGAAGCGAGCGATACTTGCTCTTGTGGCATTGGTGGTGGTAGCGGCGCCGTTTTTCCTGTTGGCACAGGAACGCGGCGCTATGGCTATCAGGAACGATGGTTCCGATATCCGCCGCGTTCTGGTGATCGGAGCGCATCCGGACGACGAGGATACTCAGCTTATATCATGGCTCCAGCGGAGCGGTCGCGCCGAGACGGCGTACCTGTCGCTTACTCGCGGAGATGGGGGCCAGAATCTCATCGGCAACGAGCTGGGCGAAGCTCTTGGTGTGATCCGCACCGAAGAGTTGCTGGCGGCGAGGCGCGTTGACGGGGCTCATCAGTATTTCACGCGCGCCTACGATTTCGGATATTCCAAAAGTGCGGCGGAAACGTACGCGCATTGGCCCAGGGATTCATTACTCAACGATGTGGTGACTGTGGTGCGCGCGTTCAGGCCTCATGTCATCGTCGCGGTTTTCTCGGGCACGCCGCGGGATGGACATGGGCAGCATCAAGTGTCGGGCATTCTCTCGAAGGAAGCGTACGACGCAGCCGGGGATGTCTCGCGATTTCCCGAGGCGAAATTCGGCCCGGCGTGGACTCCGCTCAAGTTTTATCGAGGTGCGCGCTTCTCACCGGCGACGGCCACGCTGCGCTTTAACGTCGGGGAATACAATCCCGAGCTTGGGCGGTCCTACGCAGAGATAGCTGGGGAGAGCAGGTCGCAGCACAAGTCGCAGGGTTTCGGGGCGCTGCAGCGAAAAGGAGTGATCTGGAACTTCGCTCGGCGCGAGGCTACGCGTGTCAATCAGGCGGCACCCGCTGAAACCGAGAAGTCGATATTCGACGGGGTTGACGCACGGGCGCCTTTTATTCCAGACAAGGTATACAGGGATCTTGATCGCTCGATTGCGCTCGAGGCAATTGCCGATCGGCAGTATCTGGCGCTGGGAGACAGCGCGCTCGTAGTAGTGACGCTCTACAATCGCAGTGGGAAGCCGGTGTATATGCGGCGGGGAGGAACCCCTGTAACGGTTGCCGCAGACAGCGCTTTCCGATGGAACACGTACGTACGCGGAAATGAAATCACGCAGCCGTGGTGGCTGAAGAGCGCAAGAAATGGAGACCTGTTCTCTCCCTCGCTTCCAGTGGCTTCGGTGGATCTGGTTGGAAGGCCGTGGCAGGCCTGGCTGACGACGGCGGAGGATCAGAGAGACAAGCCCGGTCTGTTGAAAGTTTCCTACTGGACCGACCGAGGCGATGATGTATTGTTTGGTAAGGAAGCGCCGATAGTATATCGCTATGCGGATCCCGTGCGCGGAGACGTTCAGACTCCTCTCGCGGTGATGCCTGCAGTGAGCGTGACGCTCGAGCATGCGAATGAACTGGTGCGTGCAAATGCATCGCTCGACCGGTTTTTCAACGTGACGCTTCGCTCCGCTCTGATGAAAGGAGTACCGGCCACCGTTTCGCTGGTGCTTCCACGGGGCCTCTCCACTGACTCGGCATCGCGGACACTCGGCATCGATTCCGCCGGAACGCGAACAGTCACTTTCCGGGTACGGGGGCGGCTCTCGCCCGGCGTCCATGAAATTTCAGCGCACGCAGCCGTTCTTGGAACGTCGTACAGCAGAGGCTTCGTGCCGATCGATTACGAGCACATTGCGCCTGAGCGTATGTACAGACCGGCGACAGTCGCGCTGCACGCAGTGGCTATAACAATCCCGCCGAAGCTTAACGTCGCTTACGTGCGCGGGGTCGGCGACAATGTAGAACCTGCGCTGGAGCAGCTTGGCATTCCGGTCACCGTGATTGACCCGCGCGCAATTCCGACCGTCGATCTGGCCAGATTCACAGCCGTAGTGGTGGGGCCGCGCGCTTATCAGGCAAGCAGGGATCTGGTCGACAACAATCCCTATCTGCTCAACTACGCGAAGAGTGGCGGCACCCTGGTGGTGCAGTACGGCCAGTACGAGATGATGCGTCCAGGAACTATGCCGTACGCCATTTCGATTGCGCAGCCCCACGATCGTGTGACGGAGGAGACAGCGCCCATAACGATTCTCGACCCTTCGTCGTCGGTGTTGCGCCGGCCGAATGTGATACGTTCATCCGACTTCGATGGATGGATTCAGGAGCGCGCTCTGTACATGCCGCGAACCTTCGACCAGAAGTATCATCCGATTGTCGCACTCAACGATCCAGGAGAGCCGGTGAACAACGGTGGAATCATCGTGGCGCCCTATGGAAAGGGAGTATATGTCTACACGACGCTGGCATTTTTTCGCCAGTTGCCGGCCGGTGTCAGCGGCGCGGCAAGGCTGTTTGTTAATCTGCTTGCCGTGAGGCCAGGCGACCTTGCGTCGCCAAGGGCGATCGGAGGGAGCGAGTGATGCGCCGGACTGCGTTAGTGGTGGCGGCGTTGGCCGCAATTTCCTGCTCGAGCGACAAACGGACCGTTCTCACGGTCTACTCGCCGCATGGGAAGGATCTGCTCGGATACATGGAGAAGGGGTTCGAGCTGGCACATCCTGATATCGACGTGCAGTGGGTGGACATGGGATCGCAGGAGGTCCTCGATCGCGTTCGCGCGGAAGCGGCGAACCCACAGGCAGATGTGTGGTTTGGAGCGCCCGCCGAGGCGTTCGACAGGGCGACGAAAGAGAATCTGCTGGAACCCTACATTCCAACGTGGTCCAATGCGGTGAGTGTCGAGGGTCGTGATGCCGGTGACCACTGGTACGGCACGTACCTCACGCCGGAAGTGATAGGGTACAACACGGACGCCGTGACACGAGAGCAGGCTCCCAAGGATTGGGATGACGTGCTCGATCCCAAGTGGAAGGGGAAGGTGCTGATCCGCGATCCGATCGCATCGGGTACGATGCGCGCGATTTTTGGCGCGATCATGGCTCGGTCGATGGCCAGAACGGGTTCGCCCGAAGCGGGCTATGAGTGGCTGAGACGGCTCGACGCGAACACGCGTGAGTACGTTCTCAACCCGACGATTCTGTACCAGAAACTCGGGCGCCAGGAAGGCGTCATTACCCTGTGGGACATGCCCGACATCGCTACTCTGCGGCAGCGACTCAAGATCCCTGTGGACTACATCATCCCGTCCAGTGGTACTCCACTGCTCGTCGATGGGATCGCCCTCGTAAAGGGGACAAAGCACGCCAGGGAGGCGAAGCTCTACTACGAGTATGTGACCACCCCTGAGGCGTTAAAGGCAGCGGCGGAGAAGTATCTCCGTATTCCTGCGCGCACCGATATTCCGCAGGCCGAGCTTCCGCAGTGGATTCAGGAAGCGAACGCGAAGATCAAGCCGATGCCGGTTGACCGGAAGGTGATGGCCGAGCACCTGAACGAGTGGATGAAGTACTGGGACGCCAACATCAGGAATACAGAGCGAAATAAGTGAACTCCGGCTCGCTCGCGCTGGAGCACATCACCCGACGATTCGGCGAGCATGTGGCCGTCAACGACATTTCGTTCGAAGTTCCTCCGGGAGAGTTGCTCGCGCTCATAGGAGCTTCAGGTTCCGGGAAGACGACTACACTTCGCATCGCTGCCGGGTACGAGGTGCCTGACTCGGGGCGCGTGCTGCTAGGCGGTCGTGACATAACTTTGCTGCCGCCGCAGAAGCGCGGCTTTGGAATGGTTTTCCAGCACTATGCGCTATTTCCTCATATGTCGGTCGAAGCGAATGTTGCGTTCGGGCTCGAGGCGCGAGGGGTAGACCGCACGGCGAGGATCAAACGTGCGCGATCTGCGCTCGAGTCGGTCGGACTCGGGAAGGCGGGACTTCGCAGTATTCAGTCGCTATCGGGTGGCGAGCAGCAGCGGGTGGCGCTCGCGCGCGCTCTAGTGATCGAGCCAGACGTGCTACTGATGGACGAGCCCTTGTCCAATCTCGATCCGACGCTGCGTCAATCCACACGTGACGAGCTCAGGTCGATGCTTCACCGCGTTGGGGTACCGGCATTGTTCGTGACTCACGATCAGGAAGACGCGTTCGCGATTGCGGACAGGATCGTACTCATTCGGAAAGGCCAGTTGCTGCAGGTCGGTACTCCGGAAGATCTCTACGATCATCCCGCTTCACTCGACGTCGCGACTTTCATTGGACGCTCGACGATGGTGCCAGCTGAGGATCTGGGCGATCGCGTTGCCGTGACCATCGGCGGAGTGCGGCGTGAGCTCGCCGCTACCCGTCCACCTGGTGGGCCAGCACTTCGGTCTCCGCTGGTGGTGCTGCGGCCCGATGCGTTGGGTATTGCTGGCGACAACGACTTGGGCGCCTGGAAGGGCGTCGTTGTGAACCGCAGGTTCACTGGTGGCAGCGCGGTGTATCAAGTCCGGGTAGCTGATGATGTGGTTCTCGAGGTGTCTTCGTCGCGAATGGATCTGCGGGAAGGTGACATTGCCGGTGTCGCGGTCGTACGCGAGCCGGTTCCAGTGGTGAGTGGAGAGTGAGCGGCCGATCGCGATGAAGATCGGATTGGACAATCGCCGCAGCTGGGGCCTCGCGCTTCCGGTTCTCGCACTTCTGGTGTGGACCGTCGTCTATCCAAATGTTGCGGTGATCCTCGGAAGCTTCGAGAACGGGCTGGGTCATTGGCGAGAATTCATGGACAGTCCCGCCGATCGCGAAGCGCTTACCACCAGCATCGTCATTTCGCTCGCATCGGTCGTAGCGTCTTTGCTTGTCGGTGTCCCGCTCGCATTCCTGCTGAGCAGGTTCGAGTTTCCGGGCCGTCGCATGCTCCGCTCGGTGGCGACGCTTCCTGCGGCACTGCCGCCCCTGGTCGGAGTCATCTCGTTTCTCTTTCTCTACGGAGAAAGCGGTCTCGTGACGCGCGGGGTGCAGAGCATGTTTGGAATGGCCGAGGCACCGTGGCGGCTCACAGGAGTCTGGGCGATCATCTTCGTGCATGCGTACACGATGTATGTCTACGTATTCCTGTTCGTTTCGGCCGGTCTTGAACGGTTCGATTCGACGCTCGATGAAGCAGCGTCGGGGTTGGGGGCGAGTGCATGGCAGAGATTGCGGCGTGTGACGCTACCCCTGCTCACACCGGCGCTCGCAGGTTCCATGCTTCTCGTATTCATGACATCGCTCGGGTCATTCTCTGCTCCGTACGTTTTTGGCGGTGGCATTCGCGTGCTTTCTACTCAGATCGTGGCGTCGAAACTCAACGGGTCAATGGGGCTCGCCTACGTTGAGACGACGGTGCTGGCGTTGAGCGCTGTAGCGGGTTTGCTACTGTTCAGGTGGCTCGAGGGAAAGCGGAAATACGCGTCGTCTGGCAAGGGCTCGGCTACGCGCCGGGTGCTTCGGTCGCGGAATGCGCAGGGTTTCTCGGCGGCTCTCTCCGTGCTCACCGTCATTGTTCTCGTGCTTCCGCATCTCATGGTCGTGCTCGTGTCATTCGCTGTCGATGGCGCGTGGACGACTCAGGTGCTGCCTCCGGCCTATACGCTCGACAACTACCGTCGGCTCGTCACCGAGGCGGAACTATGGAAGCCGATCATGAACAGCGTCTGGATGGCGCTGATAGCGACTGCGGCGAACGTGGTTGTCTGTTTCGTCGCGGCTTACCTGATAGTGTTGAGGAAATTTGCGGGCCGGCGCATGCTGGAACTTCTGGTGGCGCTTCCATGGGCGATTCCTGCAACGGCCATAGCTCTTGGCCTCGCTGCGACGTTCAATCGCAACGATCCACTCGCGGGGCGGATTCTTCTGGTGGGAACGTTCTGGATTCTGCCGCTCGCCTATTTCGTTCGAGGAGTGCCTCTCGTTTCTACAGCAGTTGAGAGCTCTCTGCGGCAACTCGATCCATCGTTGGAGGATGCAGCGCGCGGGCTTGGTGCTTCGTGGTGGCTCACTATGCGGCGCGTAATAATTCCCGCGGCACGGCCGGGTCTCATTGCCGGTGGCCTGCTCGCCGCCGTCACGGCGATCGGTGAGTTCGTGGCGAGCGTTGTGCTTTACACGCATGCGAATCGACCAATCTCGATCGAGATACTGGCGCAGCTCCGCGCGCTGGCGTTTGGGACTGCCGCGGCGTACAGCGTTCTGCTGATTCTGCTGGTGCTGATTCTGACGCTGGCCGCGCGCAGGCTTGAAGAAAGGATGGCGTAATGGGGAGCGTGCCACGCATCGTCATAATCGGCGGCGGCTTTGGAGGGCTGTCTGCGGCCAAGGCACTGAAGCGCACGAGTGCGCACGTCACGGTTATCGACCGCACCAACCACCATCTTTTTCAGCCGCTGCTTTATCAGGTTGCTACGGCCTCGCTTTCCACGAGCGATGTTACTGCGCCGATACGGCACATTCTCCGTGGGCAGGGAAATACGGAAGTCGTTCTCGGCGAAGTGGGCGCGATCGACGTAGAGCGGCGCGTCGTCGGCATCGACAACCCACAGCGTGAGATCCCTTACGACTATCTCATAGTAGCTGCGGGCTCACGCCACGCCTATTTCGGGCACGATGCCTGGGAGCCGCTGGCCCCGGGATTGAAAGGGATCGAAGATGCGTCGGAGATACGAAGACGCTTTCTCCTTGCATTCGAGCGCGCAGAGAAGCTGGTGGACAAGTCAGAGCAGGCAGCGCATCTGACTTTCGTGATTGTCGGTGGGGGGCCGACCGGAGTGGAGTTGTCGGGCGCAATTTCCACCATCGCCAAAAAAGCGTTGTATCGCGATTTCCGCCATATCGATACCCGGACGACGCGGGTAATTCTCATCGAGGGCGGGCCGCGTGTTCTGCCATCGTTTCCTGAAGATCTGGCCAGCGTCGCTCACCGCAACCTTCTCGATCTGGGTGTCGAGGTGCGGACCGACTCGGTGGTGACGCGGATCGAGCCGGATGCGGTCTATGTTGGCGAGGAGCGGATAGCAACGAGAACTGTGTTCTGGGCCGCAGGAAACGTCGCCTCGCCGCTCGGACGTATGCTGGGCGCGCCGGTGGACCGCGCTGGCAAGGTGCTGGTCAATCCTGATCTCTCCATCCCCGGACATGCGGAGGTATTCGTCGTCGGGGATCTCGCACTGGTACATCGCAGCGACGGACGACCCGTTCCCGGCGTATGTCCAGCAGCCAATCAGGAAGGTACTAGAGCCGCGAAGAACATCCGGCGCCTGCTGTGGAGACAGGAGACGAAACCGTTTCGCTACGTGAACAAGGGAGACCTTGCGGTGATCGGGCGTTCTCGCGCGATCGCCGATTTCGGAAGTGTCCGCATCACGGGTCGAATCGCCTGGCTCCTCTGGCTGTTCGTTCACATCATGTATCTGGTTGGTTTCCGCAACCGCATCACCGTGTTTGTGCAGTGGGCGTACAGTTACCTCACGTATCAAGGGGGAGCGAGGCTCATCACGAATGAGGAGAGAACGCTAGCGCCAAAGCGTGTGCCCTCATGAGAGGATAGTCTTTGGACATCAACAGCGTGAAGCCAGCCTAAGCGGCTGCCTCGCTGGTAGCTGGCGGCGCTTTAACACTCCGTCCGTCGCCTATTCCAAGCCCCAGCAAAAGCGTGAGAAGCACCAGTGCGGCTGATGTGAGAAACGGAATCGATCGGCCGAAGTGGTCGTATGAATAACCTGCCCAGAGAGGAATCACGACGCGGGACAGACCGCCATACGTCTGCTGCACTCCCATGTAGAGACCGCGTTCACTGCTCGGAATCACCCGCGAAAGCAGGGATGTCACGCACGGAAACGTGAAAGCTGTGCCGAGCGGTACGAGCGCGATCGTGATCGCGAGAATGACGTAGTTGTGAACGAATGGATATGACGCGAGCCCAATCGCCAGAAGCACGAGTCCTATCTGTGCCAGCCGCGCTTCGCCAAACCGTTCCACCGCCGACCCGAGAAATCCCGCGCGCGTGATCACGGAGATGATTCCGATGTAGGTGAAGAAAATCCACACCCTGTGTTCGCCGATTCCGAACTGGTCTGCGAGAAAGAGCGGCAGTATCGCTGTGACCGCCGAAAACGATCCCATGGCGATCGCGTAGATCCAGATGAGCCGTGGCCCCGGCTCCCTGGCGTGGGAGATTACGCGCAGAATGGCGGCACGCGACGCGCCCCGCTTCTTGACTGCTGTTCTCGCGTCTTCCATGTCGCGCGACTCGCTGAGAAACTTCCAGGCAAACCCCATGTTGACAACGCAGAGCACCGCCGCAAGGAGTCCAGGACCGCTGGTTCCAGCAAGGAGCGCAAGCGATCCAATCGGTGGACCGAGCGCGACTCCCAGGTTCGTAGCCGCAGAAAGCCAGCCGAGCGCTTTGGCGGTATCGTCCGGCTCAGTCGAATCGGCGACGTAGGCCTGTATAACACCCACGGTTCCTCCACCCGCACCCTGAACAACACGAGATAGCAGCAGCAACCACAGCGAGTTCGCGAAAGCAAACACCACGTATGCAATCGCCGCCGCACCAAGCCCGACCAGCAGCGCGGGCCGCCGGCCATACTTATCGGAGAAACGACCCCACAAGGGTGCGCTAAGTAGCTGAGCCGCGGTGAACGATACGACGAGGACTGTAACCGTCATCGAACCCGCACCAAGCTTGCGCGCGTAGAACGGCATCAGCGGGAGCACCATGAGGAGTCCCACCATATCGACAAACGCCGTGATGATCAGAACGAGCAGCTTCTTGAACATCGCCTAGTCGGCCGTCTTCCCCAACGCGGCCGGCGGAACCGCCCGGCCAACGACTCCCGCGAGTGCGATGATGGTAAGCAGGTAGGGAATCATCTCGACGAACTGAGACGGAAGGAACTGGTTCCCCTGGAGCTGTATCTGCAGAGTCTCTGCTGCGGCGAAGAGCAGACACGCCAACGCGGCACGCACGGGATCCCAGCGGCCGAATATCACGGCGGCCACCGCGATGAACCCGCGGCCTGCCGTCATCTGATCGGTGAACTGGTGCTGGTCGAGAGCGAGGAAGACACCGCCAAGCGCGGCGAGCATTCCAGAGAGCGCCACGGCGATGTACTGCACTCTTGATACCTTGATGCCGAGACTCGCGGCAGCGTCGGGATGCTCACCGACAGCACGTACTCTGAGGCCGAAAGGCGTTCTGTACAAAGCGAACGCGAGTACCGGCGCCACCAACAAGCCCATCCAGAGAAGTGGATTGTCGAATCCGTGCCACACGGGATTTCCGCCGAACCCGTTCACACGCGGGGAATTCGAAGAGCTGTCAAATGCCAGCTTGAGGAAGAATCGCGTAACACCAATCGCGAGGAGGTTAACGGCGATTCCCACGACGACCTGATTCGCTCGATACCGGATGGTGGCGACAGCGTGGATCATTCCGAACACCAGCCCGCCGAAAACGCCGCAGAGAAGTCCGATCCATGGACTGCCTGAATAGTGCGCCCCGAGCGTCGCCGCAAAAGCTCCCGTGAGCATGTACCCTTCGAGCGACAGGCTGATGATGCCCGCCCGCTCTGCCACAACGCCGCCGGCTGCCGCGAACAGGTATGGCACGGCGATGCGGAGCGTTTGCGTGAGGAAGGAGATTGGATTCATGCAGCGACCGGCTTGCGCGCCTGCCGCAGTGCACGGCGCACTTCAGGCACCGACATCGCCACCGCGAGAATCACCACACCCTGCAGAACATCGACTATCTGCTTTGGGACGAACGCATGAATCGCCAGGCCGCCCTGCGACAAGGTGGCAAAGAAGAAAGCGGCGAGAACTACGCCGACAGGGTGATTCCGTCCCACGAGCGCGACTGCTATTCCAAGAAAACCAGCCCCGCCGGCGAACCCCTCTTCATAGTAGTGTTTGTAGCCGAGGACGTAGTTGATTCCGCCAATTCCGGCGATCGCACCTGAGATGACCATCGCTCGCATCCAGACGCTACCGACGCGTACGCCGCCATACTCGGCGGCTTCTGGCTGCAGGCCGACCGCCCGAAGTTCGAATCCGCGCTTGCTTCTGAAGAGGTAGACCCAGACCACGGCGGCGGCGATCAGTGCCATGATGATCGACAGATTCGCGGCCGAGCCGTGGAATGCGGGGATGAACTTATCGAGGCGTGGAATGGATCCGGCGTGAATCTCGGGGGTGTGCAGCGTTTCGGGGACGTGGAGATGTGTAGCGATGGTGTAGTTGAGCAATGCGAGTACAACGAAGTTGAGCATGATCGTCACGATCACTTCGTGCGCGCCGTATCGCACCTTGAGCCAACCTGGAATCGCACCGACGATTCCGCCTCCGATGGCTGCTGCGAGCAGGCAAAGTGGCAGCGCGACAATAACTGGAATCGATGGAGACAGCGCGAGGCCCATCAGGGCGGCAAGGAATCCCCCTGCGGCGAGTTGGCTTTCGGCCCCGACGTTGAAGAGTCCGGCGCGAATAGCCAGCGATACCGAGAGACCGGTGAATATCAGCGTGGTGGACTTGTAGAGCACCTGGCCGAATCCGTATGCGTTGCCCCACGTTCCCTCGAGCAGGAGGCGATACACTGTGGAGGGCGACTGGCCGTAGCTCATGATCAGAAGGTCCCCGCAGATAAGCGCTACAAGCAGTGCCACCACAGGCGGGAAGAGCGCTTCCTCGAGCTGCTCTCTCATGTGTGAGCTCACGCCGCTGACTCTTTTCTGGAGCCGGTCATGTACTCGCCGAGCGATTCCTCGCTGGCCTCGGAGGCGGGCACGATCTTCGAGAACTTCCCGCGATACATTACGGCGACTCTGTCGGACAGTGCGAGCACTTCCTTCAACTCCGCCGACACGAGCAGAATTGCCTTGCCGGCGGCGCGGGCTTCTCGGAGCCGCGAGTGGATGAACTCGATAGCGCCGACATCGACACCGCGCGTAGGCTGCGACGCGAGAAGCACTCCGAAATCCCGGCCCATTTCGCGGGCGACGACGAGTTTCTGTTGGTTTCCCCCGGAGAGATTGCGAGCGGCGACCTCTCCCGATGGGGGACGGATGTCGAACTCCGCAATGCGGGCCTCGGCGTTCTGCCGGATGCGGTCGCCATCGAGCAATCCGTGGCGGCCGGCAAATTCATCCTGCAGGCCAAGCACGAGATTGTCGGCGACGGAGTAGTCGAGAATAAGCCCGCGTTGATGACGGTCTTCCGGAATGTGGGACAATCCCGCCTGGCGCCGCTCGGCGACATCTTCGCGGGTGACGTCGTGGCCGTTGACGCGAATAGAGCCCGACTCGAGCGGACGGAGGCCCGCGAGTGCCTCGATCAGCTCAGTCTGCCCGTTTCCTTCGACCCCTGCAATCCCGAGTATCTCTCCCGGCCTTATGGAAAATGTGACACCGTCAACGACGCGTGTCTTGCGCGAGCCGAGGACGACGAGGTCGGCCACTCGAATTGCCGAGGTCATGTCGTTCGATGGGTGGAAGCCAGGCTCATTCTCTCCGATTACAGCCGTGCCGAGCGCGCTTGCCTCGTCACGCGAGGTAAGGATCACGTCGCGGCCAACCATTGCTTTGGCGATCTGTGCCGGCGTGGTACCCGCGGTGGTGAGCTGTACTACTGTCTTGCCTGCGCGCATCACCGTAATGGTGTCTGAAATCTCGATCACCTCGTCGAGCCGGTGGGTGATGAGGATTATTGTGCCGCCGGCATCGCGGAGTCTGCGCAGAACCGACCAGAGCTCACGCACTTCGGGAGGGGAGAGCACCGCCGTTGGCTCATCGAGCACGAGAATCTTTGCGCCGCGGTAGAGAGTCTTGAGGATCTCGACTCGCTGTGCTTCTCCAACGGACAGCTCCGACACTTTTCTGTCAGGCGAAACGGCGAGGCCGGTTTCGCGGCTCAGATTCTCTACGTCGGCCACCGCTTTTGCGTAGTCGAAGCGAATGCCTCGAACGGGTTCCATGCCGAGGACGATATTCTCGGCGACCGTGAGGGTCGGCACGAGCATGAAGTGTTGATGAACGACGCCGATACCGGCGGCGATTGCCTCGCGGGTGGACCACCCGGTGACGTCGCGTCCATTCACCTCCATCGTTCCCGCATCGGGGGTCAGGAGTCCGCCGAGGATCTTCATGAGGGTTGACTTGCCGGCGCCGTTCTCTCCGACCAGGGCGTGAATCTCTCCGCTCCGAACGTCGAGTGAGGCTCCCAGATTGGCGCGGACCGCACCGAAGGTCTTGTCGATTCCCTGCATGCGAATCGAGTATCCGGCGCGCCTGTCTGTTGCGGTGGCAGATCCCGTCATCTTGTGCTGGGAACCTTTATCCGTCCAGCGATGATATCCTGCTTGAGTTGCTCGACTCGTGTGCGCACGCTGTCCGGGATAAGGCTTTTGTTGCGTTCGTCGTAGATGTATCCGACTCCGCCTTCCTTGAGGCCGAAGGAGTAGATGCCTCCTTCGAAAGTCTTGTTCTGAACGCGCTCGATGGCGTTGAATACAGCGGCGTCGACGCCCTTCACCATCGACGTGAGGATGCGACCCGGGGCTTCGTCGTGCTGATCAGCGTCGACACCGATGGCGAGCTTGTTCATGACACGCGCAGCTTCGAAGACTCCTTGTCCGGTAGATCCGGATGCGTGGAAGATCACGTTCACTCCGGATTGGTACTGGCTGAGCGCGAGTTCTTTCCCTTTGCCAGGATTCTTGAAGGCGTCGGGTGTGACTCCGGCGTATTGGGAAAAGACACTGCAGTCGGGGCAGACCTGTTTAACGCCGGCGCGGTACCCGGCCTCGAACTTGTGGATGAGAGGAATGTCCATCCCTCCGACGAATCCAATTTTTTTGGACTTGCCGACGAGGGCGGCGAGGGCACCGACGAGAAACGATCCTTCCTCTTCACGGAACTTGAGCGCCGCCAGGTTCGGCGGCGGCAAAATGACATTCCCCTTGTCGTCGATCGACAACGCGTAGTCAACGCCGGCGAAGGAGACGTTCGGGTATTCCTTTGCGAGCGTTGTCAGGTCGTCCGAGAAGATGAAGCCGACTCCGATCACCAGATCCATGCCTTCGGCGGCCATCAAGCGAAGGCCTGCTTCGCGGTCGGAGCCCTCGCCGGGCTCGATGAAGCGGATGTTGGGGTGGAGAATCTTCGTGGCGCTGTCCGCGCCAGCGAACGCGCCGTCATTGAATGATTTGTCGCCGCGTCCGCCAACATCGAGCACAATGCCAACGTCAGTGGCGCCGGGGATCGACGAATCGGTAACTCCGCGGCCGCCGGCAAAGAGCAATGCGGCGTGCACGACCAGGAGTCCGGCTGCTACGATGAGGAGTTTCCGCATTCAGCAGGATATTCGCCCACGGAGCGCTCCCCTGCAAGGCGCTGCGCCCCTTTCCATAAGTATCGAATCCCAATTGATTTCACTCATGACAGAGCGAATCAGAACACGCTTTCTGGTTGTCGGAAGTGGGGTTGCGGGCCTGCACACCGCGTGGCGCGCGTCTTCCGAGGGCGACGTGATGATTCTGACGAAGCGATCGCTCTTTGACAGCGCTACGGCCTACGCACAGGGGGGAATCGCCGCGGCTCTTGGCGCGGGCGACTCGCCCGAGCTTCATCGCAAGGACACGCTCGCAGCGGGCGCTGCGCTTTGCGACGCGAAGGCTGTCGAAGTGCTCGTCGAGGAAGGCCCCGCGAGAGTGCGCGAGCTGCATACGGCAGGCGCCGACTTCGATCTCGAGCCGGGTGGGAGCTTCAAGCTGGGGAAGGAGGCGGCGCACTCGCGGCGGCGGATCGTTCACGCACATGGAGATCAGACGGGCGCTGAGGTGGCGCGCAATCTGATTGCGCGGGTCCGCGAGAGCCAGCGCATACAGGTACTCGAGAAGACGCGAGTCCTCGACCTGATAGTGAGCGAAGGGCGATGCCACGGAATCCGCGCAACCAGGGCGGGGAAACCGGTGGAGATCGTCGCGGATGCAACCGTTCTCGCAACCGGGGGATGCGGTCAGGTCTATCGGTACACCACCAACCCCCAGGTGGCGACGGGAGACGGTTACGCGATCGCTCACCGCGCCGGAGTCAAGCTGGCGGACATGGAGTTTGTGCAATTTCATCCGACTGCGCTCGAGACGCCAGAGAACCCTTTGGCCCTCATATCCGAGGCGGTGCGTGGTGAAGGGGCGATACTGGTCAACGATGCGGGCATGCGCTTCATGAAGAAGAAGCACAAGCTGGCGGAGCTCGCGCCGCGCGATGTGGTTGCGCGCGAGATATTCCGCGAACTTCAACGAGGCAGTGGCGTCTATCTCGATGCGAGGAAGCTGGGCAAATCGTTCGTCAAGCGGTTTCCGGGAATCTTCGCGCTGTGCAAGGCGCGCGGCATCGATCCTTCGAAAGACCTCATCCCGGTTATCCCCGCTGCACATTACATGATGGGTGGCATCGTCACGGATCTGACCGGACGGTCGAGCATGGAGCGGCTCTATGCGTGCGGAGAGGTGTCGCGTACAGGAGTGCATGGGGCGAATCGGCTTGCGTCCAACTCGCTTCTGGAAGGGCTCGTTTTTGCAGAACGGGTGGCTCGCGACATGATCGGGCTGCCCAAGCTCAAGGGAGCTCCGCGAAAGCAGGCGTGGGAGGCACCACCACTAGCCGATCGTGGGGCCGCTCAGGTAGCGGCAGATGATGTTCGAAATGTCATGTGGGAGCACGCCGGCATCGACCGTACGGCCAAGGGATTGCGGAAGGGACTTGGCCTTCTCGATGAAATCGAGACGCGCCTTCCGCCAGGAGCGACGGAGGAAGCCAATCTCATCGAAACCGCACGCCTCATCACTGAGGCCGCGCTAATGCGAAAGGAGTCGAGAGGCGGACACTTCAGGAGCGATTTTCCGCACGCCGTCCGCAAATGGCGAGGGAAACACATCGAATGGTGACATGAATACAGTCGAGGCGGCGAACGACATCGCTGAGCTGCAGGCCGATATCAAGCGCGTTGCAAAGCAGAAGAATGCCGTGATTCTGGCGCACAACTACGAGCGGCCGGAAGTCCAGGACGTCGCCGACTATGTGGGCGACTCGCTCGGCCTGAGTCGCGAGGCCGCGCGCACGAGCGCCGATATCATCGTGTTCTGTGGGGTGCATTTCATGGCCGAGACGGCGGCTGTGCTTTCACCCGGGAAGATGGTGTTGCTGCCGGACATGGCGGCGGGTTGTTCACTGGCGGCGACGATCGACGGCAACCAGCTTCGTGAGTGGAAAGCTGCGCATCCCGGTGCAATCGTGGTGTCATACGTCAACACCACGGCCGACGTGAAGGCGGAGAGCGACTACTGCTGTACGTCGGGCAACGCAGTCGAGATAGTCAATTCCATTCCCCTGGAAAAAGAGATTCTTTTCCTTCCCGACATGTTTCTCGGCGCGCATGTACGCCGCATAACAAAGCGCGAGAACATGCATGTCTGGATGGGGGAGTGTCACGTACACGCCGGAATCGATCCCGAGCATATCAGTCATCAGCGGGCACTGCATCCCGGCGCGGAGTTTCTGATTCACCCCGAATGCGGCTGTGCGACGAGCGTAATCGAGGCCGTGTCGGCGGGAGACGTCGATCCGGAGGGGGTCCAGATACTGTCAACGGAGGGAATGATCAACCGTCCGCGGATTTCTCCGGCCGACGAGTTCATCGTGGCTACCGAGACAGGAATTTTGCATCGATTGCGGCGCGAGAACCCGACAAAGCGATTTATTCCTGCAAGCGATCTTGCGGTGTGCGCATTCATGAAGGTGACGACACTCCCGAAGGTTCTGACATCGCTCGAGCGGCTCGAGCATCACATCACGGTCGATCCAGCAACCGCAGCGCGAGCACGGACCGCTATCGAGCGCATGATCGCCATTGGAGGGCAGCGGCCGCTCTCCCCGAAGCCGGAAACGACAGAGGATCCCGGGGAGTAAAAACAGAGATGAGCCCACGGAACAGACGCATTGCCATACTTGCCGACCGGGGTTTTTCGCCTGCCGGGCCGCTGCGGTTTCCGTATGCTCGCCTCATGACTTCGGCGATGGTGAGAGACGCGCTGGCCGAGGACGGCGCGAACAGCGACATCACGAGTATCGCGACGATACTTTCGGAGCGCCGGGCGCGGTGCTCGATCATAGCGCGGCAGCACGGCGTCATCGCCGGGATCGCTCTGGCTCGCGAGGCGTTCAAGCTGCGCGATCCCCGTGCGTCGGTCAGGGCAGCGGTAAAAGATGGACAGAAGGTCGTCGCTGGAACACCCGTGATGTTCGTGACCGGTCATGCTCGAGGGCTCTTGTCGGCTGAGCGTGTGGCGCTCAATTACATGCAGCGCCTGTCAGGCATAGCGACGCTCACCCGCCAATTTGTCGATGCCGTAAAGGGAACGAAGGCGAAGATCCTCGACACCAGGAAAACCACGCCAGGATGGCGTCGGCTCGAGAAGTATGCGGTGCGGGCAGGCGGTGGAATGAATCATCGCATGGACCTTCAATCGGCGGTGCTGATCAAGGACAACCACATCGCGGCGCTTGGCGGGGATGTCGCGATGGCGGTGGTTCGTTCACGCGAGGTGGCCGCGCCGGGAACGGCGATAGAAGTCGAATGCGACAACATTGATCAAGTGAGAGCGGCGCTCGAGGCGAACCCTGACATCATCATGCTCGACAACATGACTCCACCCAGGCTGCGCGATGCCGTGGCATTGATAGACGGCCGCGCCGTGACCGAAGCATCGGGCGGAGTGACACTGGATACCGTGCGTGAGATCGCCGACACTGGAGTCGACTGGGTATCAGTGGGAGCCCTCACGCACTCGCCAAAAGCTTTCGATCTGGCGCTGGACTTTCAATGAGCCCCGCACTACGACTGTTGCGTCAAGCCTCTGATCTCGCTCATTGATTGGGTTTATCCGGCAGTCGGCCGGCGTGTTCGAGTTGTGACTTGAGTACGGCCGGATCTGTAGCGGGTTCTTCGCAGGCGTACGAGCGGCAAACGAATGCTGTTGCCTTTCCGCTACGAGGCAGCCTGCCTTCCATCAACGCGATTTCTCCGCCGCCGGCGTTGTCGCCACCAGCCAGCACCATCGATGGAACGTAGGTGACGGCCACTTCGTGCTCCAGAGCGCGAAACGTTTTTTCTCCCGGCTTCCCGGCGATCGCTACTTCGACGGCTCCGTTGACGGCCATGTCTGCCGCGCCGAGCAGATGACCGAACGAGTTGGGGTATCGGATCATCGGGGTCGCGAGTGATTCGAGCACGAACGTCGCGCGACGGCGCATGTCGGCATTGTGCAGGAGCTCGGCGAGGCTCAGAAGGAGATCGACCGCGAGGGATGTTCCCGATGGGATGGCGTTGTCGGTGACGTCCCGGGGGCGAGAGATGAGTGATTCGGCGTCACTGGCAGTGTCGAAGAACGCGCCCAGCTGATCGTCCCAGAACCACTTGAGCATCGAGTCGGCAAGTTCTTTGGCGCGGCGCACCCATGATGTGTCGAAGGTCAGCTCATAGAGAGAAAGGAAACCAAGGCCGACTGCGCCGTAGTCTTCGAGAAACCCGGGGATGCGTGCGCCACCGCTGGCGTAAGACCTGAATACTCGACCGTCCCGGACGAGTTCCCGACTCAGGAACTCTCCGTTCTGGATCGCGAGAGTGCGGAAGTCCTCGCGCTCGAACGCGCGCGCGGCGATAGCGATGCCCCGCAGCATGAGCCCGTTCCAGCCCGCCAGAACCTTCTCGTCGCGTCCAGGCCAGATTCGCCCGGCCCTCGCTTGATAGAGGGTAGTTCTGGCGTCGGCGACTATCCTGTCGTGAAGCTCGCGCGAAACGCCGGCTCGTGCTGCGGAAAAGGATGCGTCCATGCGCACATGAAGGATGTTGCTTCCCTCGAAATTCCCAGCGGTCGCGACTCCGTAGTAGCCTTTGACCACGGATGAATCAGAGCCGAGGAGGGCGTCGAGTTCCTTTTCCGACCAGACGTAGAACTTTCCCTCTTCGCCTTCGCTGTCGGCGTCCAGTGAAGAGTAGAATCCGCCCTCGGGCGAAGTCATTTCGCGGCTGACCCATTCGATGGTCTCTTCGGCAGCCCGGAGGAACTCAGCGTCTCCAGTCGCCTGCCAGAGGTTAACGCCTAGCCGAATGAGCAGCGCGTTGTCGTACAGCATTTTTTCGAAGTGCGGAACGAGCCATGTCGCGTCGACTGTGTAGCGGTGGAATCCGCCCCCGACCTGATCGTAGATCCCGCCATGCAGCATCTTGCGGAACGAGTCGATGACCATCTCGAGGGCGTAGTCGGTGCCTGTCCGTCGCCAGTACCGAAGAACAAAATCGAGTGACATCGTGTGCGGGAACTTCGGTGCCCCGTCGAATCCCCCGTGGCGCACGTCGTACTTCTGCGCTGTTCCGCGATAGGCCAGGTCGAGGGCGTGAGGGGTGACTGCACCTTCGCTCTTCGCCCGCAGCTTCGCAGCAGCGTAGATCTCGCCGATCTCGCGCGATGTCTGGATCACCGACTCCGGACGGTTACGGTAAGCGTCGGAGACGGATTGCATGACACGCGTGAACGACGGCATTCCCTGGCGGTCTACGGGAGGGTAGTACGTACCTCCATAGAAGGGTTCGCCGAAGGGGGTGAGAAAGACAGTCATCGGCCAGCCGCCCTGCCCGGTTAGCGCTTGCACGGCCTGCATGTAGATGCCGTCGATGTCGGGACGTTCCTCACGATCGACTTTGATGTTGACGAAGTTCTCGTTCATCAGCGCGGCTGTGGCTTCGTTCTCGAACGATTCATGCGCCATGACGTGGCACCAGTGACAGGCTGCGTAGCCGATGCTCAGGAGGATCGGCTTGTCTTCAAGTCGAGCGCGTTCGAGCGCTTCGGGGCCCCATGGATACCAATCCACGGGATTTTCTGCGTGCTGAAGAAGATATGGACTGGTTTCACCAGTCAGCCGGTTTGCCATTCGCGTACCTCCGCGATTTGCATGGCCAGCGGGGTGCGGGCCAGCTTGGATGCCTCAACTATGCCCTGTTCGCTTCTGAAGGCAAGTATCGAATGGGTCCAGGCCAGGATCAGCACGCGACGGTCCCGCGCTCGTTAATTTTCCACGATGCTTTTCTGGATTGCAGTTGTAGTGGTGTGGGTGGCGTAACCTGATTCATCCCGAATTAAACCTGAAATGACTGAACCACACAAAACAGATCTAAACGATTTCTTCGATGCGAACGATGCCCGGATTCGAGACGAGCTATTCGAGTTTCTGCGCATTCCGAGTGTGAGCGCGAAGTCGGAGAACGCGCTCGATGTACAAAAGGCGGCCGACTGGCTGAAGGAATCGATGCATCAGGCGGGACTCAAGGCCACAGTTCATCAGACGGCCGGTCACCCAGTCGTGATTGGCGAGTGGCGAGATGCGCCCGGCGCGCCGACAGTTCTGGTATATGGGCACTATGACGTTCAGCCCGCTGAGCCGCTCGAACTCTGGACTTCACCGCCGTTCGAGCCGACCGTCAGGAACGGGAACATCTACGCGCGCGGCTCAGTGGATGACAAGGGACAGCTCTTTCTGCATGTGAAGGCGATCGAAGCACATCTCAAGACGCGCGGCAAGCTCCCCGTAAACGTGGTGATGATAGCCGAAGGCGAGGAGGAGGTGGGAAGCGACAATCTGGAGGCTTTCATCGTCGCGAATAAGGATCTCCTTGCCGCCGATGGCGTGGTGATCTCCGACTCGGCCATGTTCGCGCCGGGGCAGCCGTCGATTCTTTCTTCGCTGCGCGGACTGGCTTACTTCGAGATCAACGTGCAGGGTCCGACCGTCGACCTTCATTCGGGGGCGTATGGTGGGGCGGTCGTGAATCCGGCGATGGTGCTGGCGCGGATTCTGGCGACGATGCACGATGACGACCGGCACGTGGCGATTGAAGGGTTCTATGACTCGGTACAGGAATGGGATCCGAAAATCCGTGGCGAGATGCGAGAGCTCCCGTTCGATGAAGAAGTTTTTCGTAAGGAGACCGGTGCCTCAGAGCTTGGTGGCGAAGCGGGACAGACCGTGCTCGAGAGATTGTGGACCCGACCAACGTGTGAAGTGAACGGTCTGCTCAGCGGCTATGTAGGCGAAGGGGCGAAGACGGTGCTGCCGTCGAAGGCAATGGCCAAGGTGAGTTGCCGGCTCGTGCCCGATCAAAGCCCGATCGACATATGCGAGAAGATGAAAGCGCATGTTGCGCGAGTTGCGCCGAAGGGTGTGACTGCCACGGTGACGTACCTTCACGGTGGAAAGCCATGGCGCGCGGAGCTGACCGGACCGCTCTACGACGCGGCACGCCGCGCGCTAGCCACCGCGTTCGAGAAAGAGCCGGTGGTTGTCGGAGAAGGCGGATCGATTCCTGTTGTGGGTGATTTCGAGACCGTGCTGGGTGCGCCGGTGCTGCTTGTCGGCTTCGGGCTTCCGGGTGAGAATGCGCACGCGCCCGACGAGTGGATGAGCGAGGAAAACTTCCGCATCGGAATGCGTGCGATGGCGGTGTTCTGGGACGAATACGCGGCGGCAATGAATGGCGCTGGGGAGACTCCTCAGGGGTAGGCTTTGGGGCGCGGCGCGCTCCTGTCTTCAACCGAAATTCCCGTGCTCCGCAGTGCAGCAGCAGCGTTGGCTCGGCCGCGATTCCATTCGTACCATTCGCCGTGGAGGCGCGGGCGACCATCGGCGTAGGTGCTGTGCAGCATGGCTCTGATTCCCGAGGCAGCGGGTTCAGGAAGCGCCGCCATGCGGTCCACGATCGTGGGCACTGCGTCGGCCGACAAGTCGCGCACCAGATAAATCACATCGAGCTTCCCTGTGGACGCGAATCGGTCGATGTTGCGGTCGGCGATCCACCCCTCGTGGTTCCAGTAGATCAAGACGATGAGCGCAGCGGTGGCAACCCCAGCAGCACGTCGAAACAGGCGCGCGGTGTCGAGCGTTCCAATGATTTCAGCCGTCAACACGAGGAAGCCGATCGCAACGACGATCATGTAGGCCTGGGCGTAAAGACGGGCCGTGGTAAAGCCGTAGGCTTCTTCGTATAGCGACACCCGATGAAACGCGGACACAAGCAGGAAGAGGATTGCGGTGATCAAGGCGATCGTGATCGCGCGAATCAGGCCTTTACGATGGTCGCTCCGACCGAACTTCTCCGATACGATGATCAGAAGGGCGCTCGCCGACGCGACGATTGTCAGTTCTGCGAACCCGCGGCGTGCGTATTCGGCGAAAGTGATGCCGGAGCCAGTGACCCTTGGCAGGTTGCCGAAGAGGTAGGTGATTTGAACGAGAAGGAAGAGGGAGAACAAGGCGGTTACGCTGGAGATGAGAATGATCCGTTCAGTAACTCCCAGCCATTGGCGCGCCGCTCCCGTCGTTGCGCCGCCTTGCGTGTCGATCCCGCTGGAGCCTCGCGCGGCCACTCCATATGCGCCGAGAACTATTGAAAGGAGAGCCAGGAAGAAAATGGTGCGGGGAACGAAATCCCAATTTGAAATCAGATTTTCCACTGTGTCGCGCCACTCAGCGAACAGTGGATCTGCCGAAGCGAGGAGCAAGGCGAAGATCACCACTACCGGCAGCGTGATCGCAACGCCTCCGATGATGGAACGCGCGCGGTCGGATCGAACGAGATGCATGGCTTCGATGGTGCGGCGTCCAGACTCCACGAGCGCCTGTGCGAAGGCGACGACAGGGGCTGGAACGGCGGCGGCGGCCCTGATGCGAGTCCAGTCTGGCGATGCGGCGAGGAGCATCTGCATGGAGAGGTAGGCAATGACTCCGAAGACAATCAGGACCAGCATGAATGGATTTGCGGTGACGGCCGCTCCGCCCGCGATTACAGCCGCGACTGCACCTGCCGCGATGGCGGGTGATCGCAAGCCCGACTTCAACCGACAAAAAATGAGGAGGCACGCTGCGGCTGCGGTAGTCCATAGCGGCCAGTTGGCGCCGGGCAACGCGTCGTACAACAGTCCGTTGCCAAGAGCGGCAATGGCGAGTGCCGTTATCCAGATAGTTCTGGTGGACCTTCCAGGTGCTTCGGATTCTGCGGTCAATGCGTTCTCAGGTTTGACGATGGAGAAAATATCGGGGCGATAGTCTATGGCGTCAAGTACTTTGTCATATAAAGTTTATGGGCACGTCGGCCTTTTAATCCGGCCGTCCAGTATCGCTAGAACCGCCAGTTACGGATCAAAAAGAAACTGAAGACACTCGTCGTTGCGGGAACCTGACGATCGAGTGATGGCTCCCTCAAGAGGTACCGGGGCTGGAAGCTTGTCTCCAGGCTATAACCCCCTCGTCCTCCAAAACGATGCTCGAGCAGAAGTCCTGGCCTTCGAAGCGCAGCCGGATCGGGGCGAAGCTGAACTGCTGCAAAGGTGTGCGACTTGATGTACTTGCCGAACTCGATTTCGGTGGCGCGTAAAAAGCTGCCCACGTCGCTCTGTATGTCGGCGGGGGCGATGTTGAACACATCGACTCCAAGCTCACGCGCGGCCTCGCCCGCGAGTTGATCGGCGAAAACGCCAAGCGCCACTGCGGCTAGCTGCCGACTGGCCAGCGCTGCTCCCGCTCCGACGATGTTGCCGCTGGATCCGATGCCGCTTCCCTCGAGCGTAAGAAGCGACGACGACGATTGTCCGAACGCGAGGTAGCTCAACAGGTCGCTCTGCGGAATCGGGGGCTGCGCATCGCTTCCCAGAGAGATCTGAGGATTGCGAAGCGTTCCGCCGATCAGGATCTGGATGTTGAGGGCTTCTCTCGCGGGCAGCCGCACTTCGTATCCGCCAGTTACCTGCAGCGTCGGGTTGATCTCGTCCGAATTGATGAATGTGGCTGAACCACGCGAGATCTCGAAGCGCTTGGAAAGGAAACGGTACTCGCCGCGCTCGCTGAGAAGAACGCCGTCGAGAACGAGAGTCTGCTTCGCCCGGTTGACGTGAATCGCCAGGTCCTCGTCGCTGTACAACTCGATGTTGTAATCGGGGGAACGAACAAAAACGTCTCGATCCACCCCGAGGTTGACGTCCATCCGGAGGTTCGCGAGCAGGGGCGATTGCGCCGGGAATATCTCCCGGTTGGCAAGTACAGCGGTATCGAGAACGCTGAACAGCGCAGGGTCTGACGCTCCGATGATTTTCTTACCTTCAGATTTCGGAATGTCGAGAACGCCGTCGAGCACGCGCACCGATCCAACCACATGGGCATCGGAGAACGGTCCTGTCATTGCGAGATTCATGTTCGCCTTGAGGTACCCTCTGCGGCTGAGCAGAAACGTCGCACTGTTGGAGAAAAGCTTGAGGTCGAACGAGGGTGCGCGGAACGATCCGATGCCAAGTCCCCCGGTCAGAGCTATTCGTCCACCACGACTGATCGCGACTACCGAGTCGATGACGACTGTATCGCGAAGCATCCTGACGGAAGCATTGAGCGGCTTGAGGGTGATTCCGAGCGGGACGATTTTCGCTTGAGCATCCGCGAGACTGAACCGGCCGGTAATCTCGGGCCGGCTGAGCGTGCCATTCACCTTGAAGTCAGCCGCGGCGTGGCCCTTCATATCAGTGACATACGCGTCGAGCTGAGGTACCAGGTCGAGCGGCAAGCTGTCGGCGCGGAGCGCGAGATCTATCTGCCTGTCGCGCGGAAGCCGCGATCCTGAAACACCAGTCAGCGCCAGGTTTATCGGAATCGATCCTTCAGCGAAAAGGATCGACTTCTCGCCCTCGCGCATCGCGTCCGCGCGGCCGCGCAGTGTCTGGTTGGCGTAGGTCAGGACTCCATGAACCTCCGGAACGCTGGTACCGTTGTAGAAGAATCTCTGAGTGCCGAATGACCCCGAGAATGTCGGATCAGCCGCCGTGCCCTCGGCCTTCAGGTCAAACGATATCAATCCCTTCGCGGCGATATCACTTTGGGCGAGTGAGATGAGATCCTCGACCGCGAAGTTGTCGACTGCTACCCGAAGACTGGCGCGTCCCTCTTTCGGCAGCAGTCCGTCCACGAAGATCCGGCCCGTTTGCTGATTGCGCAGCTCCAGCTTGTCGATATCGACTCCGGCCGAACCCCAATGGATCAGCGACGGCGTCGTCGATGCCCATACGGTCGAATCGAACCGCAGCTGCATGCGATTGAGGCGAAGCTCGCTCCGCACCTTGTTGAGCATGTAGTCGGCGTTGAGGCTGTACACCGACGATGCGTTCTGAACCACCGTGAGCTCGGCCGTTCCCTGCGGTTTTCGGTAATTGACGCGTGCTCGAACCGAGTCGAGATCGAAGCCGGCGGCGCTCACATGTGACCCCGAGGCATCGATGTCCACGCGAGACTGCGGCGTGAAAGCATTGGTCCAATCGTACTGAGCACTGAATCGCTGAAGGCTGTTGCCGCGGGCAATGATGTTGGCGCCGCTCGCCGATCCCTTAAGATCAAAATCCCGGATGTTGCCGGTGGCGAGTCCATCGGCGATCAGAGATCCCGACAACTCGCTCATGCTCAGGGTGCGGGGAGTGTCCACAGGAGCAAGCGAAGGAGGCGCCCCTCCGGTAACCGCGCGTTCTACTTCTGTGGCCTTGGCGATACGCGTAGAATCTGCCCGAACGCGAGCGGTCCGCGCCGCGAGAATGCCGGGACGAGGAGGCATCGTTCCGGACGCTGCGGGCGGGAACAGGGATGCCAGTCGGTTGAGCGAATCAACGGCAACATGATACCTGAGCTGCCCCGTCGTTCCGCGCGCGAGGCCGAACGTGCCACTCGCTGTTGCTGCTCCCTGTGGTATCTCCACGGCCAGGGTATCGATGCGCGCCATCCCGTTCGCGGCTGCGAGACGGACGATGGCAGACGTCACCGACAGAGTGTCATACGAGGAAGATTTCACGTCTGCGGCGATGTTCGCGCGCATCGTTGCGGGGTCAAAGCCGCGGCCGTCCGCCGCGATGGTCGCCGTGATTGATGTCTGCGGCGCTTTCGCTATGATCGCGTTCGCGTTGAACAGCGTGGCATCGATGTCCACGTCGTAGCCTTTGTCGCGGCTCGCAAGATCGAGCCGGCCGGTGAGGCCCATCGAGCCGCCGTCGGAGAACAAAAGGTTGGTGCGCACCAGCAGATCGCGCATCGTTCCTGTCAGGCGGAGCGGACCGCTTGCCGCGCCGCGCAGGCCCGCGGTCGGGAAGAAGCGTCCAGCGGTGGCGAGCGAAAGCGGATGCAGCCGCGCGTCGACGTCGAACCAGCTCGATGCCATCTTCGCTCCGGGCGCAGTCCGGATCGCCCCGGTGCCAGTGATACGCGAAACCGCGCCGCGGTCGACATGCGTGATGTCGGCCTTTGCCATCATCCGCGAAGCAGTAGAGCCGTTCAGGGTAGCGGTGCCCGTCACCGTCCCGTGCAGGGGGAGCGACGGAGCGAAATCGCGAGCGAGATCGACCTTTACCGGACGCATGTCGAGCCGGAGGTTGTTCGCCCTGAACGTTCCGTTGGCGAAGCCGGCGTTTCCAATTGCGATGATGCGATTGCGACCGACTTTGCGGTCATCGAACGTCACGTCGCCGTCCACCGCCAGGTTCTTCTGATTGCCCTCGAGCTTCGTCCTGCCCGACAGAATTCCGGAGCGCGGCGGCTTGATCAAGGGAAACATCCGCTCGATGAGACGCGTATCCAGCCCGGTAAATCGAAGGTCGGTGTTGTGGAGAGTGAAATCCTCGGCGACAGTCATCCCGAGGTCGCCGACGAAGTGAGCGTCGGCGATGCGCACGTCGGCATTGCGCCCGATGTAGATGCTCGTGTCGCCAACCCAGTCCATCGCAAAATCGAGCTTCCCCGTCCCGCTTTGAGGCAAGCGCGGATACACCCATCGCAAGTCGGCAGCAGCGACAGGATCTGCGCGCACTCGCAGGGTCATGTCGCTGTTGTTCATGTTGTAATGGCCACCGCCACGGATCCGGCTCGCAGGGAGGGAAGCGGTCACGTTCTGCCACCAGATCGAGTCGCTGGTGAAATCGAATCCTCCGACCAGCGACTTTACCTCCACAGTCGGCGGACGGAACGGCTCCGCGATC
>JBKJRW010000080.1:0-3245 GCA_046593165.1 Gemmatimonadaceae bacterium
CGGGCTCGGTGCCGATCTTCCACTCGCTCAGAATCTCGCGCTGCGAGTTTTTGCGAAGGATTACATCGGGAAGTTTGATGTGAATGAAGCTGCGGGCGTCGATTACGAGGCGAAGACCTCACACAATGTTGCGCTAACGGCTGGGTTGAAGCTGCAGTTCTAGTGAAAGGAAAAAACGAAAAGTTTTTTTTAAGTCCTAGCGGGAACGAAGAGGCCGGCACGAGCCATCGCCGGGCGAATCAGGCAGCCCGTACGACTCGACCAGCATTCGCGTTGGCTTTGCGCGCGGCATGGCCAGCACGATGAGGTTGGAGTACTCGTTGTCGCAAAGGTCGCCGACTTTGTCGCCGCCTAGTGCTTCGGCGATGGGGCCGATGGTGTTGCTGTGGCCGACTACTAGGATGGTAGCGCCAGGATTGCGGCGAATAGCAGCTACAACGCTGTCGATATGCGCAGCCGTGGTGCCGCGGGCCGGAACGACCTCGGGCGTCACATTCCGCAGCCGTGCCAGCGGTGCCGCGGTCAGGATTGTACGTTTGAAATGACTCGTGAAAACCACGTTGATGCCGGCCTCGCGGAGCTGCGTCGCCAGCGAGTCGGCTCGCGCATAGCCCTTGGCGCTGAGTTCGGGGTCGGACGGGTTGTCAGTCGCTTTTTCGGCGTGCCTGACCAGGTAGACTGTGGTCTCTCCGCGATCGCTCGGAACCACGGGGGGTTGCGACACCGGTGGGGTAGCGCAGGCGGAAAGGGCGAGGGCGGCAAGCAGGGCCACTAGCGATGCGGCGTGCCCCAGTGCAAAGCCGGTCGTTACGGCGCGGCGGAGTGAGGGTATCATTATGCGTTCTGAAATCTGTCAGACGTGGTGAATGGACAAGCGCGAAATTCCGGGGCTCTGGATGATAACCTGCAATAATGACTTTAGAGCACTGCTGCTGGCTGCGGCTTTGCTCGTCTCGACAGCGTGCGATGGTGGCAGTCCGTCGCGAACTCCCGACGACATTGCCGCTGATTCGGCGCTCGCCGCCGACTTGGCACTCGCCAATCGCGACACTCTGGTGGTGGATTCGATTGGTGCGTATCGCTCGCCGGATGTCGCGGAGCGAGACACATTGCCCGATGTCGCCCTGGACACCGCGCTGTCGCTGCCGGTACCTCCGCCTGTCGCACCCACGCCCGTCGCGAGCCAACCGGCCCCTCAGTCGGCAACGCCAGCTCGGCCACCAGTTTTATCGAGTCGCGCTGCCGTCCCGAGGCTCACTGGAGCGCGCGCATGCAGCTCGCCTTCGCTGGCCAATCAGTCCGAATGCGTGAAGGTCACGCTTGCCGCGACCGACATGCGTCTCAATCGAATTTACCGGGCTCTCATGACGGAAATGCGCCGGCAGGAGGGAGTGGCTCGGGGCGCGAAGGATCCGCCATCCGTGCAGCGGCTTCGCGTGTCCCAGCGTTCATGGCTCGTCTACCGCGACAACGAGTGCCGCCGCAGGGGGCGAGGAAAGGAGGGTGCACTCTGGGCGAGGCCGCGCGTGCGCTGCCTGGGTCAGTTCTCGGTGCGAAGGGCGAACGAGTTGGCGGACAACTTCAGCCGCCTCACCGCTCACTAAGCAGTGGGGGTGCCGCCATCGAGAAGCGCAATGGCGTTCTCGACGTCGGATTCCTTCACAGCGAGCCTGATCGGATGGAGCGCATTCAGAGGTGTCAGCCATCCGCCCGCATTATCGCCGACAATCAGCGAGTCGATGCCGTTCGCGTCGAGAACGGCCTCCGCGAGCCGGGCATCGATATCGCTTGAGAATGTCCGGATGATGAAGAGGCCGTCGGCATCATCCGGCACTCCTACTTCACCGTCACGGTGGCGGTCTTTTGTGGCGACACCATTATGTGCGCCCAGGGCTTGCCTGGATACATGATCCATGGGCCACCGGCAATCGGAACTTCGGTGATGCCGGTCGTCTTCTGGGATGCGTACGGAGTGTAGACGACGTAGAGGTACTGTGCGCCCTTGACCGCTCCCGTCGCCGCATCGACGCTATCGCGCGGCGCGAAGTACTGATAAAGAGCAGCGGCTTTGGCGGGCATCGCATAGCGTCCCGTTCTGACGTCGCGCATGCGCACGCTGTCAATCGCCTCGCGGGATTTCTTCAGCGCGTGTAACTCGCGTCCCCGCGCCATGAACGGCTCGAGTGACTGGTGGTAGCAGGCGACATGGAACTGCTTGCTGGTCTGATCGTCGGCAACGCAGACAAAGCCGTTGGTGCCCGAGCGGAGGGTTGCAAGTTTTCCCTGGCTGTCATAGCCAAGCACGCGGGCGCCTTTCTGAAGCGGCTCCGGTAGCGGACTGACAGCGGCTGCTATCTGCCTCGCTGGAGTCGGGTGCACTGCGCTTTGCGCAGAGAGGGGAATTGAAGAAAGACAGACACTTAGCGAAAAAAGGATGAGCGGGCGCATTTTTCCTCGGGTTTGGGCGGTATTCAGGTAAATATGTGGCGTCTGCCCGGTGTGCGGATATGTCAGAATATCTGTCGAACCATTCGTTTGGACCACTAAATGCGAAGCATTGGGGTTAGCTAGGGCTTCGGCGTCCCTCTGCGGCTGCAAAAAAGACTAGTTCGCGCCCAACCAACTGGCAATTGCCAGCAGAGGACCAAACCCATGTTCATGGCTCGACGCGTTATTGCACCATCCCTGTTCGCGGCGCTTGCGCTTGTAACAACTGCCTGCGACAAAGGGTCGACGAGTGACCCTGTTTCACCAGAGAGCGGAATTGAGGTCGGGAATATCGCGGCCCCTCTGCCATCCATGCCTTCACCGACGTCGTACTCGCCGGCGACTCACACGCCCGACAAGGTAAAGCTCTGCAAGGACGTCTCGAGCCCGGCCGGCACGTACACGTTCAACATCTCCGCGACCAACACCAAGCAGGGTGATCAGGTAGCACATTCGGCCAGTCTGACACCGGGCCAGTGCACGATCATCTTCAACCGGACGGATCACACTACCACCTTCGGATCGTTTGCGATGGTGACGGTTACGGAAGTGATTCCTGGTGGCGCCAGCTACCGTTTGAAAAATGTGACTGTAAATGATTTTGACGGCCCGCGGAGTGCCGCCGGACCGACGGTGACGCTCAAAGTGAATGGGTATCACGGAGCGGTTGCCAACTACGTGAATGAACCCGTGCACGGAGCGCCACCACCACCGCCACCGCCACCACCACCACCACCGCCACCGCCACCACCACCACC
>JBKJRW010000180.1:0-12923 GCA_046593165.1 Gemmatimonadaceae bacterium
GTCGGTTCTCGAGATCAACCCGGACGCATTGTCGATCGCCGCGGAACTGGACCGCGAGCGAAAGGAGCGCGGAACTCGCGGACCGCTCCATGGCATTCCCGTCCTCATCAAGGACAATATCGATACCGCCGACAGGATGACGACAACCGCGGGCTCCTACGCGCTCGAGGGGTCCGTTCCGCTACGCGACGCTTTCATCGCGAAGCGATTGCGCGAAGCAGGTGCCGTGATTCTCGGAAAGACGAACCTGAGCGAATGGGCGAACTTCCGCTCGACGCATTCGTCCAGCGGCTGGAGCGGGCGCGGCGGGCAGACGAAGAACCCGTACGTGCTCGATCGCAATCCGTGCGGATCGAGTTCAGGGTCAGGCTCGGCGGTTGCCGCGAACCTGTGCGCAGTGGCTGTGGGAACCGAAACCGACGGCTCGATAGTGTGTCCCGCCGCATTGAATGGAATTGTTGGAATCAAGCCCACACTGGGTCTCGTGAGCCGCTCGGGCATCATTCCGATTTCTCACAGTCAGGACACGGCGGGCCCGATGGCGCGGACGGTTACCGATGCCGCCATTCTTCTGAACGTGCTCGCCGGTATCGACGCGCGCGACTCGGCTACAGCCAGGAGTCGCGGAAAGTCGCGGCCCGATTACACTCGGTTCCTCGACGTCAACGGATTAAAGGGCGCAAGAATCGGCATCGCGAGAGCGAAATTCTTCGGCTACAGCGACGCTGCCGACAAGGTCGTCAACGAGGCGATCGATGCCATGAAGCAGCGAGGAGCCGTCATCGTCGATCCAGCCGACATCCCCACTGCAGGCAAATTCGACGATACCGAGTTCGAGGTTCTGCTATACGAGTTCAAGGCTGGCCTCAACGCCTATCTCGCATCACTGGGAGTGGGTGCTCGAGCGAGGTCGCTGGCCGACATAATCGCGTTCAACGAGCGCGAGAAAACGAAGGAAATGCCGTACTTCGGCCAGGAGATAATGCTTATGGCCCAAAAGAAGGGGCCGCTGACCGACAAAAAGTACCGCGATGCCTTAGCGCGGAACCTGCGCATGTCTCGCACCGAGGGCATCGACGCCGTGATGACGAAGCACCGCCTCGACGCTATCGTAGCCCCTACGGGTAGTCCTGCCTGGCCCACAGATCTCATCAATGGCGACCATTTCACCGGCGCAAGCTCGACGCCGGCGGCCGTGGCAGGTTATCCCAATATCAACGTGCCCGCCGGATTCGTGAGTGACCTCCCCGTCGGCATTTCATTCTTCGGCCGGGCATGGAGCGAGCCGAAGCTCATTTCGATCGCGTTTGCTTTCGAGCACGCCACCCGTCACCGTCGCGCCCCTCGATTCCTGGCGACTCTCGGTTGATGGATGAAGCTGATCAAGGGGTCAGAGTTGTTGAACTCGTGATCAAGGGGTTGATCAACAACTCTGACCCCTTGATCCAACCGGCCATGACCGGAATCAGTTTCTCGCGCCAGAGTGGAACGAAATAAGCATAGTAAATCCGCTGAACAGTCCGGCTGGGCGATATCCAACGGTTTGGACCGGCCCCGGACCTCAGAGGAGAATCTAAATGCATTCGACCATTCGACATTTAACGGTTTCAGGCCTCGTTCTCGGAGCCTGCCTTTTCTCGGCCCCCGCAGCGGCCGCGCAGGGAAATTCCCAGAAGGGCGAAAAGAAGGTGGAACAAAGGATAGAAAAGGCCGAAAAGAAGTGGGAGAAGAACGTCGAAAAGCGCAACGATCGCGTCGTGGCGCGAACGATCGCGAGACGCCGAGCCTATTCAACGCCGCGCGTGCTATGCGAGGATGGCGTGTGGGTGTCGCGCACCACGAACGCATGCGTCAATCGCGGCGGACTCGCGTCGCGACAGGGTAATTACGGAACGACCCCGCGCGCGTCTGCACGTGCCCGCGAGCGCGCGTCGATCAACTCGGCAGTGAGACGCGGCCCGTATGCCAATGACGTGCGGTCCGGCGCAATCGCGCGTTGCAGCGACGGTACCTACTGGCATTCGACGACCCGCACCGGCGCGTGCTATCGGCATGGTGGTGTAGCTACCTGGTTGTAACACACAGAAAAGCTTTTAACACCGATGACACCGATGACACCGATGACACAGATGAAAAACGTCAAGACACGTAATTTCTCTTTTCTGCTTTTTTAATTATGGTCTTGGCTCTTCCCCGTCTTCATCTGTGTCATCGGTGTCATCTGTGTTATCTGTGTTATCTGTGTTATCTGTGTTATCTGTGTTATCTGTGTTAAAGTTTTTGAGCTTTTCCCCGCCCAACAGCCCGGGAAGTAAAATCGGAGAGCACGAGAGTCCCACTCATCGCCGCCCGGGACTCGAGTTGCTGGCCCCAGTCCTCCGTTCCCTCCCAGAAAACTCTCTTCAGCTGCGCCATCGCTTCGGGATTACTCGACGCCAGCATCTGCACACGATTGTCTAGCGCGGCATCCAAATCAGCGACATCAGCATGCACCTCGGCATAGAGACCGTGCCTCTTGCCCCACTTCGCACTTCGCCAATCCGCATCGATCGACATTGCGCTGAACGGTCCCATTCCAATTTTCTTCTGAATTGGAAGGCCGACGATGAATGGGCCGAGTCCGACCGCGAGTTCACTCAGCTTGAGTGATGCGCCCTTCACCGCGATTGCGTAATCCGACGCGCTGACGATTCCCACGCCACCACCCACGGCCTTGCCATGCACCCGCGTCACCACGAATTTCGGCGCGCGGATCATCGCCAGAATGAGATTCACGAATCCCATGAAGAAGCGCTTGCCGCCCGCTGCATCGGCGATGGACTGAAGCTCGGCGAATGACGCACCCGCGCAGAACGCACCGTCTCCTTCGCTTCGCAGAACGATGACCCTCGCGGCAGCATCTGCCCCCGCCGCGGTGACCCCGGCCGCAAGCTCCGCCAGAAGCCTTGCCGGCAAGGAATTGCTCTTCGGATGCGAGAAGGTGATCGTCGCGACGCCGTCAACGGTTTCCGATTGCACGCGTCCGGATTCGATGTCCGGTGTATTGATATCAGTCACGCCGACTAAGCTAACTTTTTGACCTCCTGCCCGATACGTTTAGAGTGCACGCGGCGCGTCGGCCCGCGTCCCGATTCGAGGAAGCCAATCCCATGAACCAGCAGTCTTCAACAGCGTCAGACGAAGCGCTCAATGCGGCCTTCGAGGCGCGTATTGCCGCCGGCGAAACGATCGAGCCCAAGGACTGGATGCCCGAACGCTACCGCGCGCAGCTCATCCGGATGATGTCACAACACGCTCATTCCGAAGTTGTCGGCATGCTCCCCGAGGGCAACTGGATCACGCGCGCTCCCAGCCTCAAGCGCAAGATGGTGCTGATCTCGAAGGTGCAGGACGAAGCGGGTCATGGGCTGTACATCTACTGCGGCACCGAGACACTCGGGGTAGACCGCGCAGAGCTCGTCGATCAGTTGCTCAGTGGAAAGGCCAAGTACTCGAGCATTTTTAACTATCCCACACTCTCGTGGGCCGACATGGGAGTCATCGGCTGGTTCGTTGACGGCGCTGCAATCGTGAACCAGACAGTTCTCGCCAAGGCCTCATACGGACCATACGCGCGCGCGATGATTCGCATCTGCAAGGAAGAAAACTTCCACAAGAAGCAGGGCTACGAAATTATCGCGACGCTTGCGAAGGGAACTCCCGAGCAAAAATCGATGGCGCAGGATGCCGTCAACCGGTGGTGGTGGCCATCACTCATGATGCTCGGCCCCAGCGACACGAATTCGCCCAACACTGCTGAACTCATGCGCTGGAGAGTGAAGCGAAAAACGAACGACGAGCTGCGACAGCGGTTTATCGACATAACGGTCCCGCAGGCGGACGCGGTAGGACTGACGCTGCCCGATCCGCACCTCAAGTTCAATCCCGAAACGCAGCACTACGAATTCGGCGAGATCGACTGGAACGAATTCTGGCAGGTCGTGAAGGGCAACGGTCCCTGCAATCGAGAGAGACTACAGGCCAGACGTGATGCGCATGAGAACGGACGCTGGGTTCGCGAGGCCGCGGACGCCTACGCCGCGAAGCACGCGCCCGCCGCGCAATCCTCGGCCGCCTGATCCAATGACATCGAGCGCAACGCAGTGGCCCCTTTGGGAGGTTTTCACGCAGAAGGATGGAGGGGCGCCGCACGAGCATGCCGGAAGCGTTCATGCCGCGGATGCCGAGATGGCGCTCCAGAACGCGCGCGACGTGTATGGCCGCCGCGGCAACGTCGTCAGCATGTGGGTGGTGCCTTCGTCGCTGATCACGGCCAGTCCAAGCGACCAGGCCGGTCCCTTCTTTGATCCGGGCGCGGAGAAAATTTACAGGCACCCGCAGTTCTACAAGATCCCGCGCGGCCTCAAGGGTTTTTGATCAGTTGCTCCAATGATATCTGAGCTTCACAGGGAGGTCTCCCCAGCTCCGCTGTCCTCCCGTTCCTCCCTGCCGGCTTTTGAGTATTTCCTGAGACTCGGCGACGATCGCCTGATCCTCGGACACCGCCTCTCGGAATGGTGCGGCCATGGACCGATTCTCGAGGAAGACATCGCGCTGGCAAACATCGCGCTCGACCTCATCGGCCAGTCGGCCCTGTACCTGAAACTCGCCGGAGAGACCGAAGCAAAGGGACGCACCGAAGATTCGCTCGCCTACTTCCGCGACACGATTGATTTTCGGAATCTCCAGATAGTTGAGCTGCCGAAAGGAGACTACGCATTCACAATCGTGCGTCAATTCTTCTTCGACGTTTTCAACTACCACCTGCTCGAGCAGCTTCAGAAGAGTTCATGCGCGGAGCTTGCCGGAATCGCCGCCAAGGGATTCAAGGAAGTGCGGTATCACGTTCGCCACTCGAGCGAATGGGTTGCGCGAATGGGCGATGGCACGGCTGACAGTCATGGCCGAGCACAGAAAGCCGTGAACGATCTCTGGCGGTTCACCGGTGAGATGTTCGAATCCGATGAGGTCGACCGGAACATGGCCGCGACGGGCGCAGGTATCGACCCCTCTTCGATCCAGCCCGGATGGAACGCGGTGGTACGTGAGGTTCTCACGCGCGCAACGCTCACCATTCCCGATGAGCCGCCGGCGATGACCGGCGGGCGGAAGGGTCGCCACACGGAGTACCTCGGGCTCCTCTTGTCAGAGATGCAGATCGTCGCGAGGTCTCACCCGGGGGTCGAATGGTGATCGGCGCAACCGTGACGCGCGAAGCTGTGATGGAGCTTCTCACCGAGGTCAAGGACCCGGAGTTGCCGATGATCGACATCGTCGAGCTTGGTGTCGTGCGCGACGTCGCGTTCGACAATGGTGTCGTTCGGGTAAATATCACTCCTACCTACTCCGGATGTCCGGCAATTCATGTAATGGAGCGCGAGATAATCGCGACGCTCCAGTTTCACGGATTCGACGATGTCGAGGTGCGTACCGTGTACTCGCCGGCCTGGACGACCGACTGGATGAGCGAGGCCACCAGGCAGAAGTTTCGGGACCATGGCATCGCTCCGCCGAGACCTGTTTCCGCGGCGGAAGGAATTTCAGACCTTGTCTCGCTCCGCCGCGCACGCCCCGCCGTCGCCTGCCCGTTCTGCGGCTCGTCCAATACAGTCGGGAAAAGCGAATTTGGCTCGACTGCGTGCAAGTCAATCCACTTCTGTCACTCTTGCCACCAGCCGTTCGATCATTTCAAGGCGTTTTAGCCGCCGAAGAAATCGTCCGGCCGCTTGAGCAGAAATGTGATCGCTGTCCGTACTCGGCACCGCCACAAATGTGTACGGAACCCGCACAAACCTGTCCGAATAAATACCGAATCAGAGGGACACCGTGAAATAAAAGTGGCATTCCTGGGTACCCGTATCTACATTGGCCGACCTTCCCGAACGGTTAAATAAGAGTGTTGCATGGCGCTTGAAGAAGAGAAGAAATCGCGTGCTGTAGTACCGGCTCAGAGAATGACCGAGGACCACGGAGAGATGGATTTCGTCGTCTCCCAGCCGGAAGAAAAGCTCTCAGCCCGCGACCAGCTAAACATCATCCGTCATAATTTTCTGATCGTGCTCGTTGCAGGCGCGATCGGTGCTGGCTGGCAGTACAATGAGCAGCGTCACATGGTGCCGATGTATCTATCGACGGCAACCATCCGTTTCAACGACATGCGCTCCAACCTCACGTCAGGCGTGGGCTCTGCGGCGACAAGCCAGGGCGCGTGGGTCGTGGACCCAATCAAGTCCGAGCTCGAGCTGCTCAGGAGTAGCGCGACGGCCGAAGACGCGGTCGATAGAGGCAAGCTCCAGTTTGCCGAGGTAGCACCTATCGGCGCGGTCTCCTGGATTGATTCCATCGACGCTGTGGCAGTCCAGGGATCGGACACGCTGAGAGTTACCTTCGGGGACTCGAGCGTGTCGGCCGCTCTGGGGAAGGACACGGCGACAGCTGCTTATGGAACGAAGCTGGTGGTCGGATCGGTCAGTTTCGTGGTCCCTCTCCGCCCATCATCCCCTACCGCAGTATTTGTCGTCTACCCTCGAGACGCGACCAAGTCGCGAGTCAGGGGCGGGATCACATTCGCGCGGCGCACTGACACTGACGTGTCGGATGTGAGCTTCACCGACGGCGACCCGTACTTCACGCCGCGCGCCCTCAATGCGGTAACTCAGGCGTTTCAGGCCCTCAACATCCGGTCAGCGCAAGAGGCGGCGCGTGCGCGCCGTCGCTTTATCGAGAGTCAGCTTCGCGAAACCGATTCAGTGCTCGAGACACAGCGAGCGCAGTTGAGCGCATTTCAGACATCTGAAGCAACGTTCAACTCTAGAGACCAGATGTCGTCCCAACAGACGAGCCTGGCCACCATCCGGATTCGGCGAGAGGAGCTCAACTCGGACAAGCAGGTTTATGTAACACTGTTGACGAAAGCCCGCACCGCGCAACGCTCGGGTGACCTGGACGCGATGAAATCGTTGATCTCGGCGCCAGGAATCGCCGGGAACCCGGCGATAGCGCAAACCTACTCTCAATTCGTCGGGCTCCGGTCCGCGCTCGATTCGCTCACTACCGGGCCGTATCCCAGTGCCGCCAGCAATCCGGACGTCCAGCGCATTAACGCGATGATGCGTGGTACGTCGAACCGCCTGATCGGCGAAGTGGAGAGCATGCTCGAGACAATCGATGCGCGCATCGCGGCACTCGACGGCTTGATCGCGAGCGGCACCACAAGGGTCAGCTCGCTCCCGAAAACTGCGGCAGAGGAATCACGCCTCCAGCAGCAAGCGGAGACGACTCAGCGGATGGCCGACCAGCTCCGTGAAGAGCAGCAGAAAGCAGGCATTTCTGAGGTCGCCGAAGTCGGTCAGGTACAACTCATCGACGTGGCCCGCGGCCAGGGTTCGCTGATAAACTCGCCGCAGCGCAGCAAGACGCTCGTAGCGGGTCTCTTCGGCCTCGCCGTTGGCGTGATGCTAACGCTTCTCCTGGACAGACTCGATATGTCCATCAGGCGAATGAGCGATGTCGAGCGACTGCTCCATCTTCCCACACTCGGAGCAGTTCCCGAACTCACCGGCGCCAAACCAAAAGCGCGGCGTCTGCGCTTCCCGTCGATCAGGCTTTCCGACGTTCAGACCAACGAACGACGGCGATGGGGTACGAGCAGGGTGAAATTACTTCCCGTTAGCAAGATCAATCCGTCGTCGCCCGCATTCGAGTCGTTTCGCGCACTCCGAACGAGTCTGATTTTCTCAAACGCGGTACACAGCCTCAAATCGATCGTCGTTACAAGCGCAGCCGCAGGCGACGGAAAGAGCACCGTTTCGACTAACCTTGCGGCGGCGTTTGCTCAACAAGGCATGCGCGTCGTGATCGTAGATTGCGACCTGAGGCGCGGGCGGCTGCACGCCGGATTCGGGGTCTCGCGCTCACCGGGACTCACAGAATTGATGGTGGGCGCGGTGACATTTGAAAATGCAATCCGCCCGACGGAAGTCGACAACCTCTTCGTCCTAAGTGCTGGCAAGCTGCCGCCGAATCCCTCCGAAATTCTCGGCAGCGATGCGGCGAGAGCGATCTTCGCACGGCTCGTGTCCAGCTTTGACCTCGTGATCATGGATACTCCGCCGGTGCTCGCCGCGACCGACGCCGCGATTCTGGGATCGATCGCCGACGGGGTTGTACTGGTAGTCAGAATGGGTGTGACCGACAGACGCGCGGCGCGGAGGTCACTCGACCGGCTTCAGGCCGTGGGGTCGCGAGTGCTCGGAACGGTTCTCAACGACCCGCAGGAAATTCTCGGACATTCCGAAGACTACTATTACTACCAGTACCGCTACTCGACACTTCCGTCGGCCTCGTAGCCGCTCAGGGAGTTTCGATGTTATCGACCCACGCCGTGAGGAACTGGTTGGCCTGAAATCCGTCGAGCACGCGGTGATCGATGGTCAGCGACACATAGCACTTCGGCTTCACCAACACCTCGTTCCCTGAATCACCCGCAGAGACGACGCGGCGCTCGAGCTTTCCAACTCCAAGTATCGCCGACTGGGGCTGATTTATGATGATCGGCGTTGCTACAAGGCTGCCACTCACGCCGTGATTGGAAATCGTGAACGTGCCGTTCTGCACGTCACGCGCATCGAGCTGCGCTCCCCGCGCCCGATCGGTCAGGTCCTGAAGCCGCTGCGCGATGCCCTCGAGATCGAGGTCCTGAACCTTCATGATCACCGGAACGATCAGCCCTCCACCGCCGAGCGCGGTCGCGATTCCGATGTTGATGTCGTCGAAGATTTCGAGAGAGTCGTCGCGCCACCTGCTATTCACCTGGGGAACAACTTTTAAAGCGTGAGCCGCCGCGCGAATGAAGTAGGACGTGTAGGTGAGCTTGATACCACGCGACTCGAACTCCGACTTTTTTAGTTCCCGGTCGGCGACGATCGAGGAAAAATCCGCCTCGAAAACACTCGTGACGTGGGGCGCGGCGGCCACGCTCTGCATCATGTGCTGAGCGATACTGCGGCGCATCTGGGTATGCGGGATCCGACGAGAGGACATTAACGACGCGCTACCTGCTACCTGCTTAGTCGGCTCGACAACTGCGGGCAAAGGCGATTGCACATAAGCGGTTACGTCATCGGCGGTGATGCGGCCGCCACGGCCAGAGCCGCTTATCTGTGAAGCATCTATGCCGTGCTCTTTCAGGAGGCGTCTGACTGCGGGACTCAACTCTCCCGATCCTCCGGCCGCACCTTGCGTCTTCTCCGCTCCATCGGCCTGCGATGTCGCTGGAGCCGCCTCCACTCTGGGCGCTCCAACCAATGACTCCGCACCGATATCGATTCGTCCCAGTATGTCTCCGAGCTCGATCTGGTCACCATCGTTCTTGAGAATCTCGACGAGACGACCGGTGCCCGGAGCCGCTACCTCCATGTTCACCTTGTCGGTGCTGATCTCGAGCAAGGGCTCGTTCTCGGTCACCACATCGCCAACCGCCTTGAACCACGTCGACACCACCGACTCGGTCCCCTCAGCCTGCCCCACAGGGACGGTCACATCCACAAGTCTCGCCATTATTTGAGTTCCTTATGCTTCGAGGACTTCAGTCATCCGCGCGGCGATCGACTCTACCGTCGGGACGACAGCATCCATCAAAGCGAAGTTGTGCGGCACGGGTACGTCTGGAATCGCGAGCCGCCCCACCGGCGCGTCGAGATTGAAGAACGCCTTCTCGGCAACTGTTGCCGCGACCTCCGCTCCAAATCCGGCTGTAATTCCATCCTCATGTACGATCAGGCAGCGCCGCGTCGTCGCAACCGAGGCGAGAACGGCAGCGCTATCCCAGGGCGAAATAGTACGAAGGTCGATGATCTCGATCGATTCGCCGGTTTTCTTCGCGGCAAGCTCACAACGCTCGACCATCGCACCCCAGGTCACGACGGTCAGCGCATCTCCGGCCTGAGTGACTTTCGCTTTTCCGAATGGAAGCATGAAGTCGTCACCAGGATACGGCCGGCGAGCCCACGGTCCATCGAGCAAGTGCCGATGCTCGAAGAAGATTGTCGGATTGTTGCTTCTCAATGCAGAGCGCAGCAGCCCAACGGCGTCTTCGGCATTGGATGGAAACGCCATCTGCCACCCAATCGCATGCGCCCACATCACTTCGCCCGAAACGGAGTGCCATGGATCGCCCACTTTCGCGAATCCGCCTGGCATCCGCACAACTATGGGAGCAGCAAAGCGGTTGGCCGTGCGCCACCTTATCGTCCCACAATTGTTCAACTGCTCGGTCGCCGGGTCGGCATACTTGCGAAACTGTATTTCAGCAACGGGCATTAGACCGGCGATGGCCATACCAACAGCGCGCCCAATGATGCCCTCTTCAGAAAGACTTGTGTCGAACACTCGCTTGTCCCCGAACGCGTCCTGAAGGCCCATCGTCGCGGCATGAACCCCGCCCTTGGGGCCGATGTCCTCACCAAATACAAGAACTTTGGGATTCACTCTCAGCTCGTGCTCGAGTGTCCGCCTGATCGCCGTCAGCATATTCGTCCGCTGCGCCTCAGGACTGGGCTTGTCTGTCGCGGTGCCATACTGGTGACCCGACGGCGCCAGCCCGCCAACAATCTGAACGTCGCCCGGTTCCGCAAACCTGTATCGCGTGATCGTCGCGGGGTCAGGTTCGGGGCGCGCAAGCGCACCCGCAAGCGCCGCGTCCACATCGCGCGCTACTTCTGCCTCGAGTTCCGTCCACTCCGACTCCGACAACAGCGCCGGGACGAGATAGCTGCGCAGCCGAGGCAACGGATCGCGCGCCTTCTCGTCGCTCAAAAAATCTTCCGTCTTGTATGCCTGCGTGTCCTGGCCCGAATGGCCACAAAGTCTGGGCACGTCGAGTCGCAGCAGCGCCGGACCTTTTCCATCTCGCACGTGAGCAGTGACTTCCTCGAACAGCGTTGCCGCCGCGGCGGGATCGGTTCCGTCGCCCTCGCGAATATAGAGATTCCCAAACGACGCCAGGTTCGACGCAATGTTTCCACCGGGTGTCTGAAAATTGCTCGGCACCGAAATGCCGTAGCCATTGTCTTCTATATAGAAGAGAATCGGCAGCTGAAGCGTGGTGGCAATCGTGAGTGCCGACCAGAACCCGTTTGTCGCGACTGAAGCCTCGCCTCCCAGCACGACTGCCATCGCCCGCTCGTATGATTTGTCGCCGAGTACGTCCCGGTGATACGTGATGGCCTGTGCCCATCCGACGGATGGGGTGTACTGTGACCCAACGTCGCCGGACATCGGCAGCACCACCGCGCTGTCCGTGCTCGGAAGGTTACAGACGACGCCAATGTCGCGACCATCGCTGAATCCGCCCGACTTGCGCAGCGGGGCCGCGAACGCATCCTCGAGCGTGAGGCCAAGGGTCAGGAGAAGGGGGCGCGATCGATAGTAGGCGCCGGCGGCGTCGTGACGGCCGTCGAGAAGCGTTCCAAGGATGATCTGGGCCATGTCGTGGCCGCGGGCCGAGAATTGGTAGACAACCTTCTTCTCGGGCATGAGGCGCGTCTCTTCGATGTCGTCGAGGCCCCGTGAGGCGAGAAGCAGATACGCTATCCGCTTCCAGTCGAAGCGGGGATTGACCTGAGACGTATTCGCGCTGGTCGTTTCCGGGGAGATCGTGCCGGCCATTCGGTAGGGACTGTTAGAGGGCGAACAGAGAATCTACCCGGGAAAACCTCCGGATGTCACGTGCTGAAGAAGGTGAATCCGTCGGCCGCCATTGTCTTGAGAAGCGGACTCGGGCGGTATCGCTCCTCTCCGTAGAAATCCTGCAGCGCGCTCAGCCACTTTACCGTCTCGGGAATACCCAGCTCGTCGGCCCAGGCGAGCAGGCCTTTGGGATAGTTGACGCCCAATGTCATCGCCAGGTCGATGTCGTGTGCCGATGCAATTCTGAGATACAACGCGTCGGCTGCTTGATTGATGAGCATCGACAGAATCCGCCGGAAGATCATCTGCCCAAGGTCCGCGTCTCGAGTCGGCTCAGGGTTTTCTGCACCCGGGCTGTAATCGTAGTACCCTCGGCCCGACTTTCGACCGAAGAGCCCGGCGTCGAACAGCCGCTGCTGCGTGAGGGCGGGGCGGAACCGCGAGTCATGGAAGGTCGCTTCGTAAACGCTCCTCGTCGCAGCGAAGTTCACGTCGTTGCCGATGAAATCCATCAGCTCGAACGGCCCCATTTTGAATCCGCCGATTCCGCGCATCGCCCAGTCGATGGTCGGAATGTCGGCAATGCCTTCTTCGTACATCCGAAGCGCCTCGCCGTAGAACGGCCGAGCGATTCGATTCACGATGAAGCCCGGCGTGTCCGAAGCGATGACTGCCGTCTTGCCCCATGCTTCTACGAGCGCTCGAGACTCGATCGTCACGTTGGAAGCGGTCGCCAGGCCGGGGACAATTTCGACCAGCGGCATCACGGTTGGTGGATTGAAGAAATGGATACCAACAACGCGCTCGGGTCGCGTGCATGCGTGTGCGATCGCGGTTACGGACAACGATGATGTATTCGTGGCGAGGACCGCCTGCTCCGAAACGACCCTTTCGAGCTGGGTAAACAACTCGCGCTTGAGGTCGAGATTCTCGACGACAGCTTCGATGACGAGCCCACAGTCGGCGAGCTTGGCAAGTTCATCGCTTCCGTCGCCAGCCGCCTGGACTGTCTCGATGCGCCCGCGAATTGCTGCCGCCTGATCTGCGCTCAGCCGACCTTTCTCCACGCTTCTGGCCAGGGCTTTCTCGATGCCGGCAACGGCGCGATCGACCGCGCCCGCCTGCGTGTCGAAGAGAACTACCTGGTGCCCGAAGGTCGCGGCCACCTGCGCGATTCCGCTGCCCATCGCACCCGC
>JBKJRW010000193.1:0-3067 GCA_046593165.1 Gemmatimonadaceae bacterium
ATGGTCAGTCCCACGCCGTTGCCGACCTCGAACGATGTGATGGTAAGAATCTGCTGCTGCCCCATCAGCTCCTGCACAGTCCTGGTCGGGACCATGACGTCTCCGAACTTCTTGTAATCGCTGATCAGGGACACGACCGGGATATCACCCATCGCCGTCTTCTGCGTGCTCCGCGACGCAACCATCAGCCCCGATGCTACGCTGAAGCAGTCGTACGTCTCGCGCCCCGACTTCCACGTCAGCTTGACGAGGTAGCAACGCTCGGAGTTCATCGTCGTATCGGCCACCGTCTGCAAAGAGGAAAACATCTCTGGCGACCGGACCATTCCACGGCGGTCTGCCTCATCCTTGATCTGGTCGAACTCGCCTCCGGAAAGCACGCGGGCGCCCTGCATCGGATCGACCGACCATGCCGTCGTTCCGTCGAAGCCGGCCTCGACGAGTCCCATTCCCGGAATGTTCGTGGTCATGCTCATGAGATTGCTGCCGAGCTGAGTCATCTCGAACGTGGCATTGATACCTGCGGCCGGCATCGACATGCCACCCTTGGTGACGATTGCCTTGGCGCTGAGCATTGCGGGAGCGCCAACCGCCTGTCCGTACTTGGCTAGCAGTGCGGCGGCGGCCGGAAGCGACGCCTGCTGCGCACCAGCGGCCTGGGCGACGACAGCCATTGGAAGTGCTGCAACGATAAGGCGAAGCATTGAATTGCGAATCATGTCCTCTCTCTGATAACGGGTTTGAGTAGTCAAGCTAAACCTCGAACCGGTAGCGACCCACTGTTTTTTCAGCGAGTGGTTCCGGGACGTGCGGCGGAATGCGTGTTGATCCAGCGCATCGCCGCCTCAAGCGCCGTATCCCGTCCATCCCTCAGTGCCTGCGTGGACAAGCCGACAATTTCATCCGGGACGACGCCGGCTCCCTCTACGCGGTTGCCCTTCGGATCCGTGAAGTCGGCGACTGCGTGAACGAATACGTCGCCCGAGGGCAGACGTTCCATCAGCGCGGGAAGTGCTGCGCCCGCGCTCCTTTCGCCGAACACGCGCGCTCTCCCGATAATCTGCATTCCGGTGGCGAATATCTCGGACGTGCTTGCCGTCATTGGATCGACGAGGATCGTGAGCGGCCCCGTGTACGGAGCCCGTTGCGATCCGTCGGCTCGGGAGCGCCGCGGATTGATTACGAATTTCAGGGATACCTGGCGGGTACGCATCGTTCCCAGAGATACCGCTGAATCGACGAAGTATCCGCCGAATCCCATTACCATGGCGCCCACTCCGCCCGGATTCCCACGCAGATCGACGACTACGCCGGAACATGTTCTAACGCTGTCGACTGCCCGCTCGAGGTCTCCTCCGAGCTCGGGCAGCCAGATGTTGAAGGCGATTACCCCAACGCATCCATTGCCTGAGGCCGACGGGACACGCGTGACTCGGACCAGCCCCGCGATAGGAGGGAGGTTGCCGAACCTGGACAGCCTTCCTTCGGAAGGAGTTGCAACCAGCGAACGCAGTGTGGGCGAGGATTTACTGCCGAGCACTAGAGAGACAGTATCCCCGACTGAAGGCGACAGTGCCCCATTGAAGCCATGCAGCATTTCAGACATGGCCCGGGGCTGCGCCTTATCTGGCATCGCTTTCACTTTTCGGATCGAGGTTTCTGCATCCCGCCCCGCGACTTTGAGAACCACCTGGCCGGGCGTTACTCCCGCCCGCGCAGCTGGCCCTCCCGCATCCACCCGCCACACAATCGCCTGATCTCCGGCCATCCTGATGGCGAGACCAGTCGTTCCTCTGCCATCGGACTTGTTGCTGGTGGAATCCACGGTCGCGACTCTGGCGGGAATGATATAGAAGTGCGAATCGGGTATGTGACCAAGGGTTTCCGCGAACAATCGATCGAGCGCACGCCGGCCGGTGATGGCGGCGGCGCGAGGCCGGAGCGAGTCTCTGACCTGGATCCATTCCCGCGAGACGAACGCTGTATCGACGTATGTATTGCTGACTTTTGTCCAGAGCGTATCGAACGCGGCGAGTGCGATGCCGGTAGCGAGGGGCTCGTCGTTGGGCGAGGAGGCTGGCCGGATGGTACCGGTGCAGGCGGCGATCGCGGGTATGGCGATGGCTACCAGCGCAGCGAGCCCGCGACGGAGAGAAATTGTCGACCTCATGGCTACGGAAAAGCCGAAGCGCGTGGTGTCATGCAAGCTTTAAGCGGTAGGCCGATTGTCATGGCGCGAATATCTGCTCGATGTCCTTGAAGGAAATGACCATTGATGGGTTCGGGAAGGGGGACTCAGAAATAGTACGCAGTCAACTCCAGCGACCGTTGAACCCCGGCCCGTGTGCTGGCATCGATGAGCAGGGTGTCTTGAAGATTCAGTTGACATCGCCCAGGTTGGTTAACACTGTTAACATATGGTTAACAGTGTTAAGAGTATCCGAGAACTCGCAACCGCGGCCGCGTACGAACAGTTCGAATCAGCCGGCACGATCTCCATGCGAAAAGTCGGCGCCAGTCTCGAGGTCAGCGGCGCTGCCCTCTATCACCATTTCGCAAACCGGCAGGCCCTGCTCGACGCGGTCGCCGAACGCGCCTTCAGCACATTCGAAACTCGCCTCCGCGGAACCGACGCCAAAAGCCCCGCGAAAATCATCCACGCCGTACTCGCCGAATACTCCAGGTTCGCGGCCGACCACCCACACCTGTTCCGGCTGATGTTCGTCGAACCCGGACACGCCGCACGACGCTTCCCGCGTGACTTCGCCGCGCACCGATCCGCCGTGTTCAACACCCTGTGGAAAGCAGTCCAGGACTTGACCGCCGACAACCCGGACGGAACCTCAGACGACGCGCTCTACCTCGCGCACGATCTATGGGCGATGGCTCACGGACATATCCTGCTGTGGCGCGCAGGAAGATTCGAGAGCGACCACGCCTACGAAGAAAGCCGGCAACGGTCGATCGATCACTTCATCAGCACGTTGTAATACCTGTCAACGTACGCTTTCACCGAAAGCTTCTTCGCCGTCGATGCCGACGTCATCGTCCTGACCTTTCCAAACAC
>JBKJRW010000013.1:0-21697 GCA_046593165.1 Gemmatimonadaceae bacterium
CAACCCGTATTCCGGCTTGAAGCACTCGCGAAGGGCGTAGAGCGGGCTCGTGCCGATGTCGCCATAAACGACGCCAAGGGCAACGAGAGTCAGTTGTCTGAGGCGGCTCCCCGAGAGGTGCGCCTCTGGATGATTAGAGATGATCGGACCTTGTTCGTTTGATTAGCCGTGAACTCCAGCCAAGGTCAGGAATCTCGACAGGTCGCGTGGGCGGGGCAAGCGGCCGCCTCAGCAAAACGGCCTACATCTCGAGCTGCGCGCCCAGCTCGACCACCCGGTTGGGAGGAATGGCGAAGTACTCGGTCGCCGTCCGCGAGTTGCGCGACATGAAGATGTACAGTTTCTTGCGCCACCGCGCGAGGCGGGCTTTCCCCGTAGGCAGCAAGCGCTCTCGCCCCAGGAAATAGGTCGTATCGCGCCTGTCCGATGCGACTCCCAACTCGCGCGCACGGTCGAGTATGTTGGGCACATCGGCTTTTTCCATGAATCCGTAACGTGCGGTGACCCGCCAGAAGCCCTCACCGAGATCTTCTACGGTCATCCGCTGTTGCTCTGGCACCTTGGGGACCTTTGCCGACAGTATGGACAGGAGCACGACGCGCTCGAGCAGCGTCTTGTTGTGGCGCAGATGGTGAAGCAGGACGAGGGGTGCCCCTTCGGGATTCGACGTCATGAACACTGCCGTACCCGGAGCCCGAAACGGCTTTCGCCTGGCGACATCCGCAAGGAACAGGTCGATCGGCAGTGATCCCTTGATCAGCAGCCCCTGCACGATGCGCCGGCCGCTGTTCCACGTGGTCATCAGGGTAAACACGGAGATGGCGATCGCCAGCGGAACCCATCCGCCATGCTTCAGCTTGAGTGCATTCGACCCGAAGAAGCTCAGGTCCACTATCAGAAACAGCGTGGCAAAGCCAAGAACCCTGGCCCAACTCCAGTTCCACCGGGTGCGAGCGAGAGTCGAGAATAGAATCGTGCTTATTGCCATGGACCCCGTGACCGCGATCCCGTAGGCCGCGCCCAGCGCAGTAGTCGATCGGAATCCGATTACGATCGCCAGGCAGCCAACCATCAGCGCGCGGTTCACTTCAGGAATGTAGATCTGCCCTTGCTCGGTCTCGGATGTATGAACTATCAACATGCGCGGACAGTAGCCGAGTTGAATGCACTGCTGCGTTATCGAGAAAGCCCCGGATATCAGAGCCTGCGACGCGATCACCGCCGCCATCGTCGCCAGCGCCACCATCGGATAAAGCATCATCCCCGGCGCAAGCAGAAAGAACGGATTGCCAGCCGCGGCGGGCTCGCGTAGAATCAGCGCGCCCTGGCCAAAATAGTTCAGCATGAGCGCGGGCAGTACGAGGGCGAACCACGCCAGCCGGATGGGCTTTTTCCCAAAATGCCCCATGTCGGCGTAGAGCGCTTCCGCGCCAGTGATCGCCAGCACGACCGCGCCAAGGATGACGAATCCGGCGAATCCATTACGGACGAAAAAATCGAACCCGTGATACGGGTTCAGTGCGAGCAGGATATGAGGAGATCTCACGATCTCCATCGTTCCCAAGGTCGCGATCGCGATGAACCAGAAAACCATCACCGGGCCGAATACACGCCCGACTTTCGCCGTGCCTTTCTTCTGAAAGAGGAAGAGCGTCAGGAGAATAACGATCGTTGACGGCACGACGAAAACCTTGAACCGCGGAGCGATAACCTGCAGCCCCTCGGTTGCGCCGAGCACCGACATCGCTGGCGTTATAACCCCATCGCCGTAGAGAAGGGCAGCACCGGTTAGACCGAGCGCGATGATGACGAAGCGTCGGCGGTTGTCCGTCTGGCGTTTATGCGTCTGTAGAATGAGCGCCAGGAGGGCGAGTTCGCCGCCTTCGCCGTTGTTGTCCGCCCGCATGATGAAGACGATGTACTTGATGCTCACCACGAGGATGAGCGCCCACGCTATCAATGACAGAACTCCCAGCACGTTGGCCTCGCTGGCCACCAGTCCATGTTCGGTCTTGAAGCACTCCTTGATGGCGTAAAGCGGGCTCGTACCGATGTCGCCGTACACCACGCCAATCGCGAGAAGCGTGAGCTTCCCGGTGCGGTTGCCCGTAGGGTTGGATTCTGGTTGTGTGCTAATGGGAAAGGCCTCTGAAACAGAATCTGCGCGCCCGGCTGTGAAGACCACCAGTGTCGAGCGCGCCAGACATCACAAAATCCCCGGGCAAACAACCGATCGCAGTCAAATTGCGTGCCCAGGGGCCACGATGCGAAAAAAACATTCGGTACTAAATCGGCACGTCGATTGCTTATACATATCGCACCGCAAAGAGCGGCCGATTGATCTCACGCAAGTAGACGGAGGTTATATGGACAAGGACCTGGAACAGCGCGGCCTCGAGAACGAAGTCAAGGGAAGCGCAAAAGAGATGAAGGGCAAGCTGCGCGGCGATCTCGGCGACGCGACTGACAATCACAGCGAGCACCTCAAGGGCCGCGCCGAGGAGCTCGAAGGCAAGATCCAGAAGAACTTCGGCAAGGCCGAGAAGAAGGCCGACGACGCAGTCTGAGGATTTCTTCTCCGAACAAGCGACGGGCCCCTGGTTTCAGGGGCCCGTTTTTTCTGGGCGTCAGCCTCGGTGAACCACCGTTCCGATCCTATTCGTACCGCAAAGCAACAATCGGATCGAGAGCAGCCGCGCGCCGCGCCGGCCACACCCCGAACAACACTCCCACCGTCGCCGAAAAGACGAACGCGAGCATTACCGACGATATGTCGATCGTCGTGTTGAATCCGCCGAGCTTGCTCAGCGCGAGTGCGCCGCCAGCCCCGAGAATGACGCCCACAATTCCGCCGAGCAGGCAGAGTACGATCGCTTCGATCAGGAACTGGAAAAGGATCGCGATTTTCGTCGCACCCAGCGCCTTTCGCACCCCGATCTCGCGCGTTCGCTCCGTAACCGACACCAGCATGATGTTCATGATGCCGATGCCGCCGACAAGAAGGCTCACCGCAGCGATGCCGGCGAGCAGAAATGTGAATGTCTTCGTCGTCTCGGCGAAGGTGTTCAGAAATTCTGCCTGGTTGCGGATGTCGAAGTCGTCGCGCTTGTCGGCGGTCAGGCGATGCTCCCTTCTCAGGATCGACTGAATCTCGGCCTGTGCCTCGGGAATCTTTGCTTCCGTAATCGCGAGGACGTTGATGGAGTTCAGGTTCGGCGTGCCCATCAGCCGATAGCGCGCGGTGGAGAGAGGGATAATCACCACGTCATCGGGATTGCCTCCGAACCCACCGGCCTGACCCTTGGACGCCATTACGCCGACCACCCGGAACTGCAGTCCGCCCAATCTGATGTTCTCGCCAATGATCGCTTCAGGAGTCTGCAGGCCGAGATTCTCGACAACGGCGGAGCCAAGAACCGCCACCCTTCGCATTCCAGCCTCTTCCCCTTCATTGAAAAAACGGCCGGATGCGACGGTGAATTTTCTGATTTCCGTAAACTCGGGCTTCGCACCGGTAACCTGGGTCTGAGCGTTAAGCGCGCCGTACTGAAGAAGCGCGCGCTTGTTCATCTCCGGCCCGACAGCCGCGAAATAAGTGCCTCGCCTGGAGAGCGCCTCCGCGTCCTGCATCGTCAACTTCTCGTTGTTCTCCGTCGCTACGCCAAACCCGCGACGAGCCCCCGGACGAACAGTGAGCAGCGTGGTGCCAAGGCCTGCAATGCGCTCGCTGATCGAATTCTGCGCACCCTTTCCGATTGCGACCATCGCGATTACCGCCGCAACTCCAATCACTATCCCGAGCATTGTGAGAAACGAACGCATCTTGTTGGCTCTTAGCGCTCCTAGTGCCACGAGGACGATCTCTTTCGCAAGCGTGAAGCTCGCCGCGGGAATCTCTGGCCGGTGCAGCACCGACTTCGCCGCCGGAACTGACGCGCCCGTTCCGCGAAGCTTCGCGCCGCGCTCGTCGGATTTCTGAACCGGCGATGTCATCAGTTGCCTCCTCCCCGCGGCGCACCACCAGCGCCACCAGTCCGGCCGCCGGCACCACCCGCCGCTCCACCCGGGCCACCACCCGCTGGCTGTTGCCGCTGAAGACCCGGCACGCCGCCACGGTTTCTCATCTGATCGAGCTCGGCCTGCTGCCGCGCCTGCATCGCCGCGACGTTGAGTATGGCGACCGAATCACCTTCACTCAGACCCGAGATCACTTCGCTCACGTCGTAATTAGAAACTCCAAGCCGCACCACTTTCGGCGTGTACTTTCCGGCCTTCACTACGAAGACCATGCCGCGACGACCACCCCGCGCACCACCGGCGACCCCACCCTGTGCCGTGCCGACGGCTCCAGCAGTAGCCTCAGCTCCCCCTGCTCTCCGATCTCTTCGCGCTCCCTGACCAGCGGGTCCACCCTGTCCGCCCTGCCCACGCTGACCACGCCCCTGCTGACTCGCTGCAGTCGCCCCGGTCGCGCCGTTTCCGGTCTGGCTCGCGTTTGTGACTCCAGCCGCACCTTGTCCACCTGAGGCACCCCGCTGAAACCCTCCACGACCTCCGCCCTGCGCCGCAAGCTCTGCCCGCACCGAATCGGGATTCAAGCCCAGTAGCGTCGCTACCGAAACGACCTCGTTTGGACTGCGAACCGCATCGTTGGCGACCGCGAGGGCATTGTCGCGGCGCTCGACCTCGATCGACACCTCGCCGTTCATGCCCGGCATAAGCAAGCCACCCACATTGTCGATGCTCACAAGCACGGGAAACATGGTAACAGCCTGCTGTATGATTGCCTGCGGCTCGATCTTTTCGACAACCCCGGTGAAGGGGCGATCGGGAAACGCATCGACGGTGACAGTGGCCACGAGGCCGGAACGCACCTTGCCGATATCTGTTTCGTTCACAAGCGTGCGCACGCGCACCTTCGTCAGGTCCGCCATTTTGAGAATAGTCGTACCTGCTCCGAAGCTGCCGGTACCGGATGCGATGACCTGTCCGAGCGAAACGCTCTTCTCGATCACAGTTCCGCCGACTGGCGCGCGAACTGTCGCCTCCTCGAGTGCCTGCGCCCGTAAGTCGAGCGCCGCACGGTTGCGCAGCACGGTTGCCTGCGAATTTCCATAATCGACTTCCGCCGCTTCGTTCTCGGCGGAGGTGATGATGCGCTCCTTGAACAACTGAGCCGCGCGTTCACGGGCAGTCCTCGATACACGCAGCTTGATCAGCGCAGCGTCGAGATCGGCCTTGGCCTGCGCGTAAGAGTTGCGCGTGTCACGTGTGTCGAGTTGCACCAGCAGATCGCCAGACTTTACCAACGTGCCGGTTTCGACTGGCATCGCCACTATCTGGCCCGACGACTTCGCCTTCACCTCGATCACATTGATCGGCTCCACAACTCCTGTCGCCTCGGCGAGTACGACAATCGTCTGCCGGTTCACGGCCTCGACTGGAATCGTGAGCACCTGATCTTTCTTTTTCGAGCACGCCAGAGCCGTAAAAGCGGCGAGCGCGAGCACAGTCATTCTATTCAATGTCATCTCCTAAAGGTCACGGCCGATCAGCGCTTCGAGCTGCGCCTTCGCCACGCGGTAGTCGTATCGGGCGCGGATGAGAGCCGTCCGCGCGGTGTCGAGCTGAGTCTGTGAAGTGAGCAGATCGAGAAGCGTTGTCGCACCAAGCTCGTAGCGCCGCTGTTGAACTCGCAAATCCTCGGTCGCAGCCGCAACGGAAGTAGTCTGAATCGCTACCTGTTCCTCGGCGATTCGCATCTGGCCGAGCGATTGAACCAGCGTCTGGCGAGCGAGGTAGCGAGCATCGCGAAGTGCCACCTCCGCAACGTCCTCGGCTACAATCGCACGAGCGACGTTGACCTCGCGGTTCAGTCCGTTGAACAGCGGGAAGTTGAGGCTGAAGTTCAGGTTCTGATTGTAGGCGTATCGCTTGTCGCCGATCCCGAACTTGGGATCGAGTCCGCTGCCGCTGCGGCTGAAGTTCATGTTGACCGTCGGCAGGAATGATGTTTTCGCCGAGCGAACGCTGGCGCGAGCCGATGCGAGCTGTGCGTCGGCCTGGTCGATCGCTGGCGCTTTCTCCACAAGCGGCATGAGCTCGGAGATGTCGGGAATGGCGACCCGCGAATCGATAGTGTCGGATGGCACCGCTGTGACCGTGCGCGGTGATGCGACAAGCCGCGTGAGAGTGGCGTTGGCGAGCTGGAGATTGTTCCGCGCGGTGAGAAGCGCAAGTCGCGCATTGCCGAGCTGCACGACGGAGCGGAGCGAATCCGAGACTATGGCGGCGCCGGCGCGCAGTCGAAGTGAGGACGATCTGAGTTGCTGAGTCGCCTGCTCTATCTGTGCCTCGGCCGCGCTCTGCGATTCACGAGCGGCGAGGATGTTGTAGTACTGCTGCTTGACCTGGAGCGCGACGTTGAAGCGCGACACCGTCTCGCCCGCTTCAGCTGCGTCCTCGTCGGCTTTCGATCTTTTCACGTCAAAGAAGCGACGCCCTCCGTCGAAGAGCTGGAGGTTGCTCTGCAGGCCTGTTGAATAGTTGGTCGGATTACCCGTGAACGCAACGAGGTTGCCCTGCGTGTCGAATCGGTCGCCGGCTTGCCGCTGTGTGCCGGCGGATACCGAGAAGGTAGGAAGAAATGCCGCGTACGATTGTTTGACGGCCGCGCTGGACGTGCGGATGTTGCCGCGCGCCTGAACTGTCGCGAGCGAGTTACGCTGTGCGAGTTGAATCGCTTCGGATAAAGGGATCGGAGTCGCTGCCGTGTCCACCATCTGCGCGGTGAGCGCGGCCGGTGCGAAAAAAAGCGATGCTGCCATCAACGCTTCGAGTTTCATTTACGGAACCGGTGTTGGTCTGTCTTTGTCGTGACCGCTGCGTGCGCGAGACTCCGCGGCATGCTTGCGGCCGCGCTCGCGCATCTCGTCGAGCTTCTTTGCCTGTTCGGGAGTGAGCACGCGCTTGAGCTGCTCGTGAGTGCTGTCGCCGATGACCTTGGCGATTTTTTGCAGAGAGTCCATCTGCGGTCGTAAGGGTTTGAATACATCGCGCATCTGCGTGCGTCGAGATGTCATGATCGAATCGAACTGCACCCGTTGCGCGGGAGTGAGTTTCAGCTCCTTCGCCATTCGCTCACGCGATGGCCTCTGGCCGCGACGATGCTCGTCGCGGCTGAGAATCCGGTCGGCCGTGAACCCGAGAGCTATTCCCGCGACGAACGCCGCGAGCAGAAAGAGCAGAGCGACGCTTTTTGAGCGCTGCATTCTGTGTCCTAGTGTGAAAGAAAGTAGCTGACCGCGGCGCCGTCGCCGTCGGGTCCGTTCTGGATCGACATGAGCTCCCGCGACGTGGCCACCACATCGGGGGTAGTCGCCTCGACGACCGATTCGTACGCGAGCTGTGAGTCGGAATCACCGAGTTGCCGGTTGATGATGCCAGCGAGGGCGAAGATCGCTCCGGCGGCGATGAGGCCAGCGCGAGCCCATGGCGCAAGCTCAGTCCACCATCGGCCATCGCCGGCACCGCTGGCGACGACTCTCGCCATGATGCGCTGCTCGAGACCGGCCCAGTAAGCGTCGGATGCCCCATCGCCAGCGGGCGGAGAGTAGGCGTCACGGATAAGAGTTACTAGCGGCTCGCTCAGCGAGTCGCGGTCAGCTCTCTCCAACGCATTCGGAAATCTCAGTTCATCGCTCATATTCTACCCCCTCATGTCTTTCAATAGACCGCGCAGTTTCTGCCGCGCGTGATGCAGATCGGATCGTGCGGTGCCGCCTGGAATTCCCAGCATTTCTCCAATCTCCACATGCGTGTAGCCTTCTACGTCGTGCAGCACGATTACCGACCGCGCTCTTTCCGATAGCTGTGCCAGCGCTTCTCCAAGCCGGCCCTTCAGTTCCGCGTCTTCTCCCGGGTCTCTGAAGGGAGACTGGAGAGCGTCGCTCAGCTCGTCGGTAGTTCTAACCTTGCGCCGCCGCGCGATGTCCAGTGCTGCGTTGGCGACGATCCGGCTGAGCCATGCCCCGAACGCTTGTGACGGGTCGAAGCGGCCAAGCGCGTTCCAGGCTCGAACGAATCCATCCTGAACCGCGTCTTCGGCGTCCTCGTGGACCGTTACGATTGCCCTTGCAACGAGGTACGCGCGTCGCTGGTGCAGACGCACCAGGCCCGCGAAGGCGTCGTGATCGCCGGCGCGGGCCGCTTCAGCCAGCGCGCGTTCCTCATCAGGGATACGCACCGTGCCGGCTGATCGTTGAGTCGATGTCGAGGATTGGGCGGTTCACGTCTGTTGCAGGCAATACGCCTCCGTGCCGCCCGGTGTTGGGCTCCCAGAGGGAGCTAGTGCTTTACGGCCGGGTTGGCGGTGGTTGCAGGCGGAGCGACCGCAGCGCCTGCGGGCGGAGACGTGTGCGCCGCCTTTTCCGCCTCGTGCCGCTCGAATTTCGAGTTTGTGAGCCACACGATTAGCAGCACGATGAGAAAGATCACCGAGCTGCCGAGCACCAGTCCGGCGAGCGCGGCGCCGAAGTCGCGGCCCTTGGGTCTTGGGGCAGCCATAGGGTGCTACTCCTTTGGAGTGGGAGTGTCGGAGACGCGGACCTTCGTCATCTCGTCGTTCTGCTTGATTGTCTTCATGACGTCGAGGCCTTCGGTGACCTTGCCGAACACAGCGTGGACACCGTTCAGATGTCGGGTGTTGCCCTCGTTCAGCACGACAAAGAACTGGCTTCCGCCGGTGTTCTTTCCGGCATGTGCCATGGAGAGCGCGCCGACTTCGTGTTTGTGCGGATTACCCGAGGTCTCGCAATCGATCTTGTAGCCGGGCCCGCCGGTGCCGATGCGCCGGTCGCCTTCGGGAAGATCGCGGGAGAAGGGGTCGCCGCCCTGGAGGACGAAATCGGCGATTACGCGGTGGAACTTGATGCCGTCGTAGTAGCCGTCGTTGGCGAGCTTTTCGAAGTTGGCCACCGTGTTGGGGGCTTCCTTGTCGTAAAGCTCCGCCGTCATGGTTCCCTTGCTGGTTTCGATCGTAGCGTATCTGGTCATGTTTTTCAGAGGGTGGAACGGGGAAAATACATCAAACCCGTGCTGACGGGCAGACATCGTTGAGTACGCACGACTCGCACCGGGGATTGCGGGCGATGCAGACGCGGCGGCCATGAAAGATGAGGAGGTGCGAGAGGAGTGCCCAGTCGTCGCGTGGAAACAGTGGCATGAGGGCTTGTTCGACCTTGACCGGGTCGGTTTGATCCGTGAGTCCGAGCCGCACGCTCAGTCGCCCGACGTGCGTATCGACGACGACGCCTTCGTTGAGGTGGAAGGCGTTTCCGAGGATCACGTTGGCGGTCTTGCGGCCGACGCCGGGGAGTTTGACCAACTCGTCCATGGTGCGCGGGATTTCTCCGTTGTGCTGGCCGACAACGGCGGCCGCCATTCCGAGCAGGCTTTTTGTCTTGTTTCGGAAGAAGCCGGTACTTCTGATGAGGTCTTCGAGTACTGCCGGATCGGCATCTGCGAGTGCTTTTGCGTTTGGAAAAGTATTGAACAGGGCCGGGGTCACCATGTTGACGCGCTTGTCGGTGCACTGCGCACTCAGGATGGTGGCGATCAGGAGCTGGAGCGGGGTGGCGAAATCGAGTTCGCAGTGGGCGTCGGGGTACTCCCTTTTTAGCCGTGCCAGGATCTCTGCCGCGTGAGACTTGAGGTCAACGCCGCGCTTTTTCCTGGAGATCTAACCTTCCATCCCCGCATGGCCGGGCATCCCGTCGATCATTTCGTGCAGTTGCCGCTGAATCAGCTCGATCTCCTGCTTTGCGCCTTCCCGGTCGAGAAGCCCGTTCCGCATGTTGATCGCCACACGATTCATGTACTTGATCTTCATGAGCATCTCATCCGTCGCCCGGCGGAGTGATGTGTAGCGGCGCTTGTCGGCCTTGGCGCGGTGGTACCGGCGCGTGAAGTCTTCGAGGTTGAGCCGGCGCGCGAAGTCAATCGCCTCTTCTACCGTGCGGCCAGGGATCGCGCCATGGTCGGGGAGCCCTTCTCCGGTTTCGGGATCGGAGAAGAAAAGCCGGCCGATATACTCGATGCCGTCGTATGCGATTCGGACGGATACCGCGCACGGCTTGCCGTCCATTTCGATAGTCGAGAGATGCTGTTGAATTACACCGAAATCCGACATCGCTAACCGCTGGTATCTGGGGAGTACGACGTTCCGAGGAACCGGTCGAGCGCCTCGAACAACTGGCCGGGCTGTTCAACGTATGGCACATGCCCGCAGTCGTCCAGCAGCACCAGCTCAGCCTCCATGGTTTTTGCCCCTTCTATGGATGACGCCGCCGGAACAGGATCGTCACGCCCATGGACGAAAAGCACCGGAAATCCCATCGGTGCAAGCTGTGGAAGCAAATCGTAATCCGGTCCGAGGCTTTCCCATGTGGACTGCTGAACTCGTCCAGTTAGCCGAAAAGGGGTGAGGTTCCTGGCCTTCTCCGGGTGCGCGAAGTAGGGTGCTACGGCAAGCTCGAATGTCCTCTGCTTGTACTCCGCCGGGTCAGTCTCTCTCAGCCCGGATGCGGCGAGTTCCTCCCTCATCCGCCTGATCTCGAGACCACTCTGCCTCCTCGCGAACTCGGCCTCGAATTGCCTGCGGTACTCGAGCTTGACGGGTGCGGTGTCGATCAATGCCAGCCGCGACGGCTTCTCCAGAGAATCGTCCTTCTTCGCCTCGATGCAATAGAGGAGCGCGAGCATGCCTCCGAACGAGTAGCCAACGATCGATGGATTCGGAATTTCGAGCTCTCGGATCACCGCACCAAGATCGGCAATGTGAGTCTTCCACGTGATCGGGTCCCTGGCGTCTGACTTCGAACGCCCGCCTCCGCGCTGATCGTAGAAGATCACGTTGTAGCGCTTCGACAGGTGCAGCATCTGCGGAAGCAGATAGTCGTGGTGTGCACCTGGGCCACCATGAAGCACCAGAACCTTCTCGGCGTCGGGCGGCCCGTACGCGCACCAGTAAAGCGGGACGGTAGTCGTCCCGGTTAACCCCGACGTACGCGGGGCAGGAATTGGCTCGGGCATCGGGGCGTCGTCTATCAGCCGCCCCGAGTTCCCAAGGTGACACTCGTTTCCATCTTCTTCCCATCGCGCAGGAACCCGATTTTCACAGTCTCGCCCGGCTTGTGCGCGTACAGTGCGTCGCTGTAGCTCTGGAGATCTGTCACTGTCTTGCCTCCAAGCTCGACGATGATGTCATCGGCCTTGAGCCCGCCCTTGTCCGCAGGGCTTCCGGATCGAACGCCACTCAGCCTGAGACCGGGAACGCTGCCGGCGGACATGTTCGGAACCGAGCCCAGGTACACCTGAGAGCCCGTGCTGCTCGCCGCCATCCGCGCCGGTGGAGCACTCTTCACAAATGTCAGTCGCGATGCCCGATCGTCGATCGACTCGATCACGCGATAAGCCAGATCCACCACTCTCGCTTCACCACCGGCGTCGATCTTCTCCACATCATCGGTCGCACGGTGATAGTCGTCGTGGATATCGGTGAAGAAATGCAGGACCGGAATATCCTTCGCATAGAACGAACTCTGATCGGACGAACCGAATCCATCACCACTGCCTTCTACCTTGAGCGCCGGCATTCCCTTCGCGTTCGCGCTGTCCAGCAGCGCCGTTAGCTCAGTTGCCGTACCCGTGCCGTACACGAGGAGCTTGTCGTTCTTGAGACGACCGACCATGTCGAAGTTCATCATCGCGACGATGCTGTCTCTCGCGACCGGTGGATTGTCCACGAAATACTGCGAACCCAGCAGTCCCTCTTCTTCTCCACTGAAGTTCGCGAAAATCACCGAGCGCCTTGGCTTGCTTACGGAAAGCATTCTCGCGAGCTGAAGCACCGCCGCAGTGCCCGACGCATTGTCGTCGGCACCGTTCCGAATCTCATTCTTCGCTGCGGGGTCCATGGCGTACTGCGATTCGCGCCCGAGATGGTCGAAATGCGCGCCAATCACAATGTACTGGCCTGCGTACCTGGGATCACTCCCCCGGAGAATGGCGACGACATTCTGTGTCGCGCGGCCCGCGGTATCACCAACATGCGCTGCCGCGGCCGGACGAGCGACGAATTTCTGAAGGTAGCCGGGATATGCCGCGCTGAGTTTGAGCGACGCATAACGACGAGCAATGAAAGCGGCGGCCGAGTCGTTGCCGGGCGTCCCGGTGAGACGGCCCTCGAGTCGGTCGCTGGCGAGGTACGCGATGTCGCTTCGAATGGCGGTCGAATCGGCGACAGCTTTGCCGAGTGAGAGGGATGATGAGTTCATCGCGGTGGCGCAGGCGCCGGCCGCAAGGAGGCCGAGGGCAGCGATTGACCGCAAAACTTGTTTTGTCATGGATTCCAGGGTCGGTGAGGAAGCGTGTTCGACCTGAACCTATAGCCCCGCGCGAAAGCCCGGCAGATGCGCGCCGGGTTGACCCTACCGGGCGGTGAAATCGGTGTCGCTATTCACCGCGCGACAGACGTCGGCCAGGAGAGTTGCCACGTGGTCCACATCCACAAGCGACACCATTTCGTTGGGAGAATGCATGTATCTGTTCGGCACCGAGATGAGCGCGGTTGCGATGCCTTCCCGGGCGATGTGAATCGCATCGGCGTCGGTGCTGGTATCTCTTCCCGCCGCATGCACCGCATACGGAATACCCTTCTCCTCGGCCGTCTTTCTCAGAAGGTTGAAAACGACGGGCGAGATGATGGAGCCGCGGGCGAAAACCGGACCGCCGCCAAGCTTGGCCTCGCCGAGTTCTTTTTTCTCCACCTGAGGGTGATCAGTCGCGAACGTCACGTCAACGACGAGCGCCATCGTGGGGTTGATGCAGTTCGCGCAGATTCCCGCTCCGCCGCCCCGGTAGCCGATCTCTTCCTGAGTCGTTGCGACGGCGACAACATGGGCCGAGCCGGGTGATTCGGAGTAACGGCGCAGGGCTTCGAGAACGATGAACGCGCCGATGCGATCGTCAATCGAGCGGGACACGACGAGGTTGTTTGGAAAATCCATCGCACGCGAATCGATGACACCGGGGTCGCCGATAGACAGCCGCTCCTCGGCCTCCTTTTTCGTGGCTGCGCCGATGTCCACCCACAGGTCCGTCATCTTCGACGCTTTCTCGCGATCCTCCGTCTTCAATAAATGAATCGGCTTTTTGCCGACGACGCCGAACACATCGCCCTCTCTACCGAGGAAGCGGATGCGCTGCGCTACGAGGACTTGCGGGTCCCAGCCGCCGATACCCGAGATGTAGGCATAGCCTTCGTCATCTATGTAGGTGACAATCACGCCGATCTCGTCGATGTGGCCGGCGAGCAGGATCGTTGGGGAGCCTCCAGGGTTCACTTCGGCGATACTATTGCCTGCGACGTCGCCGCGCACTTTCGCGAATTTGGCTGCTTCTTCGCGCCAGACTTTTGCCGGAGCTGACTCGAATCCGGACGGGCCGGGAGTATCGAGAAGCTTTTTCAGGAAAGCGAGATTTTCTTCCTTAAACATTCTGGGTTGGCTCCATTCTTGTTGATGCGACCATAATGCAGAACTGTTATCGCGCCCGCGGCTCGATTGGCATTGACGCGCTACCTGCTGCCCGACAACAAAGGCCTGTAGCTATCTGCAGCAGAGAGCTGACCCGCGAGAAAGCAGGTAGCAGGTAGCGCGTCATACGAAGCGACCCATCGGTCGCGGATCCACGCCGGCCTACTCCCCGTCGTTCCGCATCTGTCCGGGATGTGCCCCGAATATAGCCCCACCATTTGCATGACTGTAACGTATGTATGTGAAAAAAATACTTCTGATCACTTTCGCGGCAGGAGCAGCCGTCCCGCTCTCCGCGCAACAGCAGCGCTCCATCCCCATCTCGAGCATCCACTACGACATAAAATTCGACTCGGCCAGCGCCCAGTCGCGCACCATTGGTGTCTCGCTCTCCTTCAATACGAACGCTTCCGGTGAAGTGCTGCTTTCCCTGCCGGCATGGACACCTGGAGCATACGAGATCAGCGACTACGCCAGATTCATCAGCGAGTTCAGTGCAACGTCCGGCGCGGATTCGCTAAACTGGGACAAGGCTGATCCCGACACATGGCGTGTGATGGTGAACCGCGCCGGCCCGGTAAAAGTGGCGTTCGAGTACCGGGCTGACTCGCTCGACAACGCGATGTCATGGACAAGGCCGGACTTTGCCTTCTTCAATGGCACCAACCTGTTTCTCTATCCTGAGGGACAGAGCAAGGAATTCGACGCGACCGTGACCGTGCAGACCGAGCAAGCCTGGCGTGTCGCGACTGGAATGACTTCCGCGACAGGTGTGAACACTTTCAAGTCGTCGAACTACCACGATCTCGTTGACATGCCGTTCTTCGTGGGGCGCTTCGACGCTGATAGCACGACCATTGTAGCGAAGCCGTTCCGGTTCATCAGCTACCCTGCCGGCAGCGTGTCCCAGTCTGCGCGCGCTGCAGTTTTTCAACAGATGGGAAAGATCGTTCCTTACCAGGCGATGATCTTCGGCGAGGTGCCGTGGGATCGTTATACGATTCTCCAGGTCGCCGATTCGACGTTCGCACTTGGAGGCGCGGCTGGGCTCGAGCATCAGAATTCACATTTCGATATCGTGTCGTCGGTAGTGCTCGGCAATCCCTTCCTCGTTTCGCTCTACTCTCACGAAGTGTTTCATGCCTGGAGCGTGAAGCGGCTGCGGCCGGCGGAGATGGTCCCGTACGTTTACGACCGCCAGCAGCCAACTCCGTTGTTGTGGATAAGCGAGGGGATCACCGACTACTACGCTGACATCACACAGGTGCGCGGCAAGGTGGTAACTCCTCGGTCTTTCTACGTGACGACAACGGGCAAGATCGATACGATCGAAGAAACGGCTCCTGCCGCGCTCGAAGATGCGTCGATTTCGGTATGGACCAGGCCGGCGGACGGCACCGGCGATATCTACTACGACAAAGGTTCGGTGGCGGGACTGCTGCTGGACATCATGATTCGCGACGCGAGCGACAACAAGCGCTCGCTCGATACAGTCATGCGCGAGTTGTACGAAACCACCTACAAGAGGGGTAAGGGGTTCACTAACGCCGATTGGTGGACTGCCGTCACAAAGGCTTCCGGCGGGAAATCATTCGCCGAGTTCGAGCGGCGGTATGTCGATGGGCGTGAGGCGTTTCCGTACGACAGCGTGCTTCCCCTCGCTGGCCTCAAGCTCATGGTGGTGCGGTCGGTGCTTCCATCTCTGGGTGTTGCAACGTCGGCCGATGATGATGGACTTCGTGTAATGCAGATTGTCGTCGGTGGAGCGGGCTCGACGGCCGGAGTGAAGCTGGGTGATTATCTGGTTACGATCGGCGGATTGGACGTGGCCGACGGAGCATTTCAGGAGAAGTTCAATGCGAAGTACGGCGCGGCTCCTCCGGGTGGAACTATTCCGGTAGAAGTGAGGCGGGGCACCCAGCGAATGACACTGAATGCCCCGGCAAAATTCAACACTATTTCAGGGCGGCGCTTGATCGAAGTGACCAACGCACTGCCGAAAGCCCTCAGGGTACGCGACGGCCTGTTGAACGGTACGCTTCAACCGTAGCCGCATCGCGCGGTGACGGGCCTGTCCACTTTTCCTTCATCGTTGCTTCGATTTCGGCGATCTCTCGTGGCGCGCGTGAGATCCATTCCACCGACGTCGGCGTGACGATGTAATCGTCTTCGATGCGCACGCCGATGTTGGCGTACTTCTGAACTGCGGGGCGAATTTTTGCGATCATCGCCTGGTTCTTCGCCGTATTCGGAATGATCGAGAGAAGGTTTCCACGCACGTAGATGCCCGGCTCGATCGTGAATGCACTGCCCGGAACAAGATTGCCTGCGCCGGTTGCGGAGCCCGGGTCATGTACCTCGAGTCCGATGCCGTGACCAAGGCCATGCATGTAGTAGAGCGTGCGTTGTGCACACTGGCGACTTGCGGCTGCGTCGCAGTCGTACGTGGCGCCCGGCGCTTCGATGAGACCGAGCTTTGCCATCGATGCGTCGAGCGACGCGTTCGCCGCAGCTGTCGTCGCCATTGCCGGCCCATTCACCTTGGCCGCACGCTCGGCCGAAGCCTGCGCGGCTCTCACGGCACTGTAGATATCTCGCTGCGCGGGCGAGAACGTTCCACTCGCAGGCACCGTTCGAGTAACGTCTGCTGCATACCCTCGGTACGATGCGCCGATGTCCATCACTATTACGTCATTCTTCTCGATGAACCGATCATCGGCGTTGTAGTGCAGCGTCGTCGAGTTGGGGCCAGATCCCACGATCGTCGAGAACGATGGGCGATCCGCACCATTTCTGCGGAAGTTGTACTCGATGAGTGCCTGCGCCTCGAACTCGTTCATGCCGGGCTCGATGAGCCGCATCGCATCCTTGTGCGCGGCAACCGTCACATTTACGGCGCGGCGGATGAGATCCATCTCGGCCGCGGATTTGATGCGGCGCAGCGCGGTGACGTCGGCATTGGCTGGGTTGCGCTTTGTCGTTGCGTGGTGCTTGAGTATTCCAGCGATGACCTGGTCGTCGCGCGTGGCGATCGCGCCAGTTGGATTGAAGCCTCCCACTGTGTGCAGAACGGCGGCCGTGTCGCGGGAGAGCAGAGTGTCGAGAACAGCGCCGAGGGACTCGCTGTTCCGACCGTCGAGCCTGAGCGTGGTCCGTGCGCCGTCGAGCCCCATTCTGTGCCCCGTCCACACTTCGCGTGCCGGGTCGCTCGGCTGGAGAAAGAGCATCGGCGTGCCGCTGATCGCACCGTTCCTGATCACCATCACCAGTGCTGCCTCGGGTTCGCTGAAACCTGTGAGGTAGCGAAAATGCGGATTCTGGTTGAATGAGATGAAGTCTTCCTCGGGTTCAGGTGAGCCGAGTGCGACGATGATGCCGTTCTGGAGGCGTTGGGCGAGGGCGGCGCGGCGGGCGGCGTACTCGGAATCCGGGATCTGCGCCTGGGGGACTGCCGGACTGAGGAGCGATGCAATGACTGCGGCGCAGAGGAGACGAGTTGGGAGATTCATTCTTGTTGGTTGGGAGGTTCAGTTTGCAACACGCGACGCGACCATCTTCGCGATATGCTCTTCGAGCGCGCCGGTTGTCGCACAGTAGATAGCCCCCGAGTTCGCACCAGTCTTGGTGACCGTCCCATTGAGTAGCGTCTCGATAGTGGAACCATTCGCTTCCGGCCTTACGCGCGTAATCAGCGATACCGTCACAGGGTGTGCGTTCGCGTTCGGTCCGGAGAACGGATCATCTCCGCAATTCAGATACGACGATACCGACTGATTGAAGAATCTGCGCGACATTACGAGTTTGGGGTTACCCTGCTCACCTGTCTGCTGATTGACGAAAGTGCGAGCTACACCGAGCGCCATGTAGCTGGATGCCACCGCCTCCCAAACCTTGTCAACCGGTGCCGCGATGACGGTTTTCGAGCCTGACTGGTCGTTCCCTGTCCTCGTAGTCGCCCCCGTCCGCTCATCGACCATCACCACGCGATCCGCAGGCGGCCGCATGGCGCCCGATGTCGAGCATCCGGAAAGGGCAATTATCACCAGTATCAACGAATGAGCACGCATGTCGATTCCCTATCTGGGGTTGAGCACTGCCTTGGCAATCGTCTGCAGCTGCATGTTCGATGTTCCTTCGTATATCGCCCCGATCTTCGCGTCACGGTAGAACTTTTCAGCGGGATAATCCTTGGTGTACCCGTACCCGCCAAACAGCTCCACGCAAAGTGATGTAACACGCTCGCAAACCTGCGACGCGAACAGCTTCGCCATCGCACCCTCGCGAGCAATGTCGCGCCCCGCATCCTTGAGGCGCGACGCATTGTAAACCATGAGCCGGGCCGCCTCCAGATCGGTCGCCGCCTGCGCCACCTGAAACTGGATACCCTGAAACTCGGAAAGTGATTTGCCGAACTGCTTGCGCTCGTTGAGGTAGGTCACCGCCGCCGTCAACGCGCCTTGTGCCACGCCGATCATCTGCGCGCCGATGCCGATACGGCCCTCGTTCAACGTCTCGATTGCGATCTTGTAACCCTGCCCAACGGGGCCGAGCACGTTCTCTTCGGGCACTTCACAGTTGTCGAGGAGCAACTCCACCGTGCTCGACGCGCGAATGCCCAGCTTGTCTTCCTTCTTTCCCACCGAAAACCCCGCAAAATCTCGCTCGACAATAAACGCCGTAATGCCCTTGTAGCCGGCAGAAGGATTGGTGTTTGCAAAAATCACGAAGATCCCCGCCTCGTGCCCGTTCGTGATCCAGAGCTTCTGCCCGTTGAGGATCCACTTGTCGCCCTTCTTCTCGGCCCGCGCTGCCAGGCTGAACGCATCGGAGCCCGAGCCCGATTCCGACAGCGCGTAGGCGCCGACAGTATCGGATGTCAGTCGCGGCAGGTAACGGGACTTCTGATCGTCGCTTCCGTAGCGGTTGACTGGATAGTTGACGAGAGTGTTCTGCACATCGCAGAGAATCGCCGATGATGCGTCGATCTTGCTGATCTCCTCGACAGCGAGCGTGACCATGAACAGCGACCCACCTGCGCCGCCGTACTGTTCCGGAACTTCGATCCCCATCAGGCCGAGCTCGAAGTATTTGGGAATCAGTGCCGGATCGATGCGTGCCGCCCTTTCCATCTCCATCACGCGCGGGCGGACCTCTTCTTCGGCGAAGCCTGCGACAGCGTCGCGGAACATCTCCTCTTCTTCGGAGAGTATGGTGAGCGCGGGACGCGCGTCGGTGTCAACGGTCATATGGCAGTGCGTTAGTTGGTCAGTGGCCCGAAATGTCAGGGCGTCTAAAAAATCCGGTGATTTCGGCTTGTCGTACGCGGCACGCATCGCCGCAAAGTGTGCGGGAGCACGCGGGATCCCAGCAGCGCTCCGCATCGGCATCGGAATACGACGGATCGACGCGAAGGCCGGCCCTGTTCAGGATGAGCTCGCCGAGTTTCTCGTGAACTCCAAATGCGGGTGTGACGTCGAAAATCACCGAAGGATGGGCCGCTGCAACCTCTGCCACCATCCGCGGGATATCTCCGGTGGAATGCTTGCCCGGTGACAGCATGTACGGGAACACGATGACCTCGGTAGCCCCGGCCGCAACGCAGCTCTCGAAACCTGCCGCGATCGACGGCTCGGCCAGCTCCATGTGCGCGTGCCTGACGACGATATCCGCGCCGGCCATGGCCTGGACGAGGTTCGTCATGCAGACGAGCATGTTGTTAGCCTCGGCCCTGCGCGACCCGTGGTCGACGATAAGGATGGCTTTCATGTCCATTCAAGATGACCGCCGGGCGGCTGCGGGTAAAGGCAGGACAGGCGGAATACCTGAGCTTTCCGCCCAAAAGCTGGGAGCGCAGCGCAGTCGGCAAAAGCCAAAACTGAGAGAACCGGACCTCTCAGTAGATTTTCCGAATCTGGCTCGGACAGCTCAGTGCCGGGAGCTATCCTTCCGTGCGAGCAATGCCTGGTACCGTGGGTTCTCGTGGAGCGGCTCGAAGTCGGAATCGTTCTCGATCCAGCTCCAGTGACCGAAGCCGGCGCCGACGGAGCGCTCCAGCATGGCAATGGCTTCGTCGATCTCGCCACTGATCGAGAAGATGCAGGCGACATTGTACAGCACGGTCGCATCGTTCCCGTTGATCGCGAGCGCCTGTTGCGCCCAGTCCCGCGCGCGCGCTCCCTCGCCCAGCCGCGCGTGGGCGACGCCACCCATGTAGAGTGCTCTCGGATCGTCGGGGTTGAGCTGAAGCCGCCTCGTGGCTGCTTCGAGTTGTCGCCGAAACGCCCGCTGGGCGTCGGCTGTGCGACCGAGTGATGAATAGGTGCCGCCAAGCAGACCCGGAACGACGTAATCTTCCGGACGCAGCTCGGACGCGCGCTCGAACATTGTCGCCGCGCGCTCAAGTTGTCCCTGCGCGAGTAGCGCGCGGCCGAACATGTACGCCGCGTCGAATAATTGCGGGTTCAGGCGCAACGCGGTCTCGAACTCTGCCTCCGCCTCAGCCCTGTTACCGCTCAGCGACACCGCATGCCCGCGCGCAACGTGCGCCTCGGCCAACTCTGGCCCAAGCTCGAGCGCACGTCGGCTCGCCGTTTCAGCGTTCCGAAGATTGGCGTCGGACGCGTCGAAATTTGTGTAAAGAAGCGAGCACGAGTCGGCGAGCCCAGCGTACGCGAGCGCATATGTGGGATCGATTTCGATCGCGCGGGTGAACATCTGCCTGGCAAACTCGAGAGCGGATTTCTGGAACTGGTGAAAGAACTGCCGGCCGCGCAGGTAGCACTCGTAGGCCTCGACGTTGGCCGTCGGGACTTTCTCGATCGCGCGCTTCTCGTCCTCGCTCAGAATGACGCGCAGCGCCTTGACGATGTTCTGCGCGATCTCGTCCTGAATCGCGAACACATCTTCCATGTCGCGGTCGTAGCGCTGCGACCAGAGTTGATATCCGTCGGCCACATTCACCAGCTGCGCGTTGATGCGGAGCTTCATTCCCGCCTTGCGCACGCTTCCCTCGAGAACCGTGGCGACGTCGAGCTTCTTGCCGACCTGGCGAATGTCCTCGGTTGTTCCCTTGAATGCGAATGACGATGTGCGCGACGCTACCCGCAGCGCCTTGATCGTCGTGAGGGCGTTGATGATCTCCTCGGCCATGCCGTCGGTGAAGTATCCGTTCTCGCGTTCCGCGCTCATGTCCGCAAAAGGGAGAACAGCTATCGACTTGGGAGCAGTTGTGGGCTTCATCGCTGCCATGTCGGCCGGAGTTGACACCTTTGGCCACACCAGCGCTTTTGCGAACTCGCCCGAGGTGTTGAATCGCTCGCGCGGCTCCTTCGACAGCGCGCGTGAAACGGCTTCATCGATTTCGTCCGGGACGGTTGCGTCAGCCTTCTTGATAGACGGCACCGGATCGGTGAAGCGCTTGCTCAGGACTGCCTGGGTTGACGACCCTTCGAACGCCTTCTTCCCCGTGAGCACTTCGTACAGCATGCATGCGAGGCTGTACTGATCGCTGCGTCCATCGATCTCGCTTTCGCCGGCGGCCTGTTCGGGGCTCACGTATGCGGGAGTGCCCACCATCATGCCCATCTGTGTCAGCGTGTCGCCGCTTGCGACGCTGACCGCCTTGGCAATTCCGAAATCCATCACCATGGCTTCGCCTTCGTGAAGCATGATGTTTTCGGGCTTGATGTCGCGGTGGACGACGCGCTGTCGATGTGCGTAGTCGAGTGCTCCGGCGATTCCACGCGCGAGGTAGAGCGCCTCGTCGAGTGGAAGCTTCCCGACGCGATTCAATTTTGCGCGAAGCGATTCACCTTCGACGAAAGGCATCACGTAGAAGAGAAAACCGCCGGCCTCACCCGAGTCGTGGAGTGGCAGGATGTGGGGATGGTTGAGTCGTGCCGCGACCTTGATCTCGCGCAGGAAGCGGTCGGGGCCGATCGAGGAGGAGAGTTCAGAGTGCAGGACCTTGAGCGCGACGGCGCGGTCGTGCTTGATGTCGTTCGCGAGGTACACGGTCGCCATGCCGCCGCGGCCGAGCTCGCGTTCGATGTCGTACTTTCCGGAAAGGGCTTTTTCGAGCTGTTCCAGCAATTCCTGACGCC
>JBKJRW010000137.1:0-13187 GCA_046593165.1 Gemmatimonadaceae bacterium
GCGAAGCGCATGGGTATTCAGGCAACGATCGCTCCGTATCCGTCGAGTGCAATCGGAGCGTCAGCCGTTCAACCGCTGGACATGATCGCGTCGTACACAACGTTCGCGAATCTGGGAACCGCAGTAGAGCCGCGGTTCATTCACCGTATCGAGGATCGAGCGGGGAAGGTTGTCCATAGCGTTGCTGTTCGCGCGCTTCCGCCGGCGATCGACCAACGCGCTGCGTTCGTGGTGCGTGACATGATGCGCGATGTGGTAGAGCGGGGAACCGCCGCATCGATTCGCAGATATCTGCCAGCGAGCGTCCCGGTTGCAGGAAAGACTGGCACCACCAACGACAACACCGATGTCTGGTTCATCGGTCTTACGCCCGACGTCGTTGCGGGAGTGTGGCTCGGGTTCGACACTCCAAAAACGATCGCCCCTGGTGCCGCTGGTGGTTCGCTGGCCGCGCCGGTGTGGGGAAGGATGATGGCGCGCTACTACGCCTCGAGCGCGGGGCGGTCGTCACGCGAACGGTCGGAATCCCAGTGGATTCCGCCAATCGGAGTCATCAGCGGGCAGTTCGACCGGGTGACTGGTCAGCTTGCCACGCCGGCCACTCCTGCGGATAGGCGTTATACTGAATACTTCGTGGAGGGAACGGAGCCCGAAGCCCTGCGCGCTGACCCCTGGAAGATTTTCCGTTCGGGTCCAATCGGATTCTAACGGCAACTATTCTATGGACGCGGGCTCCAGCCTTCCTAAATTATGAAGCGGCCGCCGAAACAGCAGTGGCTGCTCGCGCCACAACCCAAACACCCAATTCCATGAGACATCTTCGTCTGGCTTTCACGGCGCTCGCCCTGGCCGCAGTAGCATCTCCCGCCTTCGCGCAGTCTACAGACGGCGCACGCGCTGGAATGCAACGCACGAACCTCATCTCTTCCAATCCGATCGGGCTCCTGTTCGAGTGGTACAACGGCGAGTTCGAGCACGCCTTCAGTCCCACCGCTTCGTTTGCGGTTGCAGGAACGAGATTCGACTTTGACAATTCCAACTACACGGCCATTGATGGCATCGTCCGCTACTACCCCGGCGCCCGCGCGATCCGAGGCTTCTCGGTAGGCGCCAGCGCTGGATTTATCAGCATCAACGACGATTGCTTTCTCTGCGACAACCAGAATGAGTCTGCCTTTACCTTGGGCGTTCGCGGAGACTATGTCTGGCTACTGGGCCGCGACCAGCGCTTTGCAGCCGCGGCTGGCATCGGGGCCAAGCGACTCATCGGAAACAATTACGGAAATGACGGTTTGCCCATCGGGCGACTGTCTATCGGCTGGGCCTTCTAGAGGCAGCCCCGCGACTCCACACTAGGCGGCCGCTTCACCTCTCAGCGTATCACCCTCCGTCGATCTCTGCGCTGCAAACTCTGTGGCCTCTGTGCCAGTCGGCTTCACCAGCGCAATCTCGAGCACCTCACTCAGCGTCTCGACGGGATGGAACGTGAGGTCATTCCGCACCTCTTCCGGCACATCCTCGATATCGGCCTCGTTCGCCTTCGGAATGATGATGTGCTTGATGCCGGCACGGTGGGCGCCGAGCACCTTTTCCTTGAGCCCGCCAATCGGCAAAGCCCTGCCGCGCAACGTGATCTCGCCTGTCATCGCGACATCGCGCCGAACCTCACGGTCCGACATTTCCGACACCAGCGCAGTCGCGATCGCGAGCCCCGCCGACGGACCATCCTTGGGAATCGCGCCCGCAGGCACGTGAATATGCGCCTCGATTGCGCCCAGACGATCCTTGGGAATGCCGAGCTTCGCAGCGTTGTTGGTCGCATACGTGAACGCCGCGCGCGCGGACTCCTTCATCACATCGCCAAGCTGGCCGGTTAGAATCAATGATACCGCTCCGCCCGGGCCCGCCGTCTCCGAATCGGTCTGAACGCCGTAGTATCTGCGGATAGAAGCCTCGACGAACATGATGTCACCACCCATCGGCGTGTAGTACATGCCGGTCGCGATACCCACCTCGTTCGCCGCCTGCGCTCGCTCGGGATGCACCTTTGGCCTTCCGAGAAGCTCGCGTACCTCCTCCGCGGTGATCTCCTCGTTCACGATCGGCCCTGTCTCACCCATCGCGATCTTTCGCGCAACCTTCCGCGCCACCGCGCCAAGCTGTCGCTCGAGCTGGCGCACGCCGCTCTCGCGAGTGTAGTTCGACACCACACTCATCACCGCGTCGTCGTTGAAGTGAATCCCCTTGTCGCCCAGCCCCGACTCTTCGAGCTGCCGCGGAATCAGGTATTTCTTCGCGATCTCCGCCTTTTCCTTCTCGGTGTAGCCCGCGAAATCCACGACCTCCATGCGGTCGAGCAACGGACCAGGAATGTTCTGAACGAAGTTGCCTGTAGCGATGAACAGCACCTCGCTCAGATCGAATGGAATGCCGAGATAATGATCTGTGAACGTGTCGTTCTGCGCCGGATCAAGCACTTCGAGCAGTGCACTCGACGGATCTCCCTGATAAGACGTCCCGAGCTTGTCCACCTCATCGAGAAGGAAGACGGGATTCTTCGTTCCCGCCTGCTTCATTCCCTGAATGATGCGGCCGGGCATCGCGCCAACGTACGTGCGACGGTGACCGCGAATGTCGGCCTCGTCGCGAGCGCCGCCGAGTGCTACGCGGACATACTCGCGTCCAAGCGCGCGCGCGATCGACTTGGCGATCGACGTCTTGCCGACCCCCGGGGGTCCGATGAAGATGAGGATCGGGCCCTTCGCCATCGCGCGGGACTTGGCCTCCTTCTGATCGGTGATGGGACGGTCTTCGTCCTTGTCCACAAAAAGGGCGGGCGTTGCGTCGTCGGTCTCCGGGCGCAACACCGACGCCGGCACCGCGCCTTCGCGCTCGACTTCCTGCGCCATCTGCTGCGCACGAAGCTGTCGAACAGCCAGGAACTCGAGAACGCGGTCCTTCACATCCGAGAGCCCGTAATGATCCTCTTCCAGAACTTTGGCTGCGTTGTTCAGATCGAGCTGATCGTCGGAGCGGGTGTTCCACGGCAGCTCGGCGATCCACTCGAGATAGGTGCGGATCACCTGAGCTTCCATCGACTCGCGGCCCGACCGCTCCAAACGACCGAGCTCACGCTCGACCTCCGCCCGTGCCTGCTTGGGAAGCTCGAGCTTGCTCAGCTTCTCCCGAAGGTCGGTCATCTCCTTGCTTTGATCGTCGTCGCCGAGTTCCTTCTGAATCGCCTTCATCTGCTCGCGCAGGTACATCTCGCGCTGGCGCTCGCCCAGCTCTTCCTGCACCTGCGACTTGATGTCTTCCTGTGCCTCGAGAAGGCCAACCTGACGCTGGACATGCACAAGCACGCGGCGCAGCCGGTCTTCGATACTGAGCGTCTCGAGCAACCCCTGCTTTTCAGGCACGGGCAGGTCGATATAACCCGCTACGAGATCGGCGAAACGGCCCGGCTCGGTGACGGCGTCGAGCACCTGGTGAACGACTTCCTCCGGCAGGCCACGCCGCTCGCCGAGTTCGGCGGCTCGCTCGCGCGTTTCCTTCTGAAGAGCGGTGAACGCAGGATCGTTCTCGTCCACCGGGCTCATCTCCTCTGCCGGGACGATCACCGCGCTGAGATAGCCGTCCGTGGTCGTATACTGAAGGGCCGTCGCGCGCTGCTCACCCTGGAGCAGGAGCTGGACTCCGCCGAGCCCGCGCTGAATCTGCCCGATACGGGCGATGACGCCCATGGAGTAGAGAATGTCCGGCGTCGGTTCGTCAGTGTTATCTCGCTGAGCGACCGCGAACACGAGCCTGTCACCCTTCAGCGCCGACTCGATTGCGCGAAGGGTTCCCGGTCTGCCGGCTGCGATGGGGGCAGTGAGCCCCGGAAAGATTACTGTTCCGCGAAGGGGCAGAACGGGTATAGTTTGACGCTGTCCCATGTTTTTCTCTGATAGTTTGAAACGACTACTTTTAGCCGTACGTCTTAATACTGGTTGGACCTATACTGCATCTTTTGAGCGACCGATTCACGCCAGGGGGGCATGATTCGCAAAATCTGTCTGTCGGGATGACGCGGTAAGCATGCCATTAAGACCTGATGACGCTCTTGGCGCCCATGTAGCATCCATTCTCGCGCCGAATTATGAAATAGAAAGCGAGATCGGACGCGGGGGAATGGGTATCGTCTACTGCGCGCGGGACAAGCGCCTGAAGCGCAACGTCGCCGTAAAGCTGCTCCCTCCGGAGCTGGCTTTCCGCGCCGATATCCGCCAGCGCTTTTTGCGCGAGGCGGAAACCGCTGCGCAGTTGAGCCATCCACATATCGTCCCGATCTATAATGTCGAGGAGCGGGAGAACCTCGTCTACTTCATCATGGCCTTCATTGCCGGCGATAATCTCGGCACCCGCCTGCACCAGCAAGGGGCGATGGAGCCCGCCGAGGTACGGCGGATTTTGCGCGAAGTAGCCGATGCGCTCGGTTACGCGCACAAGCGCATGGTCGTTCACCGCGATATCAAGCCGGACAATATCCTGCTGGACGCCGATACCGGCAGGGCCATGGTGACCGATTTCGGCATCGCGCGCGCTCTGACAGATACGGGCGATTCGCGTCTCACCGCGACTGGTATGGCGATCGGGACGCCCGCCTATATGTCGCCCGAGCAATCTGCGGGCGAGTCGGACATCGATGGCCGCAGCGATCTGTATTCTCTTGGTGTCGTCGGCTATCAGATGGCCTGTGGCGACCTGCCGTTCAACGCACCCAACACTCCGTCGATGCTCGTCAAGCATTTGTCGGAGCGTCCCACTCCTGTTGATGAGCGACAGCCCGACCTGCCGCCGGACCTGGCGCGGGTGATCATGCTGATGCTCGAGAAGGATCCGGCAAACCGGTTTCCCGATGCGGAATCGGTGGTCGTCGCGTTGAGCAGCGGAGTCATGCCGACCCTTCGCACCGCCCAATCCGCCGCGACTGCGTCGCCGATGGGACTTGCGAGCTATGGCTCTGCCGGCGGCACTGCGATGTCGCGCGGCGGAACTACCCGCACGGGCGGCGGCTTGAGGTCGCCCTCGGTTCCGACGCCCGACGAGCTCGACCGGTGGAATGCAGAGCCGGTGAAGAAATTCAGGAAGAAGCTTGCACCGTACCTCGCGGTGAACGGAATACTGATACCGCTGTCGATCTTCGGAGGAGACTTCGGATTTTTCGCGGTCACCGGCTTCTGGTCGATCTTTCTCGCCGTGCAGTATTCGAAGCTCTGGCAGGAAGGGTACAACTGGCGCGACGTGTTCAGGCAGCCGCGCGACCGCCTCATGTTCGATGTCGCCGCGGAAACGATCGACGACGCACGCGCCCTGTTCGACGAGACAAAGCGTGAGCAGGTGCGCGCTCGCGCCCGTGCGCGCGCTTCCGGTGGGTTGTTCAACGATCGCCCGGCGGGCGCGCTTGCCGCAGGAACCGGCTCACGCGGACGCATGCCCCGATCTCCGCTTCCCGGTGAGTCCAATCCGCCACCGCATTTGCCAGCCGACAACTCACCGTATGGGTCAGCACTCGCTTCGGTGCGCATGGATCGCGACGAGATTCACCGGCAGTTGATGGGAATGACCAAGGAAGAGCGCGACCAGATTCCAGACGTGGGACAATCGGCGGACGCGATCTATCGCAAGGCGATGGAGGTGGCTACCAATCTGGCCGAGCTGGACTTGCGGGACTCGAGCGACACGCCCGAGTCGATCGAGAGAGAGATCGGCAAGCTGGAAGAACAGGCGAACCCGCTCGATTACCGCGCCAGCGAGGAACGTGTGCGTCGGCTTGCACACCTCAAGCGTCAGCGCCGCGTGGTTGCCGACCTTGGCAAGCGGCGCACCGAGTCGGAGACAAAGCTGGAGCACTGCCGGCAGCTTCTCCGCTCCATGCGTCTCGAGCTTCTGCGTTACCGTTCCGCAGGGATGACTGGTATGTCGAACGGACTGAGTATGGTCACCCAACAGGCGCAGGTGGTGGTGAAGGAGATGGGCTATCTCTCCGACGCCGCCGCCGAGGTCAACGCGCTCTAGCCCACGCCACGCGCAACAAGACGAATAAAATGAGACTGAAAGGAATGCTCTTCGCATGGGGCGTTGTCGCGTCTGCTATCGCCACTGCGGCGTGTAGCGACGGCGCGTCGGTTCGGTCCGGAACGGCCGCCCCTGGGCCTGTTGCCGGTACGGGCCGCAGCGCTGAACAGGTGCGCACGGACTCGATCAGAAAGGATTCGATCGAAAAGGCGAAAATCGTGAGAGTCGCAACGCCTGACACATTGCGCGGATTGTACGTAAATCGCTGGGCGGCAATCGGCCGGAAGATGGGACAACTCATTGACCTCGCCAAGCGCACCGAGGTCAATGCGCTGGTCATCGATGTGAAGGACGACCGTGGATTCGTGCTCTACAAGTCGCGTGTTCCACTCGCAGTCGAGATCGGCGCCGACACCAACAGCGCGATGTCACACAAGAAGCTGCGCGCCATCCTCGACACCATGAGGGCGCACGCCATCTACCCCATCGCCCGCATCGTCGTCGCCAAGGATCCGCTGCTCGCAGGCAAAAAACTGGATTGGGCAATCAAGCGGCGCGACAATCTTCAACCGTGGATCGACAAGGACGGCATTCCGTGGCTCGATCCGCATCGGCGCGAGGTCTGGCAGTACGCAGCCGACCTGGCCAGAGAAGCCTACGACCTCGGCTTCAGCGAAGTGCAGTTCGATTACGTCCGCTTTCCCGATGAGAAGCGGTTGATTCGCGAATCGACGTACCCGCTCGCCAATGGCCGTGTGCGTGCTCAGGTGATTCGCGATCAACTCGGCTATGTGCGGTCGGTGCTCAAGCCGCTGGGAATTCCGGTTACGATCGATGTCTTCGGGCTGACCGCGACGGACACCACCGACATGGGGATTGGCCAGCGTTGGGAGATGTTTGTGGATCAGGCCGATGCCGTGCTGCCGATGGTTTACCCGTCGCACTTTGCCCCCGGCACGTACAAGATCGGCAATCCCAACGCGCGCCCCTACGCGACGATCAACGGTGCGATGAAGGACGTGGTCCGCCGCACAGCGAAAATTCCGAACGCCGGCAGGATCATTCCCTGGTATCAGGATTTTACGATGGGCCCCCCGCGCTATTACGCCGAGCAGGTGCGCGCGCAGATGAAGGGTGGATACGACAACGGGTTCCAGAGCTGGATACTCTGGAACCCGGGAAGTCGCTACACCGAAGCGGCCCTCAATCCGGAGAGATGAGCCCTGATCAGCTGCCCTGCGGGGGACGCTGCATCATCTGCTTTCTCTTCTCAACGTTGGCGTCGAATACCTTTTGCTGATCCGCCGTGAGTATCGCGCGCAGCTCGACATTCTGCTTTTCCATCATCTCCATCATCTTCGCGCGCATGGACTCGTCGGGAGGTCCGCCGCCCATTCCATTTGGCATCATCTTCTGACGCTCGCCCGCGTATTTCGCGCGGACTGAGTCGGCCTGCACCTGCTGTGCGTCTGTGAGTGTGATGCCCTCGAAGAGCATCGCCATGCCGCGTCCGCCCCGTGCACCTTGAGGTCCGCCCTGCGATGGTCCACCCGGAGGCGGGCCGCCCTGTGCGCTTGCGGCCGATGCGCCGGCGCAAAGCGCGAGACCCGCGACTGCCAATTTGATCCAACTCATTCTGTCTCCGAAGTAGCTGTATTTAATACCGATGAGTGGTACGTACATACATCAGTACGCCGGGCCACCCAGAATGGTTGAACTGACGTTCACGCCCATGGCTGTCGCTGAAACCACAGTTTGTGCTCTGAGTTAAGTCGTTAATCAGCAATGGTTTAGCCGCCATGCACTAGCGCCAAGTTCAAAAAGTGCTATTCTTACGCGCCAGCACAGGGCCAGTTTCCGGCCATGCACGTCCACGAGTTCGCGGATAGAGCCTTTCCGGACCCGGCGTGAATTACCGAAAAGCCGGCTTCTTTCTTAACGACACCTGACGTCGAGCGCCGATTGTGACAGTTCCCAGCTCCGCCGCCGATATTATTCTCGCCCCGCCACCAGGGACTGGAGAGTCAATCACCTTCCCATTGGGATGGATGCTTGACAACGCCTCAGGGCCGGTCTCGTACCGCTCGGCTACAGAGGTAGCCAAGGTTTCCGATGTATCTGCGCGGCAGTTGGGATTTCTGCCGTACGCGCACCGACCTGCCCTGCGGCTCGCGCTGTCGCAGCAAGTCGATGGCATCTGGAACGAGTCGATGCTTTCAGTACCTCGCCACGCGGGCGATTTCACAGGTGTCGGAACGATACCCGCTGTGCGGAGGCTGCTCGAGTATGGATGGGATAGAGAATCGCCGCCGCTCGCTCTCGCACGCCGGGCGCTCTTCAGGCTCCTCGCTGAAGACAACGATCCCGCATATCTGTACGAGCTGGGCGCAAAAGCAAAGGACAATGATTCTGTAAGGCGCGGACGCATGCAGCTTCGTGAAGCTGCGGCCGCAGCACTGGCGCAGGCGGGATACGAGAGCGATCCCCGGCTGCGCGGTGCGGCTCGGAGAATTCTTGAGCGGGTCGATGCGTATCTCCACTCTCCACTCGCGGAAAAGCCGTGGAAGCGTGTGGGTAACGTGCATGTGCTCGCGGCGGAGGTCTCGCCGCCGACGTTCCATACGCTGACGATGCTTGCGCACATGCCGATCTTCCGCAACGAGAGCTACACGGAAACAGAGCGAATCTATCAGTACATCGCCCAGCCCAACCCCCGGCAGGACGCGATCCAGATCGTCGGCAAGAAGATGCTCGAGCAGCCACAGTTCGTGCTCGGCGACAGACTTCCACACCGCAACGCGGTCGAGGCCGACATTCCGTTTGCGCTGATGTGGCTCGAGACAATGGCGCGGCTCGGATTTCTCCGCCGAAACGAGAACTGGATGAAGATGTTCGAGCGTTTCGAGGACGACCGCGACCGCACCGGCGTGTGGCATCCGCACAAGGGGTCCAACATTCCGACGACGAGCAATCCGCGCGTGTGGCCCATGTTCCCTCTCGAAGATCTTTCGGCCGGCGTCGGTTCCAAGGCGACCGGCGCCGCGTGGGCGGATGTCACGTTCCGGATTGGACTCATCGGAAAGCTGCTCGGTCGCGACGTAAAGATCATCTAGCGACACATGAGGCTGGTGAGTCGCCGGTTGACGCCCGCGGAGATGTACCCCGCAGGCGAAACCGGCCTCGGCGTGCGGATGGTTCTGCTTTCGTCCGGCCTGCGCGTGAGGGTAGTCGAGGCGGGCGACGAGACCTCGCCACCTCTCGTGCTCGTCCACGGCTGGGGATGCAGCGTGTGGATGTTCCATGACAACATTCACTATCTGGCCGACTCGGGCTTCCGCGTTTTTGCAGTAGATCTCAAGGGGCATGGGCTTTCCGACAAACCCGGCGCGGCTTCGGAATACACCCTGGGCGCAATGCGCGACCATCTCATCGAGATACTCGACGCGCTTGGCTTGAAGCGGGCTGGCCTTGTTGGTCACTCGATGGGCGCTTCCCTCGCGGTGCATGTCGCGGCCGCGGTTCCCGACCGAGTCAGTGGCGTGGCGCTGATGGCACCGGTCGGCTTTGCGGGAGTTCGGGGCCTAAGCCTGTTCAAAGCGCTCACTCCTTCGGTGGCGATTCCAATTATTCCGTTTCTCGCGCGCCGCTTCGTGATACGCGTGATGCTGAGTGTGGTATACGGTTCGGCGCGCCGCGCGTCGGAGCAGGATGCAGATGAGTTCTGGGCACCCACTCAATTCCCCGGATTCACCCGAGCGCTCCGGCATTTGCTGCATGAGTTCACCTGGGATGCGCCCTTTCCTGACGTCGCTGCCCCGCTGATCACAATGGTTGGGTCGCGCGACCGACTCTCTCGTCCGCGCGATGCATCTCGACACTCTCCGGCTGGCCGCGAGGTGCCGTTTTTGATTGTTGACGAAGCCGGCCACGTTCTGCTTTCGGAGTCTACCGACCTGGTGAACGCGGCCCTGGCCGATTTCTTCAGGGTGGCGACCCGGCCGGACTATATTTCGAGCCAGAATGAGCAAGAATCCCACACGTGAGAGTTCGCCGCGCCGGCCAAAGGCTTCGCCCGTGAAGCCGAGAAAAAAAGCACCCGAGGCCAGTGCTCCTTCATCGGTGGTCGAGGCGGTGGATGGTAAGTCGCCACTTCCGAGCTTCACCGATCTCGGATTGATGCCCGAGTTGCTGCGGGCGGTGGAAGACGCCGGCTACACCAATCCGACTCCGATTCAACAGCAGGCGATCCCGCTGGCGTTGAAGGGCCGCGATATAATCGGCCTGGCGCAGACTGGTACGGGCAAGACCGCCGGCTTTACGCTCCCAATCATTCAGCGCCTTCTTGAGGAGGGTCACGGGCATGTGCAGACCGGAGCGCATCAGGTGCGCGTGCTGGTTCTGACGCCGACGCGCGAATTGTGCGTGCAGGTAGAGGAGAGTTTCAGGAAATACGGAAAGCACACCACGCTGAGAGTGGCGCCGATTTACGGTGGTGTCGGAGTCGAGCCGCAGACGAAGGTGCTTAGGCAGGGTGTGGATGTGATTGTCGCGACCCCTGGGCGTCTACTCGACCACATGGAGCGCCAGAACGTGGTCTTCGATGAGCTCGAGGTGCTGGTTCTCGACGAAGCTGACCGGATGCTTGATATGGGATTCGCACCGCAACTCAATCGAATTGTGGCGGAAGTTCCGCGTTTCCGTCAGACTCTTTTATTCAGTGCCACCATGCCACCCGAGGTTGAAGCGCTGGCGCGGAAGTATCTGCGCAAGCCGATGGTGGTGCAGGTTGGGCGGCGCTCGTCGGCGGCAAGCACGGTGACTCACGCGGTGTATCCTGTACCGCGCGACAAGAAAACCGACCTGCTCGCAGAGTTGTTGATTCAGAAGGGAATGGATTCGGTCCTGATCTTTTCTCGCACCAAGCACGGTGCCGACAAGGTCGTGAGACATCTGTCGACAAAGGGAATCAGCGCAACCGCGATGCACGCCGATAAGTCGCAGGGTGAGCGGACGCGGGCGCTCGAGGACTTCAAAAGCGGCAAGGTCCGCGTGCTCGTCGCGACCGACATAGCGCAGCGGGGCCTCGACATTTCCGGAATCAGCCACGTCATCAATTACGACGTGCCGCAGCAGGCCGAGGACTACGTGCATCGCATCGGGCGTACTGGGCGGGCTGCGGCGACGGGCGATGCGTTCACGTTCATGGCGCCGGACGAGATTGCGATGGTGAGGTCGATCGAGCGAGTGATTGGCGAGCCGATTCCCCGTATCTCGGTGCCCGGCTATGATTTCGGTTCTGTGATGCCCGTTGTGCTGGAAGCGGAAGACAAGGTCGACTGAGCGGTCAATGGCGCACGCGGCCCAGCCTCGATACGACGATCGTGTCGGCGGCTCGATTTCGCGAGACGATCATCGTGAGGTTCCCGGCGCCGTAGCCGATCCCGATGGGCGAGTAGGTGATCGACGTGCGGTTGGATGAGATCCCGACGCCGTGCGCGCGTCCAACTTCCCGCGTGCGAATGAGCTCCGTGCCCGCGCGGACGGAAATCGTGCGATTCCCTTGATCGATTTCGAGTACCACCTGCTGTCCTCGGGCGATGGCCGCATGTCGTGCGAGCGAGAACAGCGATTCGATTTCGGTCACGGCGCCGCGCACTTCGATGGTATCGACGAACCCCCATGCGCGGGGCAAGGCGATGGCGAACAGTGCTGACGCGATGGCGAGCACGACTGTGATTTCGATGATCGTGAATCCGGGGCGTTGCCGAGTCAACTCTGCTCCATGCGGGCGACGCTGGATGTGTAGCGGTGGCAGTGGGGCTGTGCATCATCATTGGGAAGTCGCGGTGTCCGGAAATCCGCGCTTATCATTATTGGCGCCCCGGAATTGCATTAGATACAGTCTCCAGAGAAACACGAACCCGCGAGGCATGGCAATGAAGATTTCGATCGAATACTGCACTCTTTGAAACTATGAGCCCCGAGCTGCCAGTCTGGCGGCTGAGATCAGGGATCGCTATCGGGACGTAGAGATCGAAATGAAGCCCTCCAAAGGGGGCCGGTTCGAGGTCATGAGCGATGGAGTTCCGGTTTTTGAGAAATCGAAGCTTGGCAGACATGCTCTGCCGGGTGAAGTATTGGGGCTTCTGGCGGACGGGGCGGGCGGGTCCAGAGCCGTCTAACCGTCTCCGCAGAGTGTCCTCCTGATAGGACACCAGACGGCATCCAGAGGTGGGTTGGTAGCGCGTAAGTTGTTGTATCTCCTGAAGTTAGGTCAACATACCACAGATGGCACCCCCTATGCAAAAGGATATGGTCATGACAATCCTTACGTTCTCGCGGAGTAACGCGGGGAAGATGAATAGATGGGGGTTCGCACTCCTTGCCGCGGGGATCCTCGCGGTGGGGAGGCCGGCGAATGCGCAGGGGCTGCCCGATTTCCCCGTGCGTTTTCCCGGACTTCCGAAGCGCACGCAGGGGCCGGCGATTCCTCCGGCTTTCAGGCCTCCTGCGGGCATGTGCCGAATCTGGATCGAGGGCGTACCCGCGGGCCAGCAACCGGCACCGACAGACTGTGTCACGGCTGTCCGAAACAGGCCAGTCAATGGATCGGTGATCTTTGGCGACAACTCGCCGAAGCGTGGTAACGAGAAGCCCAGGAAAAAAGGGAAGTCGAAGAAGGACAACGACGACTCCTCTGACCAATAAAGGAGAAACGACGATGAAACGCATTGCATTTGTGTTCGGACTATTTGCCGCGACGACGCTCGCGGCTCCGCTGGCGGCGCAGGGGCCGTGGTGGGATCCCGCAAACACGGGGAACAGAGGTACTACCGATACCCGCAACGGTACGATCCACGACCGCAACGGAAGGGTAATCGGCAACTCACGCTCAGATGGACAGTGGCGTCGTGAGGGCCGCGACCGGAATGGCAACGATATCTTCGTCCGCACCCGCGTCGATTCCAACGGGAACGTGGTTCGGGAACGGGCCCGCCGAGATTCATTCGGGCGCTACCGCGTGATCGACAGACGGGTTATTCGGAACGTCAACGACCGCCGTCGCGACAATGACAGGCGTCGCGACAATGACCGCAATAACGATGGGTGGGAAGATCGTCGCGATC